>DATNIU010000135.1:0-62091 GCA_035604275.1 Streptosporangiaceae bacterium | reverse complement strand
GCGCCGGGTGCTGCCGCGCCGGGTGCTGCCGCGCCGGGTGCTGCCGCGCCGGGTGCTGCCGAAGCGCCGCGCGGTTCCGTCGTCGTCATCGTGCACCTCCCGCGCCAGTTTCTGGCATGCCTGCGAGGTCGCGGAAATGTCGCGGAAATCCTGCCCTGTTCTGCGTCATGACGTGACGTCTTCCCGGTCATTTGAACGACATATCCCCGAACAGAGGGAAGGCACGGACATGAGCGACGGTCGAACTCAATCGGCTGGCCGGCGGGGCGACATCCTCCGCCTGCCGTTCGCGCTCGGCGTCATGTGGGCGCCGGTCCCGGCCAGGCACCGCAAGACCCAGCCAAGGCAGCTGACCCGACGTCAGCGCCGATCCGGGCCGCTGCTGCGGCGCGGCCAGCGGGGCGGCCAGCACGCGGCACTGTGCGGCCCCCCGCCTTTCCCGGCGCCGAGGGGGGCCAGGCGAGTGCTCCGGCCGAGCGCTGCCTGAGCTCGGGGCCGGCGTTGGCCCCGCTCCCGCGAGGAACTGAGCCGACGTCGGCCCCGACCAGCCGCGGGCGGGGCGCTCGGCCGGCGTCGGCCCTCACCCGGTGCGGGTGAGGCACGCAGACTGTCGGCGGGGAATGGTCTGCGGCGTGCGAAAACGTCAGCGGTACCTGATGTCGTGCGGCCGGCCACACTCGGCTCGCCGAGGTGGCTTGCGGCATGGTCGTTGACCTTCTGCTCATCGGGCTCGGGATCGCTCTTCAGCCCTTCCCGCTGACGGCCTTCATCCTGTTGCTGAGTGCCGAGCGGGGCACGAGGAAGGGCCTGGCCTTTGTCCTCGGCTGGCTGGCGTGCCTGGTGGTGGTGATCGCCGCCGTGGTGCTGGCCACCGGCGGCAAGCCGCCCGCGCCGAGCACTGCCCCGTCCACCGCCGTCGACGCGGTGAAGCTCGCCCTGGGCATCGTGCTGATCCTGCTCGGAGCGTGGCGGTGGCGCCGCAGGGGCCGTCCCCGCAAGCCGCCATCCTGGATGGCCGGGCTCGACCGGCTCTCGCTCTGGGCCGCGGCCGGGCTCGCCGTCGTGCTCCAGCCCTGGCCCCTCGTGGCCAGCGGTGCGACGACGGTCATCCAGGCGAAGCTCAGCTCGGCGCAGAGCTACCTGGCGCTGATGCTGTTCTGCCTGGTGGCCACGTCGAGCTTCCTGACCATGGAGCTTCACGCCGCCTTCGCGCCGGAGGCGGCCGCCGCCAGGCTGGAGCGGCTGCGCCTGTGGCTCGACCGTCACCGGGACGCGATGATCATCCTGATCGCCCTCCTGATCGGTTTCTGGCTGGCGGGCAAGAGCATCTACCTGCTGGTCGGATGACCGGCCCGGCCTGATGCCGACTCCGTCCGATCCGCTTGCGCTGCTCCGGAGCAGGCGCTACCTCGGGCTGCTGATGCTCGCCGCGGCCATCGGAGTGCCGGTCGCCGCCGCGGCCTACGGCTTTCTCGCGCTGGTGACCTGGCTGCAAGACTGGATCTTCACCGGCCTGCCCGGGGAACTGGGCCTGGCATCCGAGCCGATCTGGTGGCCGGTACTGCCGCTGCTGCTGGCCGGCCTCCTGGTCGGGCTGGTCATCCGGCAGCTGCCGGGCAACGGCGGCCGCTCGCCGGCCGACGGCTTCAAGGCGGGCGAGGGCGCTCCGGTGCCGGTCGAGCTGCCCGGCGTGCTGCTCGCGGCACTGGCTACGCTCAGCCTCGGCGTGGTGCTCGGCCCAGAAGCTCCCCTGATAGCTCTCGGCGGCGGGCTCGGTGTCTGCGCGGTCAGATTGCTCAGGCGGGACGTTCCGGCCCAGACGAGCGCGGTGCTGGCCGCCGCGGGCAGCTTCGCCGCGGTCAGCACCTTGCTCGGCTCACCACTGCTCGGCGCGTTCCTGCTGATGGAAGCCTCGGGACTGGCGGGCCAGACCCTGGAGCTCGTGCTGCTGCCCGGACTGCTCGCCGCCGGGATCGGCTCGCTGATCTTCCTCGGCCTGGACAACCTGACCGGTCTTGGCACGTTCTCGCTGGCGATCCCACACCTGCCGCATGTCGGGTCCCCGACCCTCGCCGAGTTCGGGTGGGCGATAGCCATCGGCCTGATCGCCGCCCTGCTCGGCTCGGCGATCCGGCGGCTCGGCCTGATCCTACGGCCGCGTGTCGAGCGACGGCTGCTGCTGGCCATGCCGGCTGCCGGGCTGGTCATCGCGCTGCTCGCGATCGCGTTCGCCGCCGGGACCGCGAAAGCATCGTCTGAGGTCCTCTTCTCCGGGGAGAACGCGCTTGGCCCGCTGATCACGCACAGCGCTGGCTACACCGTGGCCACCCTGCTGCTCCTGATCGCCTGCAAGTCCCTCGCCTACGGCGTATCGCTGAGCGCCTTCCGCGGCGGCCCGACCTTCCCGGCGATGTTCGTCGGCGCGGCCGGCGGGATGGCGCTGTCGCACCTGGCCGGGCTTCCGCTGGTGACCGGCGTGGCGATGGGCATAGGCGCGATGTGCGCGGTCCTGCTCAGGCTCCCGATGACCTCCGTCCTGCTCGCCACGCTGCTGCTGGAGTCGGACGGCCTCGCCGTGATGCCGCTGGTGATCCTGGCCGTCGTCGTGGCCTACACGGCCTCGGCGAGGCTGACGCCGCCCACCGCTGCGGTCCCGCCGTCTCCCCGGACCCAGCCGTCTGCTGCCCCATCTCAGCCATCCGCCGAGGCCTAGCCGCGCGGGCGGACCGGTCAGAATAGTCCGGTCACATCGGGCTGGACCCCGCGCCGACCGGGCATCGCCATGCCGTCATGGAGCGGTTGCGTGTTGCTTCTGGGATGCTTTCAAGCGCGCTGACCGTCTTATTCCTATAATAGTTGTCGATTCCGGTTGAACATTTGTGTCATCTTGTGCTCCTCTGTATCGGGGGTGCTATCGATGTGCCCCGGTTCCTAGACCAGCGGAGACCGGCGCCATGGGCGAGGAGAACTGGACACAGCGCCAGCCGGGCAGCGTGGCTGGTTCTGTTGTGCCTCCGCCCGCGGCGGAGATCCCCCCGGCGCTGCCTAAGCGCGCCGCCCGGCCCGGCTCCGGTCCGCAGTCCGCGCGACCCGGCCAGCGGCCGCCGGTGCAGCAGCTGCCCGATTCCCTGCGGTCGCTATTCAAGCCCGTCCTGACCTCGCCGCCGGCCGCCGGCCAGGTGCCTGGCCAGGATCTGGCGCCTGGCGGGCCGGCCACCCCGGCCGGGAGCGCGTGGCCGGCCGGCGGCACGCCACGGCAGGAACTCCAGGGTGCGGAACCTCGGTCCAGGTCACGGCTGGCGGCCAGGATGGCGGCGGTGCGGACATGGCTCGGGCGCCCCGCGGGATCACGGCGTCGCCGTCTTGCCCTGCTGGCCGCGCTGGCCTCCGTCGCGGCCGCGGCTGGAGGTACCGCCGTGGTGCTGTCCGGAAACGACGCCGGCCTGCGGCCAGCCGACCCGGGCGGCACCAGGGCGCCGGGAACGAGCGGCCGGGCGATCAGCGGGCTGTCGGCGGCCGGGACGGCCCGGGTCCGCGCCGCGGCGTGGATCTCGCGGGAGGTCAGCCGGAGCGCCATCGTCGCCTGTGACGCGGTGATGTGCTCGTCCTTGATCGGCGACGGGCTGCCGGCGTCCAACCTGCTGGTGATCAGTCCGACCACGCCCGACCCGCTCGGCGCCGACGTGGTCGCTGCCACGCCGGTCGTGCGGAGCCAGTTCGGCGGGCGGCTGAGCAGCGTGTACGCGCCGACGGTGCTGGCCAGCTTCGGGTCGGGGGGGTCACGGGTAGACGTCAGGGTGATCGCGCCGGACGGTGCCGCCAGCTACACCAGGGCGCTGGACGCCGATGTCGCCGCCAGGAAGGCCGCGGGAATCCAGCTGCTGCGCAACAAGCGGATCGAGCTGCCGGCTCATGCCGTGGTTGAGCTCGCCGCGGGCTGGATCGACCCGCGGCTGCTGCTCATGCTTCCCGTCCTGGCGGCCCAGCACCCGGTCAGGATCCTGGCTTTCGATGACCGGGCACCCGGATCGGGCTATGGCGTCCCGCTGAGCTCGGTCGAGCTGTCCGGCGCCGGTCGCCAGGCTGGCATGACCGGTCGCGGTTACCTCCGCTGGATGCTGGGCTTCCTGCATGGCCAGCGTCCCCCGTACCTAGCGACCAGCATCACCGTCGTGCGACACGGCGGCCAGCAGGACGTGCTGGTCAGGTTCGCCAGGCCAAGCCCGGTCGGCCTGATCGCTCACGGCTGACAACTAACAGCTGACAAATTAACAAGGTTAATAATCAGAATTAGAACGTTTGGAGCTCTTATGCTGAAGACCGCTTTTGCCGGTATCAGCCGGCTGCTGGCTCCCGTCGTGCTAGCGCTCGGACTGCTCGGGTTCGCCGCATCCGCGCCCGCCTCCGCGTCGGGCGGATCTGGCTGGCTGAGGCTGGCCCACCTGTCCCCGAACACCCCGGCAGTGGACGTCTACCTGTACTCATTCCACAACCCCGACGCCATGATCGTCGTGCACCACGTCGCCTACGGCACGATCTCGGGCTACGAGAAGGTTCCCAGCGGCGTATACACGGTGGCCATGCGCGCCGCGGGGGCGTCCGCGTCCTCGGCGCCAGTGCTGTCCACGAGCATCGACGTGCACGCGGGGGTCGCGTACACGGTCGCCGGGATGGGCCCGAACAAGGGCCTGCGGCTGCAGGTGCTGCGGGACCGGCTGACCACTCCGCGCGGCAAGGTACTGGTCAGGATCATCCAGGCGTCGCTGTCCCAGCACCAGGTGACGGTCACGGCCGGGCACAAGGTCCTGGTCAGCGAGCTCGCTTTCGCGTCCGTGACCGGCTACAAGGTGGTCTCGCCTGGCACCTGGTCCGTCCGCGCGGTCGGCGAGACTCAGCGCACCACGTCGGTGATCACGCTGGCGGCCGGCACCATCCACACCATCGTCGTGCTCGATGACCCTGGCCACCTCAAGCTCGATGACCTGGTGGACGCGGCGGGCAGCCGGGTCCTTCCGGCCGGCGCTCCGGCCACCGGCCTCGGCGGCACCGCCCCGCGCCCCGGCCCGTCGCCCGTGCTGTGGCTCACGCTGATCGGCAGCGGGATGCTGCTGGTGCTGGGCGGCGCCACGTGGGCCAGGCGGCCGCGAGGCGCCCACGCCGTCGGGAGCCGCCGGCCGCCCGCTGTGACGTGACCCGGGCAGAGCCCGGGGCTGATCGCGGCTCGCCGGCCCGGGCCGCCCGCAGGTCGGCGGCCAGGCATCGCCGGCCCGCGGAACGGCACAGGATGGCCAGGTCGGCCGGGGTCGTGCTGGTGGCCTGCGGCGTCCTGGCCGCGGCCCTGGGACTGGGTGGCTGGGTGCTCGCCAGCCGCGCCGACGCTCCGCGCCCGGTCGGCCCGGCACCGAAGGTTGCCGCGCCGACCGGGCTGGCCGGCCAGCCCGGCTCGTGGCGGCATGGCAGGGGAATCCGGATAGCCAGGCCGGTACGGCTGGTCATCCCGGCGATCGGCGTCAGCACGAGCCTGATCCGCCTTGGCCTGACCAGTGCCCGTGCCCTTCAGGTGCCGCCAAGCCCGGCAGCGGCCGGCTGGTATACCGGCAGCCCCCGGCCTGGCGCGGTCGGCTCTTCGGTGATCGCCGGGCACATCGACTCGCGCTCCGGGCCTGGCGTCTTCTACCGGCTCCGGCTGCTGCACCGCGGCCAGCGTGTCTATGTCGTACGGGCCGACCACACGGTGGCCGTCTTCCGGGTAACCGCCGTCCGGATCTATCCCAAGGACCGGTTCCCCCGGGCCGCCGTCTACGGGCCGGTGCCAGACGCCGAACTGCGCCTGATCACCTGCGGCGGGCTCTTCGACTACGCCACCGGCTCCTACCTCAGCAACGTCGTCGTCTACACGGTCCTGATCCGGCACCTGAACGCCCGCAGCTGAGCCGGCCTGACGCCGATCCTGCCAGGCGGCCGCAGCCTCTGGTGGCCGGCCTTCGTGTGCGCTCGCCGGAGGCCGCCCTCGTCGGGTGCTACGAAGCGGCCGGTCATTCGAGAGATCATTGGATCCAGCCGTGAGCCGTCCTTCTCTGGACTAGACACCGTACGGTTACATCCAGCTGAGTGACACCGTACGGTTACACGTGAGCCGACGTAACTGTGCGGTTACGTCAGTTCTTCGATGGACTGACGCGGTCAGCGATCCGGGTACCAGATCGCCATCGGCACGAGCAGTTCCTCCGGCGTCATCGAGCCGTGCTCGAAGGCGGTCGCCGTGTCTGGTGCCGGGAAGTCCGGCCCGCGCGCGAGCAGCACGATCTCGCCGAGCCTTCGCTGGCCGATCGAGCCGGGCCGGACGAGTCCCCACCGCGCCGCCTGAGCGGGGTCGGTGACCGCGGCATCGGTGATCCCGTCAGCGAGCAGGGCGGCCAGCCGGTCGGCGCGGGTGGCGCGCGGATAGAGCCAGCGGACCCGGCCAGCGCCGCCGGCGGGCAGGCGGCACCAGCGCTCATCCGAGGCCGCGCGCCACACTCCGAGCGTGTCGGTGCCCGGATGGTTCGCGGTCAGACCGTGATCGCTGAAGACGAGCACGGCGGTCCCTTCCTGGCTCAGCCTGAGCGCCAGCCGGCCGAGCGCAGCCGCGGCGTCGTCGACAGGCCGGCCGAAGCCCTGGCGGTGAACATGACTGTCCAGGTCGACGTACGCCCAGGTCAGTGTGGCCTGGCCGACGGATACCGCGGCGCTGAGCTGAGCGTCGAACGCCGCGATCAGGGCCAGCGGATCCGGCGCCGCCGGGAGCGCCGGGACGATCACGTCGGCGCCGTGCAGCATCCGGTCCCGTACCTCGCCGTCGAGCCGGCCGAGCTCGTTGGGCACGGCCACCGTCCGCACGCCCTGGCCGGCCAGGACGTCGAAGACGGTCCGGAACGTCGGCGTGACGGTGGGACGGGCCTCGGCGTCGCCACTGGGAGCGTAGAGCCGCCCGTCGTGGCAGTTGACGGAATGGATCCCGTCGGCGTGCAGGTACTGCACGCCGATGAAGCCGTGCGCGTCGGGCGGCTGGCCGGTCAGCGACGTCAGCAGGCAGGCGATGGTGGTCGTCGGGAACTCGCTGGTCAGCGGCACGAGCACGGACGGACGGAGGGTCCTGGCCGCGTGCGCGAAGCCGAGCCCGTCCACGGCGATCACCGCGAGGCTGCGGCTGCGCCCGAGCCTGACCGGGCCTGTTCCCAGGAAGGCGTCGGTGATCGCGGCGGCGATGACGGTCAGGTTGCGCTCGGGATGGTGCCGGTGCAGGCCCGGCTCGCCGAACGACGTCTGCGCGAGCAGCTCGGCCGCCGCTGGATCGCCCGCTATAGCCCGGATGCTGACCGAAGCGGGTTCGCCGCTCGCCCGCCGCGGCACGGTCATGGCCGTGCTTGGTCGGCTGGAGCCGGGTCGGCTGGAGCCGGGTCGGCTGGAGCCGCATCGGCTGGAGCGGGGTCGGCTTGAGCTCGGCCGGCTGAGGCTGTGTCGGCTGAGGCTGTGTCGGCGGGAACGGTGGCGTCGGGCTCGGGCCTGGTGATCGTGCGGTACGGCTGGAGCGCGAGTCCCACCAGCGTGAAGCCGGCCGCCACGCCGATGTAGATCGGCCGGAACCCGACCAGCCCGATCACCGCGGCGCCGGTCCCGATCGACAGCGCGAACGGGAAGTCGATGATCGCCTCCGACGCGGCGATCGCCCGGCCCTGGAGCTCTCCTGGCGTGCGCCGCTGCACCAGCGTGATCTCGGCGACCAGGATCATCGGCAGGCCGAGGCCGATGGCCACATAGCCGACGACGGCGCCGGCCAGCGTCGCAGTGCTCGCGACCGCCAGGCCGACGCCGTTGAGCAGGAACCCGATGCTCGCGATCGCGTACTCGCCGAGCCTGCGCAGCATCCGGCCCACCGACACCCCGGCGATCACGCTACCCGCGCCCTGGATGCTCGCGAGCACCCCGATGACCGCGGTCGGGCGATGCAGGCCCTGATCGACCAGCGAGAACATCGCCACATTGATCATGCCGGCGCCGCTGAACGCCACCGCGCTGGCCAGCACCATGCGACGGATCACCGGGTTCGCCGCCACATGCCGGGCGCCGGCCACCATCTCGGTCAGGAACTCGCGCCGCGGCCGCTCCGCGCCGGCCGGCCCGGCAGCGGACCTGGGCAGGTCGGGTACCGCCCTGAGCAGCAGGTAGGAGGCTGCCGAGATCACGAACGTGCCCGTATCGGCAACCGCCACCACTCCGCCGCCCCAGGCCGCGTACACCGCGGCGCCGGCCGCGGGCCCGACAATCCGCAGGCCCTGGCTCAGGCTGCTGAACATCCCGTTGGCGTCGCCGAGAAGGTTATCCGGCATCATCGAGTGCAGCAGGCCGCCGCGGGCGGCCCGGTATATCTGCCCGGAGATGCCGTAGCCGATGGCGACCACGTAGAGCAGCCAGACGTCCTGGCGACCGCGGACCAGGACCAGGACCGCGATACCGGCGCCGGTCAGCAGATCGTTGATCACGAGCACCCGCCGCCGCGGGAATCTGTCCACCAGCATGCCGGTGGCCGGCGCGAGAAACGACGAGATGAACAGCAGCAGGAAGATCACCCCGGCGGCGCCGCTCGACCCGGTCAGGTCCTTCACCCAGATGCCCAGCACGACGATCATCGCGCTGTTGCCGAGCATGTTCATCGTCTGGCCGGCGAACAGGATCCGCAGGTTGCGGTCTGCCAGCACCCGCGGCCTCATCAGCAGCCACCTGGTGCGGGAACCCCGGCCCAGCCGGCCCGGCAGAGCAGGTCAAGGAACCTGTCGGCGAAGTCGGCCTGGATCGGCAGCTCGCTGCTCAGCGCCGCCCACCAGGCCATGCCCTGCCGGTCGCGCTCGCCGTTCAGGCTATGCATCAGCGCGAGCGCGCGGGCGTAGCTGCCGCCACGATCCCGCGCCAGCCATGCGTCCAGCCACGCGCGGTCATCGGCCGGCGCGGCCTCGGCGAGCGCGCGCAGGTTCGCCGGACCCGGCCAGCTCCTGGCCAGCGCCGGCCCCGCGAGGTGATCCGCTGCGCCCTCGCCGGCGCCGGTCAGGCGCCCCGCGGCGGCGTCGGCGATCGACGTGACCCAGCGGGCAGCACTCTGGATCTGCGGTTCGGTGGCCCCAGCCAGTCCGAGCGCCCGCACCGCTCCGACGGCGACCTTCGCCCGGTGATCGAGCCAGCGGCGGGTGCTCGCCTCGGCTCGGGGATCGAGCACCGGCCCGTTCGCTGGCCCGTCGGCGAGCCGGTGCGCTGGATCTGCGGGCGAGGCGGAACGTGCCGGAAGCCGGCGGCCGGGGAGTGCCGCAAGGACATGCTCGGCCGCCCACGAGACGGTGGCGTCGGCGACATCGGCGGCGATGCACGGGTCGGGACGGCCGCGCACCGCGGCGACGACCGCGCCTGCCACGACCGCGGTGCGGCGCAGCTCGGCCGGGTCGACGACGTCGAGCGTGTCGGCCGACGAATGGTTCGTCCGGTCGGGCCAGTGCCCGAGCGCGATCGCCGGGCACCTGGTCGGCGCGTCGGCGAGCAGCGCGTGATCGGAGCCGCCAGCGAACGGGGTGGCGCGCCAGGTCCACGGGTCGCAGGGAACCGCGCCGCTGTAGGAACGCGAATCCGGCGGCAGCAGCGCGGCGCACCGCTCTGCGAGGGCAGGCAGGAACGACGGCAGGTCGTCGGGCCCGCGCTCGATCACCAGCGGCCCTCCGCAGCGCTGCACATTCTCACCTGCCATGTCGACGTTGACCGCGAGTGACGGGACCGCGGCCCGGCCGGCCTGCACGACATCGTGCAGGTATGCGGCGACGCCGACGAACTCCGGGCCCCAGACGAACCTGATGTCTGGCTGACCGGAGCCCGCGCCGGAGCCCTTGCCGGAACCGGCCGAACCCTGGCCGCGACCGGCGCCGTCCCTGCCGCCCGCGAGTACCCTGGCGACCCCGAGCAGGGCAGCGACGCCGGATGCGTTGTCGTTCGCCCCTGGCCGGGGATGGCACAGGTGGGCGGCCAGGAGCAGCTCGTCGTCGCTCGTGCCCGGCAGCCTCGCGGTCACGACCGGAAGTCCCAGGTCGGTGTCGTCGACCTCGACCGCGACCTCGGCGATGACGCCACGGTCGGCCGCGGCGGCCAGCCTGGCGAGCTGGTCCTGGGTAAGGCTGAAGGCGGACAGCGCGCTGCCGGCCGGAAGCTCGATCCGGCCGACCTGGCCAGGTTCGCGGTCGGCCAGGCCGCCGAGCGCGTCGGCCGCCACCGCGACCGCACCGGCCGATGTCAGCGGTCCGGCGATGGCGGCGAGCACCGCTGGAGCATCGACGATGACGAGCGCGCCGGCCGGATCGGCGCCGTCGCGCACGGCCGACCACCGCACGCACCGGGCGGTCCGGCCGCCTGGCGGCGTGCCAGCGGAGTTCGCCGCGAGCGTATAAGGCTGCTCCGGGTACCGGATCAGCACCGTGCCGTCGCAGCTGAGGCTGGCCCGCACCGGCGTCCACGGGAGCGGGGCGCGATAGGTCCACCAGCGCCGGGTGCCGTCGGCGGGAAAGGACAGCACCGCGACGTCCGCCAGCCCGGCGGCCTCGGCCCGGGCGGCGACGTACTCGGCGGCGGCCTTGATGCCCGCTGACGCCTGGTACCTGTCGTGCCCGCTGACGGCGGCGACATCGGCCATCGCGGCGTCCGCGTCGAACTCCGCGTGGACGGCGGCGACCAGGTCGGCGAGCCCCATCAGCGCGCTGCCCGGCGGCCGGCCCGCAGCGCCGACTCGACGGCGGTGAGCCGCTCGGCGGAGAGCGGGACGGCCAGGCGCAGCAGCGCCGACCTGCCGCCGTCCGCACGAAGGACCGGCGCCTCCTTGGCGACCAGGCCCCTGGCCGCGAGCGCGGCCCTGGTGACCGGATCGGCGTCGAGCACGAGCCAGGGCACGTGCGGGTCGGTCTCGGTGACAGCGATGCCCGCATCGGCGAGCATTGCCGCGATCGACGGCTTGACCTGCTCGATCCGCTGGCGCAGCGGGGCCAGCGGATCGGGCAGCCGGAGCAGCTCAAGCGATACGTCAAGGGCGAGCGCGCTCGCGGCGAGCGGGGCCAGCACGGCGCGGACCTGGCCGGCCAGGTCGGCTGACGTGATCGCGAACCCGATCCGCAGGCCGCCGCAGCAGTAACCCTTGGACATGCTGCGCAGCACGATCAGCGCCGGGCAGCGATCGGTCAGCACGGCGGCGCTGCTGCCTGGCGGCAGGTAACCGCCGCAGGTCTCGTCGACGACGAGCACTCCGCCGGCCGCCGCGATCCCGGCGGCCAGGTCGCTGATCGCCCCGTGCGGCCACAGCCGGCCGACCAGGCCAGGGCGGTCGATGACCGTAATCGCCGGCCGGTGCGTGCCGACGGCTGCGAGCACCGCCGCCGGGTCGGTCATCGCCGTGACCCTGATCTCGCTGCCCGCCACGGCGGCGGCCTCGGCCAGCTGCGGATGCCCCTCCGGCGCGACCAGCACGGCGCCGCCGTCGGCCAGCCTGGCCAGCCCGTGCAGCAGCCCGGTCGCGCCCGCGCCCACGCTGACCCGGCCGTCGGCCGGTGTGGTCCCGGCGGGCCAGCCCAGATGGGCGGCGAGCACTCCGGCGGCGCGGCCGCCGCCGTACGGGTCGGCGACGTCGTACCGGCGCGACCGCTCGGCGATCGGCGGCCCTTCCCGGCCGATCGCGGCCCAGGCGCCAGCGATCGGGCCGGCCACGAACTCGGCCTCGTCCGGTGCCCACCGCAGGTCCACTCCCTCCGACGGGACCGGAGCACGATGGCCAGCGAGCGCCGACTCGGCCACCGGCGCCGGCGACGCGATGAACTGCACGTACCGGGTCGCGAGCGTGACCCGGGCGCCCGCGGCGAAGTCGGCGTCGGCGGCGGACACGACGAACCCGGCCCTGGTCAGCAGCCCGCGCACCTCGGCCGGCGTGTAGAGGCGGACGTCGTCGGGCAGCACCGCGGTCGATCCGTCGGCCCGGCGGATCCGGACCTCGCCGCCGCTGCGACCGCTGACCGGGTCGTAGCGGCGGATGAAGTCGAACGACGCGCCGCCGATCTCGGCACGGGCCCACGGCTGGTAGATCCGCGTGATCGCCAGGATGCTCGAGTGGTCGAGCACGAGGACGCCGTCCGGTGGCAGCAGCCGCCGCACGGTCCTGAGCAGCCGGAGCTGGTCGGCGTCGGTACCCCAGCCGAACGCCTGTACGCACACCGCCGCGTCGGCCCGCGGCAGCTTCCAGCCGCCGGCGCCGAGCAGGTCGGCGCGGCGAAGCCCGATCCGCACGCCGGCCTCGGCGGCCGCCGCCCGCGCCCGGGCCAGCGCGTACTCGGACACGTCCACGCCGACCACGTCGAAGCCACGGCGCGCCAGGCCGATCGCGTGCCGTCCTGACCCGCAGCCGAGATCGAGCACCCGCTTGCCCGGAGCGTGCCTGGCCAGCACGTCAGCCAGGTAGGCGACCTCGGCCTCGGTGCGCTCCGTCGTGTACTCGGCGTCCGCGTACGCCCAGTAATCGGCGGTGAAGTACCGCTCGTACCACGGGACGGACCTCAAGGCAGTGTCCTTACCCTGCGCTGGCGGCTCAGTGTCCTCAGCTCACCGTGCTCAGCTCACGCCGGGCGAAGAAGTCGCAGACGTCGCAGAGGTCAGGTGCGTTCGTGACGCCCTCCTGTAGCAGGTAAAGGCCGCCGCAGCCGCGGCAGGTCGCCTCGAGCAGCGGGAACATGTACCGCTGCATGGTCTCGAACGCCGAGAACAGGTAGTAGTCGATCCCTGGCCACAGGTCGAACAGGTGGTCGGTGATCCCGTAGGACATCGACCGCTCGTCGGGTCCGGTGGTGAAGCGCCCCGGCGTGCCCTGCCGGTTGAGCTCGGGGGCGACCAGTTCCAGGTAGAGGGTCAGCTCCTTCTTCGTGATCCGGTACAGCGGGAACACGTAACGCAGGTCGCCGATCTCCCTGACCGGGATGCCGCCCATCCGGAAGCCGCTGGTGAACCACGTGACCATGGTGGCCACCAGGTCATCGGCATTGAAGCCGAACGCGACCACGCCGGCGCCGCGGGCCTTCGCCTCCTCCTCGAGCATCCGGCGGAGCACCTGATGGCCGATGACCATCGTCAGGTGGCTGCCCTCGCCGGCCACGATCTCGTTCATCGCGTCCACGAACTGGCCGCGGAGCCTGAACACCCGCTCGACGTCGGCGGCGGTGACGATGACCTGGTGCACGCCGAGCCGCTCGCCTGACTCGCGGGCCGCGGCGAACGTGGCGGGCTCCTCCCAGTCCGGCAGCCCCGTGATCGTGACCGCGGTCATGTCGATCGCGGGCAGCCGGTCGCGGGTGCGCTCGAGCAGCGTCAGGTAGGCGACGCTGTCCCGCCCGCCGGACAGGCCGACGACCACCTTGTCATCGGGCCGCATCACGTCATGCGACAGCAGGCTCTGGACGAACGTCTCCTCGACGTACCGGACGAATCCCTGCGCATCGAGCTGCTCGGTGCGCCGTTCAAGCGAGCCCTTGGTGTCGAACAGGATGGTCTTGGAGTAGACCGGGTCCGGCACGCCGTAGACCTGCCGCCGCGGCTTGCGCAGGACGTCCAGGTCGTAATGGCGCACCTGCCGGACCTCGATCACGTCGTCCGGCTCGACGACCGTGGTGTCCTCGGCGACGACCGCCCCGTTGCGCCAGCTCAGCACGGCGTTGACCGGGATGCCGTGCCTGCGCAGGACGTCAACGAGCGGCTGGCCAGGGCTGGCGGCCAGCTCCTCGGTCGTGCCCAGCTTGGTGCGGAAGAATACGGACGTCACCGGCATTCACCTCTCGTATCCAGCCAGGAAAATGGCATAACGATCCATTCATGCTAATCGCTACCCGCGTGATAGTGGAGTACGGTCTTTTGGTGGTGACACCGCAGATCCCGCGATCGCGCCGGGCGCTGTCGGTCGAGTGCTACGACGATCCGCGTGCCGCCGCGCAGGCGGGCTGGGATGCGGTCGTCCGGGCCGCGGGCGCGCCGATCTTCTACCGCTCCGACTACCTGACCGCCTACCATGACGCCCCGCTGGCCGATCTCGACCGGGTCGGCTACCTGCTGGTCAGGGACGCGGCCGGCGGCCGGGCGGTGGCCGCGGTCCCGGTGGCGCTGCACCGCCGGCCGGACCCGCTGGGCGGACTCAGGCAGATCCACCCCGGGATCGAGCGACGGGCGGCCCTGCTGAGCCACGTATGGCACTGCTACGACACCCTCCTCGTCGGCGCGGCCGACCGGGCCGATGTCGTGGCCGAGGTTCTGGCGAGCATGCGCGACCTTGCCGCGAGGTGGCGAGCGGCCTGGTACGGATTCGTCAACGTCGAGCGCGGCACGGCCACCGCCGCCGCGCTTGCCGCGGCCGGAATCGGCGGCGCGCACCTGGTGGACCGGTTCAGCGCCGACCTGACCGGGCTGACCGACTTCGGCGGCTATCTCGCCCGGCTCGGACCGCGGGCGCGGGCCAACCTGGCCCGCAACGCTCGCCGGGCCGCCGAGGCAGGCCTGATGACCGACGTGACCGGCCCGGCGCAGGCGGATCTCGGGGAGATCGCGGAACTCTGCGCCCGTACCGCGGCGCGGTTCGGAAACCCCGGCTTCTATCCGGCGGGCACCTTCGCCGGCTTCGTCAGCGCGCTCGGGCCGGCCGCGCAGATCATCAGGATCCGCCAGCATGGCAGGCTCGTCGCCGTCGGCGTCTGCCTCACCGACGAACGCCGGTTCCACACCTGGACCTGCGGCGTCGACTACGACGTGACCGGCAGCGCGAGCCCGTACACCCTGCTGTTCGCCGAGTCCGTGGCGCTCGCGATCCGGCTCGGGCTGCCGGTGCTTGAAGGCGGCCGCAGCAACGAGGTGTTCAAGCGGCGTCACGGGCTGGCTGAGCGACATCTGGACGCTCACCTTGTGCCTGTGTGAGCTGTGCCGGTCTCAGCTGTGCCGGTCTCAGCTGTGCCGGTCTGAGCTGGCGCCGGCCGCCAGGCCGGCCCGGGCCGGATCCGGATGAGCGTGCGCACCGAGATCTGCGAGGGGATCGCTCCCGGATGGGCCGAGCTGGCCAGCACGGGGCCGCTGCTCGCCAGCCCCGGCTGGCTGCGCGCGATGGACGGCCGGCTCGGTGAGCGGGTGGTCACCATCGTGGTCAGCGAGCGTGGCATCGCCCGGGTCGCCGCGCTCGGCAGCGTCCAGACGACTCCGCGGCCGCTGGAGTTCTTCGACCTGCACCACGTGCTGATCAGCACGGCGCCATCGCTGCCGCTGACCGACCAGGCCCGGGCCGGCCGGGCCGAGCTGGCGGCCACGGCACCGGGCCCCGGCCGGTGGACTCCGAATCTCGTGGTCATGCTGCCCGGCTACGAGTGCGTCCCGGTAGGCCCTGGGCGCGATGACCCCGCGCTGCTCGGCGCGCTGGTCGACGGTGCCTGCCGGTGGGCCGCGCGGCAGGATCTGCGGGCGGTGGCCTTCCTCTACGTGCGCGAGGAATCGGCCGGCCTGGCCGGTGCCCTGGCCGCTGGCGAGTTCACCTCCATGCCGCTCTCGCTCACCTGGGACCTGCCGGTTCCTCCCGACGGCCTGGCCGGGTACCTCCGCGGCCTGCCGCGCAAGCGGCGCCAGGACGCGACGCGGGAGCTGCTCAGGCTCGGCGAGGCCGGAGTCGAGATCGGCAGGCTCGACCCGGGCGCGACCCTGGCCGAGCCGGTGCTGCGGACGCTGACCGCGCTGCGCTGCCAGCTCGTGCGCAGGTACCGGGGCGCGGCCGATGAGCCGGCCGAACGCCGGCGGCTTGAGGCACTGATCAGGGACGTCTGCGCTGGCCAGGCCCAGGTCATCACCGCCGAGGCGGATCGCAGGATGATCGGGTACGCCCTGTTCGGCGGGTATCACGACGCCTGGCACTGCCTGAGCCTCGGGTATGACTACTCCGACCCGCGGAGCCGGTTCGGGTACTTTGCCACCGCCTTCTACGGTGCGGTGCCGGCCGCCGCGGCCGCGGGCGCGGCGACGATCGGATACGGGCAGGGAGCGGCCCGGGCGAAGCGGGCGCGAGGGTGCGTCGGCACGCCGCTGACCGGCTGGGTCCGGTCAGCGGACCCGGATCTGGCCGCCGCGATCCGAGCGTCAGCCGCGGTCACCGCCCTTGGACCCGCTGCCTGACCGCGCCCGGGTCAGTCGGCCGCGCCGCGCGGCGGGAACCGCCGGGAGGTGGCGAGCACCAGCGTCTCCCACGAGTCCAGGTCTGTGCCGTAGGTACGGAGCACCAGCCTGACCCGCTCAGGATCGGGTCCGGGCGAACGCGGCGTGAAGGCGGCCCGCAGTATGGCCGAGAGCGGGTGCGTCACCGGCAGCAGGTCGGCGAGGCGGTCGCCGCTCCCGGCGGCGGCGAGGCCGTCGGCTCCGGCCTCCAGCATCGCCTCGGCCGTCTTCCGCGCCGGGCGGGGCAGGTCATCCCAGGCCGCCGCCAGCATCCGGGCGCGCAGGCCGGCCAGCACGTCACGGTAGCCGCGCCGCTCGGCCGGACCGGTCAGCTCGAGCAAGGTGAGCAGGCTGCGCAGATCGGCGGGCTCGCCGCCGCGCGGCGCGCCTTCCCGGCCGAAGAAGACCGAGCTCTCGTGGCTGGCGTCGCCGGCCGAGTCGGCGCTGTGCATCAGCGAGAGCATCACGTTGATCGACCCCAGGTCGCCGCGGATCGTGCCAGGGCCGGCCTCCGCGGGCTCGCTGGCGCCTTTCGCGCGGCGCAGCCGCTGGTGGCTGGTCTCGGCGCCGGCCGGCCGCTCGTCGGCCACCAGCAGCGCGACGGTCGGGCCGAACGCGAAGAGCTGGTCGACCAGCCGGTACAGGTATGCCTTCCAGGCATGCGTGATATGGCGCTCGTGAAAGAAGTCCAGGTCGACCGGGCGGTGCCAGATCGCCCGCCAGGCGACCGGCCGGTAGCCGGCCTGCTCGACGCGGTCGAGGACCACGCGGCCCAGGTGGCGGGCCAGCGCGTCCGGGCCGATCAGCGCGAAGACGGTCCGGTCCCAGTCGAGGTCGTCCACGTCAGTTCCTCGCGCGCACGGAAAAGCAGGTGCCAGGGCCGGGGTCCGATGCCGGCGCGTCACCGCGCGTCGCACCCCGGCCGCAGGCCGGATTACTACTTCTTTACCACGGGACGACGCGCGAGTCGGTAACTGCGGTCCACATGACCTCCCTTCACTTCTTCACGCGTGGCCGACGGCACAGGGCAATGTGACGGTTCACCTGCACCTCCTTTCGCCATCAGAGCCCAATGGAACTGCGGGCCGTCACTTCTTCACGCGCGGCCTGCGGGCAGAGGCTCTGCTACGGTTCACCGGGTACCTCCCTCCATCTGGATGCTCGCATCCGGCAGCCGCCGGGTGCCGTTAGTCGTCGCCGCCGGCCGTCGCCACCACGAGCTGATCCGCCATCAGCCGGGCAGCCAGGTTGACCTCGTCGGCGTCGACGGTCGCCAGAAGTTCCAGGTAGGCCGCTCGCGACCAGTCCGGCTCGGCGCCGACGTAGGCGTGGTCGCCGTAGAGCAGCACCTCCTCGAGCGACGCCTCGGCCCCGAGCCGAAGCAGCCCGGCGACCCGCCTGCGGGCGACCGCCACCTCCGCCTCGGACCAGCCCCGGTCGACCGCGGCGCGGACAAGATCCGCCGCAAGGTCGACCACCTCGTCGCGATGCTCCGGGGCGGTCGAGATGGCGATGCGCCAGGACCCGGTGTCGCGGTAGCCGCTGGCGCCGCCCGAGACGTCGTACGACAGCCCGCGACGCGAGCGGATCTCCTCGTTGAGCACGGAGGAGTTTCCGTTGGCGAGCAGCTCGACCACGACCTCGGCAGCGGCGAGCCGGGGGTCGGCCAGCGCGAATCCCGTTCCGCCGAGCACCACGGCAGCGGTGTCGCCGGCCAGCGGCAGGTCGCGCCGGGCCGCTCTGATCGCCGGAGGACTGTTGGGCGGCCGCTGCGTGCCAGGGCCGCCGAGCGCGGCGAGCGGGCCGCCGGCCAGCACCCTGGCCACGTCGTCGGGCGCCATTCCGCCGCTCACCACGACCCCCAGCAGGCCGGTCCTGGCGTGGCGGCGGGACCACGCGGCCAGGTCGGCCGGCCCGAGCCGCGCCGCCTGGTCGACCGTTCCGCCCACCGGGCGGCCCATCGGGTGGTCGCCGTAGGCGGCCGCGAAGAAGACGTCGTGCACGATGTCGGTCGGGTCTGCCGCCGCCAGCCGCAGTTCCTCCTGCACCACCCGGCGCTCGGCGTCGACGACGCCATCATCGAACACGGTCGTGGTGGCCGCGGCCGACAGGACGGTGAGCGCCGCCCCGGCGTCCTCGGTGGGCACCCGGGCGTAGAGCACGACATGGTCCCGCGCGGTCATCGCGTTGGCGTCGCCGCCCCAGGACTCGATCTCATCGACCACGCGCATCCGCCGCCCGGCCGGAACGGCCTGCATGACGACGTGCTCGAGCAGGTGCGCGACGCCTGGCACGGTCTCGTCACGGGACCCGGCCAGGATCCATACCGACACCGTCGTCACGTCGGCGCCGCTGCGGCGCAGGACCGCGTAGGGGATCCCGTTGGTCAGCGTGGCTGGCTCGCACAGCCCGGCGACGGCGGTCATCCGGCCAGCTCCGCGGGCGCCGCGATGACCGGGGAGAGCGCCGGGCCCGCGCCGGACAGCTCGTCCACCGCGGCCTGCGAGACGTCGTCGCCGGCGGTCAGCAGGAACCTGGCGACCGGCGTATCGACCCACGCGAGCCTGCCGCGGGCGCCGAGAACCGCCGCGTCAGCTCCGGCCGGCCGGCCATCGAGCGGCAGCCCGAAGCCGACCAGTCCGCCGCGCAGCCCGGCGGCGACCGGGACGAGCCGCTGCGTGACCGTCCACGCTAGCCGCTCAAGGCCGCCCGGCCTGCCGTAGATGCGCCGCCGCTGGAGGTGGCGGGCGGTTCCGATCAGCGGGCGGCGCAGGAAGCCGGCGCCGCGGGCGATCCGGCGGGCGCGGGTCAGGCCACGGGCCCACGCGCCCGGCGGCGGTCCGGGCAGCTGACCGAGACCGGACCGGCCGACCAGCCTGGCCAGCTCGGCGTACTGCGAGCGAAGCCGCAGCGTGCCGACCGCCTGGCGGAAAGCATCAAGCTCGCCGTCACTGGCCGCGCCGAGCAGCAGGAACGCGTCGACTAGGTCGCGGGCACGATACGGCTGCTCGAACCGCTCGTACAGCAGCATCAGCGCGTTCCTGATCGCCGGGGCGCGCCAGGCGGCGGAAAGGCTGAGCACCGGCGGGACCCCGCTGAGGTCGCCGAGGGTGTAGTAGGTGGCTATCTCGATTCCGTAAGGCATCTGATACGGATCGGCGTGCGGGCGCCGGAGGCTGACCATCATCTGGAGCGCGCCGCCGGCCTGGCTGAAGGTCGCGGTCTCGGCGTCCCACCCGTCAGCGGCCAGAATCGCGACGGCCGCCCACAGGTCCCGCTCGTCCGATGCCACGTAGTCGAGGTCGTTCATCGCCCTGGTCAGGCCGGCGGGATACAGGTCAGCCACTTCGAGGCCCTTGATCGTGGCAAGGCCAGGCACCGCGGCGGCGAGCTCGCGGGCGACGGCGCGGTAATAGCCGATCCGTGCCCGCGCGGCCTCAAGGTCGTGGCGCAGCCCGGGGTTCAGGTCCCGGCCCTCGGCCTGCCAGGCCGAGTAGAGCGTCGCCGCGAATGACGGCTGTGCCCGGCGCAGCAGCATGACCGCCTCGGCGAGCCCGCTTGGCTCCTCGCCGCAGCACACGCCGAGCACCCGAACCAGGTTCTCCGCGGCAAGTCCCATAGTCCTCCCGCCGGATTGCCGCCGACAGCGAAGCGACGCCCGGCGAGTCTGCGGACTCCCCGCGGCGTCGCTTCGATGGTCTAGTAGTTGGGCAGGCAGTCGGTGCAGGTGGTGCGGAACTTGATGACCTGCACGCATCGCCGGCTGGCCAGCATCTTCTCGACCAGGGCCGGGGTCAGCAGGACCGGGGCGACCGCGGTGTCGGTGCGCGCGATCGTCTGTTCCTTCATAGCGGGACCTTTCCGTTCAGGAAGCGACAACTTGTCGTTAGCGTAAAAAGAACTCCCATGCCGGTCAATACCCATTACGACCGATCTTGATACCGGCCAGGCGGCCATTCATAAGACCCATCCAGGTCAAGGTCCGGTGACAGAGCGTGCACTTCAGATGCCGTCTGGCCGGCAAAGTCACACCAGGCTTACGGCATAACTGAAGCACGTCCTGTACCACCATCCGGCGTCGTCCGCCAGGCGCTGGCGCTGGCGCGGTCGCCGGGGCTGGGATTCCGCCAGCCGCCAGGGATGTCGCCGGCCGGCCGCGGCCGCGCCGCGACGGCGGCACCCGGCCGCCGCCGGCCGTCCGTAGTGACAGGCTGCTACTTAGTGTCAGCGGTGAGATTACTGTCCGCAATCAATCCGGTCGGTCACGCTGAATCGCTGGCGGCGGCAGACCAGCCTTCCGGCCATCGACGCCGAGCCCTGCTGCGGCGGGGCAAAAGCACCCTGGCGTCGTGCAAAGCGGTCGGTGGTTAACAGCGACCACACATGTCACTGACCTGGCGCACAATTGACGGTCAGATCAGGTGTTTACCACCACATGGCCCGCTTGCCCTGATTAGGCTACCGCTAGCTGTTCGAGCCGATGTCGGGCTGTGTGGCGGTCATCGTGTGGAGCGCGGCACCAGAACGGATGCTCGCACGCCGCACCGCCGATGCCGTGACGCAGAGCTGGCCAAGCGGAGAGGGTCTGGTGACGACCGTGAACCAAGCGCTGGTCAATGACGCCATCCGGTCCTTTCTGGTGTTCCAGGTGCTGCTGCTTGCGGCGATGCTGTACGCCGTGATCCGGCTGCCTCCGTTCACCCCGAGCACGACCTCAGATGAGAACCGGCCCGCGCCGGCCCGGCCGCCGGCCGTCCACATCCCGCCAGGCAGGCCGCTGCCCGCGCCGACCAGTGCCTGGCCGCAGGGCGGATCGCCGGCGACCACGTACGCTCCGTACCCGCAGGCCGGCGTCGCCGCGCACGCCGGCCCCGCGGAGATGGCTGGTCACGCGGCGAGAACCTGGTCGGGCAAGACCAGATACGTGGCCAGGCATGTCGCCACGCCGGAGCCGCGCACGATCCGCCGGCCGAAGGTGTCCGGCTCCCCGCCCTGGGGGCCAGCGCCGAAGCCGCCGGGATTCCTTCCCTAGCCGCGGCGAGCCCCGCGAGCCCCGCGGCGTGTGCCGGGCGAGCCGACGGGATCAGGGCTTGCGTGCCACGCCGACCAGGCCCCAGAGCTTGGTCGGATCGCTTGGCACGTCGGAAGCTGACTCGGGCCGCCACTGCGGTATGTAGACCAGCCCCGGATCCACGAGATCGAATCCGTCGAAGAAGCGCTGGATATTCGCCCGTGACCGGGTGTGCGCCTGCGTGGCGACGCTGCGGTTGTACACCTTCTCCGCGGCCTGCGCCACGGTCGGCTTGCTCTCGTTGGTGGCGTGGCACAGCACGAGGTAGCTGCCGGGCGCGAGGGCGTCGCGCAAGGTGGCGACGATCTGCCAGGGATCCTCGGCGTCGCTGATGAAGTGCAGGACGGCGACGAGCAGAAGCCCGGTCGGCTGGGTGAAGTCGATCAGCCGCCCGGCGGCGTGCTCAGCCAGGATCTTCTCCGGCTCGCGCAGGTCCGCATCGATGATGGTGGCGTTCTGGTTGCCGGCCAGGATGGCCCTGCTGTGCGCGATCGCGACCGGGTCGATATCGGCGTAGACCACCCGTGCGGCTGGATCGGCCAGCTGCGCGACCTCGTGCACGTTCCCCTGGGTTGGTATGCCGGAGCCGATGTCAAGGAACTGGCGGATCCCGGCATCCGCCAGGAGCCGCACCGCCCTGCCGAGGAAATCGCGGTTGGCGCGGGCACCCGCCCGCGCGTTGGGCTCGACCGCGGCGATCGCCCGCCCCAGATCCTGGTCGGCCAGGAAGTTGTGGCTGCCCCCCAGCAAGTAGTCGTAGACCCGCGCGACGTTGGCCCTCTTGATGTCAACCCCCGGCGGTACCCAGCTCGGGTCGTCAGCCATCGGGCCTCCTGGTCCGGGGTGTGCGGCGGCCGCCGTAGTGCCGTTCGCGGTGCGGCGCACCGGGCCTTATTGATAACAGTTCCTCAGCACCTGGCGCAAAGCTTATCTCGATGCTCACGATGCGATACATTTCGTGTTTACAACGATATCTTGGGGTTCCGGTACCGGTCGTCCGCCCGGATCGGCCGCCGGGAACGGCCTGCGTCCAGGGCCCGGGCAGGCATCCGCGGGCCCGCCGAACTCGTCGTCAAGGTTGGTGCGGAGCCTGTGGAGTCGCGGATCGCCAGAGACGGGGCGCCTGACCTGCCCCGACGGCGAGAGCCCGACCTGGCCGACCTCGCTACCTTCACGCTGGACCAGGCCGGACGGGTGATCTCATGGTCGGTGACCGCGACCCGGCTTTTTGGCCACCCGGCGCGCGCGGTGGTCGGCCGCGACGTGTGCGAGGTGCTGATGTCCGGGCCCGGACAGCGCCGGATGATGCGCGACGCGCTGGCCGAGGCGGCTGCGGGACGGGTCTGGACCGCGACGATGGCGGGCGGCTACCTGGGTGACGGGCGGTTCGCCATCCGGTGCGAGCCGCTGGCCGGGCCGGGTTCCGAGGCGCTCGTGATCGCCCGGCGGGCCTGGCCGCAGCCCGGCCCGAGCTGGCTGAGCGATGCCGCGGCGCGGATCGGCAGCACGCTCGACCTGACCCAGACCGCGTCCGAGGTGGTCGATGTCGCCGTGCCCGGGTTCGCGGACGCGGCCGCCATCTACGGGACTGAGCGCCTCCTGGTAGCCGATGAGCTCACCGCGCCATCAGCCGCTCACGGGGCGGTGGTCCGGCGCCTCGCGGCCCGCCTGGCCGGCCAGGACGAGGCACTCGCCGGCCGCCTGCTGCCGCCCGGAGAGGTGCTCGTCTTCGGCCCGGACACGCCCTATCTCCGCGCCATGGTCGCCGGCAGCCCGGTCCGGTTCGATCAGCTCGACGGCGAGACCGCCGGGCGGATCGCCCGCCGGCCGGGCGGCGACGTGATCACCTCGAGCTACACGTCGTTCCTGGCCGTGCCGCTGATCGCCCGCGGGGCGGTGGTGGGCTGCATCACGTTCGGGCGGGGGCCGGCCAGGCCAGCTTTCGCCGGGGAGGACGTGTCGCTGGCGGGCGAGCTTGCCTCGCGCGCGGCGGTGTGCATCGACAACGCCCGGCTGTATCACCGTGAGCGGCGCACCGCGCTGGCCCTTCAGCAGGGACTGCTTCCCGGCCAGCCGCAGGTGCCGGCCGGCATGGAGGTCGCGCACCGCTACCTGCCGGTCGGCGCCAGCGTGGTGGGCGGCGACTGGCATGACATCGTCCCGCTGGCGGGCGGCAGGGCAGCCCTGATCGTCGGTGACGCGATGGGCCACGGCCCGGAGGCGGCGGCGGTCATGGTGCAGCTCAGGACCGCCGCGCACACCCTGGCGGACCTCGAGCTGCCGCCCGGTCAGGTGCTGTGCAGGCTGGACAAGATGGCGGCCGGGATGCCCGCCGCGCCGTTCGCGACCTGCATCGCCACCGTCATCGATCCGGCACGCAGCTCGTGTGCCGCCGCTCAGGCCGGGCACCTGCCGCCGGTGCTCGTGCTGCCCGACGGCACCACCCGGGTGCTCGACCTGCCGCCCGGGCTTCCGCTCGGACTAGGGGCCGAGTCCTTCGAGGTCACCCAGATCAGCCTGCCGCCGGGTGCCACGCTCGCCCTGTACACCGACGGGCTGGTGGAGGGCCGCGCCCGGTCGCTCGACGACGGACTGGCAGCGCTGCGGGAGGCGCTGAGCGCTGCGCTGGCCGAGCCGGGCGCCACGCTGGGAAGTGCCTGCGAGAGGGTGACCCAGAAGCTGCGCCAGCATGGCGAGGACGACATCACCCTGGTGCTCGCCCGCGTCAGGCAGTGCGGACCCGGGTACCGTCATGGCCGCCGGGCGACCCGCTGACCTGTGCCAACATCTCCGCACATGTCACCGGATGTTCGACTCGGCGTCACGCCAGCGGACCCCATCCGATGCACCGCATCGGCACCGTAGATGGCGTGCGGATCGCCTATGTCACGGAATCTTTCCCGCCTGATGTCAATGGCGTCGCCAGCACCGCGCTGCGGGTCGCCGAGCACCTGGCGAGCCGGGGCCATGAGCCGCTCGTGATCGCGCCAGAGCCAGCGGCCGGGGCCTCGCGCCCGGACGCCGCCCTGGCATACCCGGTCGTGCGGGTGCGCTCGCTGCCCGTGCCGGTCTACCCGGGATTCCGGGTGGGCCTGCCCGGGGCGCGCCTTCGCGCCGTGGTGGCCGCGCATGGCACCGAGCTTGTGCACCTGGCCGGGCCGTTCGTGCTGGGCGCCGGCGGGTGCAGCGCCGCCAGGCGGCAGCGGCTGCCCTCGGTCGCGGTGTTCGCGACGGACATGGCCGCCTATGCCCGCGCCTATCACGCCGGCCCGGCCGGTCAGGCGGCCTGCTGGCGGCGGCTGCGCCGGATACACAACGCCGCGGGCCGTACCCTGGCGCCGTCCACCGCGACCGCCGCCGACCTGCGAGCCCGCGGCTTCGAGCGGGTCTGGCTGTGGGGCCGGGGAGTGGACACCAGCCGGTTCGACCCGGCCAAGCGCAGCGCCGCGCTGCGCGCTCAGCTGGCACCGCGCGATGAGGTGATCGTCGGCTACGTCGGCCGGCTGGCCGCGGAGAAGCGGCTCGACCTGCTGGCCGGCGTGGCAGAGCTGCCGGGAACGCGGCTGGTGATCGTCGGCGCCGGGCCGGCCGAGGCCGCGGCACGGCGCGCCCTGCCACGGGCGCTGTTCCTCGGGCAGCGGCACGGCGAGGACCTGGCGAGGATCTACGCCAGCCTCGACATCTTCGTCCACGGCGGGCCGCACGAGACCTTCGGCAACACGCTCCAGGAAGCTGCGGCCAGCGGCCTGCCCGTCGTGGCGCCTGCCGCGGGCGGTCCGACCGACCTCGTGCGGCACGCCGTGACCGGGCTGCTGGTCGTCCCCGGCGACGCGGGCGCGCTGACCGGTGCCGTGTCCGCGCTGGCCGCTGACGAGGCGCGGCGCGCTGCGCAGGGCAGGGCGGCGCGGCGCGCCATGCTCGCCCGCAGCTGGCCGGTCCGGTGCGATGAGCTGATCGGTCACTACGAGGCGGTTCTTGCGAGCACGAGGTCGGCGCCGGTCGCCGCGGGCGCCCCGGCATGACAACGTTCGCGGCCCTCGGCGATTCGATCACCCTCGGCGTCGGGGACCCGGTCCGCCGCGACCGGACCGGCCGGGCATGGCGCGGCTGGGCCGTCCTGCTTGCCGAGGGCCTGCCGGAGCCCGACCTGCACATCCTGGCGGCCAACGGCGCGTGCGCGGCCGACGTCGAGCGCGACCAGCTGCCGCGGGCCCTGCGGCTGCGCCCCGACGTGGCGAGCGTGGTATTCGGCGTCAACGACACGCTCAGGCCAGGCTTCGACCCGGAGCGGATCGCGGCGGCGGCGGCGCGTACCGTCGGCGCGCTGAGGAGCGCGGGAGCGGAGGTGCTCACGATGCGGCTGCCCGACCCCGGCTGGATGCTCGGGCTGCCGGGCGCCCTGGCCAGGCCGCTGGCCCGCCGGATGAACGCGATCAACTCGGCCTTCGACGCCATCGCCGGCCGGCTCGGAACACTGCACTTCGACGCGGCCGGGGACGCGACGATCTACGACCGCCGGATGTGGGCCGCCGACCGCCTGCATCCGAACGAGCGCGGCCACCGCCTGGTCGCCCGGCGCTTCCACGACAAGCTGGCGGCCGCGGGCCACCCGGTCGGGCCGGCGCCCGGTCTCGAGCCGCAGAACCCGCCGCCGACCCCGATGGCCGAGCTGGCCTGGCTGTCCACGAAGGGAACGGGATGGGTGCTGCGCCGGTCGACGGACCTGGTGCCGTACCTGCTGGCGATGGCGGCCCGTGAGATCTGGACGCGGCCGGGCGCCGATGCCGTGGCAGCGGCCGGCCATGGCACTAGCCCGGAGCCGGCCTCGCCGGGCGGGCCGGCTCGCGCGGGCTGACTGCCTAGCTCACCTGCTCGACGGTCAGGGTCGAGCCCGCGTACAGCGTGGTCGGAGTCGGGTTGGCCACCCGCTGTGCCCACTGCAACGCGAACGTTCCGCCCGCGCCCGGTCCCACCAGGCCTTCCGCGAACGCGACCGCGGCGGTCCGCGCTCCCACGCCCGCGGTCGGCACCGAGACGGCCGTGCCCGCCGCCTGCGCGATCCGCGCCGTCATCTGCCCCTGCGGCGCGGTCAGGCTCGCCAGCGCCAGGCCGGTCACCGTCCACTGGACCAGGGCGGGCATGCCCTGGGCGATCAGCGACATCGTAAGATCGGCGGCGGCCGAGCCAGGCCCGTCGTAGATCAGCATGAACCGGAAGCCGTAGACGCGGCTGGGAAGCATCCTGAACCCCAGGTCGGGGTCCTGCGCCACGGTGGCGCTTGACGCCCGCGCGGTCAGCGCCCGCTTGGTCAGGGTGAACCGGCCCGAGCCCATCGCGGGCGGGCAGCCGCCATTGATGACGGCGATGTCCGTGCCGTTCGGGTTCTCCAGGTACGGCGCGATGAGCTGGGTAGGCCGGTTCGACGTCGCCCCGGCGTCCAGCACGATCGCCGTGCCGGCGACGGACTCGATGTCGGGATGGTCAAGCTCGATGGCGTAGGCGTTGACGTAGATGCCGATCTGGCTGGCGTCGGTCGTCGAAGGCAGGATCCGGCAGTTCTCGAGCACATTGGAATTCGCGCCCCCCGAGTACCTGACGCCGATGGCGTTCCGCCCGTCAACGTTGATCACGCAGTCACGAAGCACGTTGTAATGCGTGATGCCGTTGTTGTAGTCAACTCCGATGCTCGGATGAGCGCCCGAGTCGGCCTTGTCGATCAGCACCCGCTCGATCCGGGAGAACTGGAAGGCGCTGGCGTCAATCGCGGTCCCGCCAGGGGTCGGATTGGTCTGGCTGAGGCGCACATCGCGGATCGACACGTACTGGTGGGCCGCGGCCGAGGAGGCCCTGACCAGGGTTCCGACCACAGCCTGATCCCACAGGAGCTGGGAGCCGTTCCCGTCTCCGACCAGGCCAGGCCCGCTGATCGTGAGCGGGGCGGAGACGACGTACCGCCCCTTGGGCAGGTACGCGTAGGTGCCGCCGGCCCCGGCGCTGAGCGCGGCCTGGATCGCCGCTGTGGAGTCCGCGGCGCCGCTCGGATCAGCGCCGAAATGCCGGGCGTTCTGCCAGCCTTCCCCGGGAACGCGTGCGGGCACGCCAGGGCTCGCCGTCATCGATCACTCCCCGCTGCCGTTGGGCGACTTGACATCGTACCCGCCGGTCGCCCGGAATGCCGCCGCCGCGCATCCTTGGAACGGCCGCCCTGCCAAATGCGCCGGCGGCTTTCCCCTGGGCTGCGCGGAAGGCGAAGGCGGCAGCTCAGCCGAACAGCGGAGGGCCGAAGTCGGTCTTGCGGATGGGGGCCTTGAGCACCTTGCCGTTGGGGTTGCGCGGCAGCGGGGAACCGCTGACGGCGATGAACTGAGGGACCTTGAATCCGGCGAGGTGCTCCCGCGCGTAGCCGACGACGGTCAGCGGGTCCACCGTAGCCCCGGGGAGCGGGACGATCACGGCGCCGACCTTCTCGCCCATCATGGAATCGGGGACCCCGACGACCGCGACCTCGCCCACGCCGGGCGCGCCGATCAGGGCGTTCTCGACCTCCACGCAATAGACGTTCTCGCCGCCCCTGTTGATCATGTCCTTGATCCGGTCGAGCACGTACACCAGCCCGTCGGAGCCGACCCGGCCCACGTCCCCGGTGTGCAGCCAGTGACCGGCGAAGCTCTGCGCCGTCGCGTCTGGCTTGTTCCAGTAGCCGGCGCAGACGCTCTGGCCGCGGATCACGATCTCGCCCAGATCCGAATCGGTGCCGGTGATCGCGACCTCGGTGTGCGGCGCGGCGAAGCCGACCGAGTCGGCGTGATCGGCCGCCCATTCGTGCGGCAGCAGGGTCGCGATCGACGTGCACTCGGTCAGGCCGAATCCGTTGGCCAGCCGCGCGCCGGCGAACCGGTCACCGATCTGGTGGACGAGCGCGGGCGCGATCGGGGCGCCGCCGTAGGAGGCCCAGCGGACGCCGGCGACCTTGGCGGGCGTGAAGTCGGGGTGGTTGAGTATGTAGTAGTAGATCGCCGGGACCGCGGTGCAGGCGGTGATCCGCTCCCGCTCCAGCGTCTCGATCATCCGGCGGCCGTCGAAGGCGGCGTCGATCACCGCCGCGCCGCCGATCCGCAGCGCCGGCAGGGTCTGGCTGTGACAGCCGGTGACGTGGAACAGCGGCACGACGACGAGGGTCCGCAACTCACGGCCGGCGTCGCGCGGGATGTCGGTCACCCGGTACACGGTCTCGACGTTCCCGAGCACGTTCTCGTGGGTGTGCATCGCGCCCTTGGGAAAGCCGGTGGTCCCGCTGGTGTAGAAGATCGCGGCGACGTCGGCCTGCCGCGCTCCCTCGTGCACGTAAGGTCCGCCATCGGGCAGCGGCGTGCCAGGCTCGAAGACGTGCGAGCTGCCGGAGTCCTCGATCACGTACGCGGCCTCCGGCTCGGCGAACCTGGTGTTCACCGGCACCACGATCGCGCCGGCCATCAGGCCGCCGAAGAAGGCGACCACCCAGTCGGCGGAGTTCGGCAGCCTGATCGCCACCCGGTCTCCCGGCCGGATGCCGCTGTCGCGAAGGCCGCCGGCCACCCGCGCCGCCCGGTCCCACAGCTGGGTGTAGCTGAGCCGCTCGCCGCCGACCTCGACCAGCGCCTCGGCCCCAGGGTCGGCAAGCACGCTCTCGCGCAGCATCTCGACCAGCGAGGAATGCAGGTCCGGGTAGCGGCGGACGCCGTTGTCGTCGGCCCGCACGCCTGAGTCGTCGAACGGGTTGGCGCCCCTAGGCGGTGCCGTGATCACCACTGCCGGCCTCCTTGGCTGCCGCGGCCGGGCGAGCGGCCGCCGTGCCGCGCTGCCGGGCGAAGAACTCGCGGGGGTTGCGGACCAGCATCTGCTCGATCTGATCCTCGGACACGCCGCGTTCGCGCAGGCCAGGCAGCACCCCGGCGTGAATGTAAGTGAACTGCCACTCCGGCAGGGCCGGCTCCACCTCGGCTGCGGCGAACCAGTCCATGAACGAGGCCTTATCGTGCGACAGCATGACCCGGCTTGCGTAGCCACGCTCGCAGAGTCCGGCCAGCGTGTCCAGCTGCGCGTCGAGCGGCACGGTCACACCCAGGCCGCAGCGGTCCCAGCCCAGGTACGAGCCGTTGCCGATGATCTGCTCAAGGTAGCCGAGGTCGGTCGTCTCGTTGGAGTGCCCGACCATGACCTGGCCCAGGTCGACGCCGGCCGACCCCAGGATCCGCTGCTGGTCGAGCCCGCGCCTGGTGGGCGCGTGCGCGTGGGTGCAGACCGGGGCACCGGTGCGCAGCTGCACGTTCGCGACCGCGGTCGCCAGCCGCTCGACGTCGCCGGTCATCCCCTGCGCGTCGGTCACGAGCTTGAGCACGGCGGCGCGGAACCCGGTGTCGCCGATGCCGACGGTCAGGTCTCGCTCGAACAGCGACTCGAGCACCCGGTCGTCGCCGTCGAGTCCCTTGCCGGGCCCGCGGAAGTGGAACGGGAACGGCAGGCTGTCGTAGGTGTAGTAGCCGGTCGCGAACATGATCCTGAGCCCGGTGCCGTCCGCCGCGCGGGCGACGAGCGCGGGGTCGCGGCCCAGGCCGGGCACGGTCATGTCGAGGATCGTGCCGACCCCCGCCTGGCTGAGCCGGTGAAGCCGCTCGCGGGCGGCCGCCACCTCGGCCTCGGCATCCCAGCCGCCGAAACCCGGCCAGCCCCACTGAAGCGGCTCGGTCCTGATGAACACGTGCTCGTGCATGAGCACGACACCGAGGTCATCGACATCGGTATCGCCCGCCGTGGTGGGAACGTGGGTCATGATCTCGCACCTCCTGAGCCCAGTCTGCTGCGGGAGCGCCGAGGTTCCTCGGCATCGACGCGGCCGGACGCGAGGTGCTCAGCTACATCGAGGGCGAGGTAGCCGGGCGCCCCCGCCCGCTGTGGACCGGCGACGAGGACAGAATGGTATCCGTCGCGCGTCTGGTCCGGGCGTACGACGACGCTGCGGCGACGTTCGTTCCTCCCGAGGGGCTCAATCCCGTCGATGGGTTCCCGGAGGTCGCAGACATCCCGCCGGCGCCGCCCTACGAGCCCGAGCTGATCGGCCACGTCGATATCACGCCGGAGAACGTGGTGTTCCGCGACGCGAACGCGTTCGCGCTGATCGACTTCGACCTGGCCAAGCCGGCTACCCGCGCCGACGAGATGTTCAACGTAATGCTCTGGTGGGCGCCGCTCTTTGATCCGCGGGATGTCGAGCCGCTGCTGCGGGGGCTGAACGTGCCGCGCAGGTGCCGGATGCTTGCCGACGCCTACGGGATGTCAGCCCGCGGACGCCGGTCACGGAGACCTCAGGCGTCCGGATCGGTGGACTGGGAGGCATCAAGCAGGTCTGGCTAGACGGTAGTCGTTTGTAATACGATCATCAGGTGGGCGGTGAGAGGTTCGATCTAGATCTGCTGGATGAGGAAGACCCGTTCGAGATCGACACCCAGGCCGCGCACCTGTTCAAGCATCCGCACCTCGGGATCGATGACGTGTGGGCCAGCGACCCGCTGTTCTACCCGGCCAAGCCTCCAGCGCACTGGCTCATGTGCGCCGAGGTACCGGAGAGACCGATGACGAACACGCCTATGACACCTGACGAGGAATTCGATTTCTACGCGCAGCCCGAAAACCAGGAGCCGCGGGGGCCGTCCCGCCGACGCCATGCCTCCCGGCTGGGCACACCCGTGCCCGTGCGGTTCCCCCCGGAACTGCTGGAGCAGGCCCGCCGCGCGGCCGATGCCGACGACCGGTCGCTATCGGCGTGGATCCGCCGAGCAGTCGAGCACGAACTGCGCCGGACCGCCTGACCAGGCACGCTCACACGCAGCGTTTAGCCAGGTCAACGCCCGGAACTACGGTCAACGGATGAATCGAGGCCAGTGCCAGAGGCAGACACTGACCCGTGTCGTTATCGCAGGCGTGCTGCACTAGGACGCCATTCGCACGAGGGCATGACCCGGGACGAGAACCTGGCGACGCTTCGCGAGCGAAAGTGATCGAGGTACCTGTCTCGGTGCCGAGCGGGGATGTCCGGGCTAGCCTTCGATGGCTCTCGTGCCATCCGGACCGAGGGCCGGGACGAAGGGAATGAGCCCGCGCTGGTAGGCGGCCATCTGCAGCTCCGTCGGCAGGTTCCGGGCGTCCATGGCGAACCCGTCCACCAGCACCAGCCAGACGGCGGGGTTCTCCGCGACGATGTCGGCCCGCTGGAACTCCGGTGCGAAGTGGTCGATCCTCAGCAGATCACGGACCTGCCTCGCCTTGGCGCTCATGGTGCCCTTGGCCACGCCGAAAGCCTCGCTCATCCAGCTCTGCCACGCCACGAAGCCTGCCACGGCGGGAGGTTCTTACGCCATGATTCGGGCGCTGACGGAACGAGCGGGTAGCGCGAGCTGGACGGTCGGCGGCGCGGCGTCCACCAGGGGAGCGCGCTCGCCTTCCGCCAGCAGGCCCTGGCGGACCACGTATCTGCCCAGGTCCGTCAGGCGCACCCGGATGCCTGGCCAGGCAGACAGCGCCCAAGGCTGGGTTCCGAGCCTGGGTGCCTCTTCCCTGGCCGCGACCGCGAACTGCTCCCGCGGCTCAGCGGCCGGCTGGCTGACTTCCACGGCACCGTGCCAGGCTAGGTCGGCGAGGGGCTGCCGAACGGCGAGTGACGCTAGCTCGGTGAACACCACCCCGTGCTCGGCTGGCGGGAGCAGCTCGGCGTGCTCGTCAAGCAGCCGGGCGATGAGTCCGTCGAGGTCGGCCCAGCCCGTATCTTGCCCCAGCGCGTAGAGCAGCCCGAAGAACCGAGGCGCCCAGACTCCCAGCCACTCCGCCAACGCGTCGGCGCCCTGCGCCGCGCCGGCCGGTGGCGCCGGGCAGAGCAGCTCGTCATATATTCCGGCCCACAAGGTGAGCGCGTCGTCTGCTTCCGCCGCCCCGCGCAGCACCTGCTCGGCGAGGTGCAGCCCCGGGCCCGCCACCACGCGGGTGCGGCGCAGCGAGAGCACGCCGAATTCGAGCGACAGCCGCCAGAGCATCACCAGCCCGGGCAGGTCAGACATCCGGCTGATCCCGTCCGATGGGAATCCCAGCGCCATCGCGGCCGTGCGGAGCGAATCCCCGTGCAGCTCACCGCGCTTGTCGACCGGCTGCCCGTCGTGGCCGGCCCAGCTGCCGAACTCGACAAGCCGCCGTAGCACGCCAGAGCCGGGAACCATGCGGGCCAGCTCTGCCTTGGCCGGCAACGCGGCCGGCGGGTACTCCCCGTGGTCCGGGCAATCGCAGGGAGCGTCACGCCACACCATGTGCTTCGAGATGGTCGCCCCGGGCCGCAGCAGCGCCACCTTGCCTTCATGGATGAGCAGCTTCCCGGTCCCGTAGCCAGGCTCGGAGTCGATCAGGTCGCCGAGAGTTGCCCGGCGCTGCTGCGGGCCACGAGCGCTGAACTGCTCGGCCCAGCGGTCGACCTCCGCTTCGTCGTCCAGCCGAACGCCGTCCGACACCATGGCCGTGAACACTCGCTTGGCAAGACGCCAGCGCGACGAGTCGGCCATGGCAGAAGGAAACTTCGGGGCCAGCCGATCGAGTTCCTTCAGCAGGGTGCCTACCCTCGTGCTCGCCGGGTGCAGGCGATCGGTTCGATCGAGGAAGCACAGGAACTCTCGCACTGCCGAGGGCGCGTGGTCGGCGAGGTTCCACCCGTCGTACTGCCGGGTCACCGCGTGCACCATGAGCAGCTCGTGCACGTCGCCGCTCTTCCACAGCGTGGGGTCGGGCCTGCCCAGGAAGTTGGCGCGTCCGTCGAGCAGGATCTCGATCCGCTCACGCCATTGTTCCGCCGCGTCTGCCGGGGCGGGCATCAGGTTCTGTTCGTCGGCCCACCGCTTGAAGTCGGCCATAGTCAGTTGTCTGATCCGGTACGACACGCCCTCGAAGTTAGCGATAACGACATGTGCCGGTCTGGCCGACACGCCGTCCCCGGGTCCAGTTCATCATCTGAGCCGTTCTACGGTGCGACGAGCTGCGCGCTTCGCCGCCGGAGGTCAGGATGCAGTAGCTGCCTCCCAGGCCAGCCGCAATGGCGGCTACGGTGGCGCCGAGCCTTTAGTCCTGTCGCTCACTGCAGATCAGCAGCTCGGCCAGCGTCCTGACGCCGAACCCGGTGGCGCCGGCGACCCACTCGCCGTCGTCGGAGTCGCACAGCGCGGTGCCCTGGATATCCAGGTGCGCCCACGGAATGCCGGCCGGAACGAACTCGCGCAGGAAGAGCCCGGCGAGCAGGGCGGTGCCGTGCCGCGCGCCGGTCGTGTAGTTGACCAGGTCGGCAACGCCGGACTCCAGCTGATGCCGGTAGGCGCCGGGCAGCGGCAGCGGCCAGATCGGCTCGCCGGCTCTTTCCGCCGCGTCGCGCAGCCGGTCCGCCAGCGCTTCGTCGGTGCTCATCACCGCCGCGATCTTCCGGCCGAGCGCGACGGCCGCCGCGTCGGTCAGCGTGGCGATGTCGATGATGGCGTCCGGCCGCGTCTCCCCGGCCAGCACCAGCGCGTCGGCCAGGATCAGCCGTCCCTCGGCGTCGGCGTTGCGCACCTCGACCGTCCTGCCGTCGCGCATCGTCAGGACGTCGCCAACCCGGACCGGATCCGCGCTGATCATGTTCTCGGTCAGCGGCAGCCAGCCGTCCGCGGCCACCGGGCAGTTCAGCGAGTCAAGGACCGACATCGCGGCGAGCACCGCGGCCGCCCCGGCCATGTCCGCCTTCATGTCCACAAGCTGCGCCGTGGACTTGAGCGACATGCCGCCGGCGTCGAAGGTGACACCCTTGCCGACCAGCGCGATCCGCCCGGAGTGCTGCGTCGGCCGGTACCGCGTGGGCCGGTAGTGGGCCGGCCGGTACCCGAGCCGGACCAGCCTGGGTGGCTCAGCCGAGCCGCGGCCGACGCCGAGCAGTCCGCCGAGCCGCTCGGCGGCGATCCGGTCCGTGTCCCACACCTCGCAGGCCAGACCGGTCGCGGCGGCGACCGACGTCGCCCGCTCGGCGAAGCCCCGCGGCGTCAGTTCACCGCCTGGCTCGTTGACCAGGTCTCTGGCCAGCGTTACAGCTTCGCCGATCCGTGTCCCCTCAAAGAGAGCTTTCCTGGTCTGCATCCGGTCCGGTGCGACCACGTCAACGTGCTGGTCGATCTGCGCGCCCGGAGCGCTCCGGTGCCCGGCGAACCGGTAGCCCCCGAGCAGGTAGCCCTCCACAAGCGGCCGCAGGTCGACCGCTGGCGCCTCGATGGCCAGGCGCCGGTAGCGTGACGCCGCGCGGGCGAGCCCGGCGGCGGCTCGCCGGATCGCGGCGCCGTCGGCGGCTTCCGGCGGACCGAGGCCGAGCAGCACGCAGACCGGCTCGCCGGGCGCGCCTGGCAGCTGCGCGATATCTCCGACCGCGCCGGTGAACCCGGTGCCGGCCGCGAACCCGGCCGGGACGGCGTCAGGAAGCTGCCCGGCATAGACGCCGGTCACGACCGCGTCCAGATCGGGATCCGGCTTCGGCCGCAGCCGCCAGGAGACCGTCATCCGGCGCGCGCGGCGAGCCTGGCCGCGCCCCAGGCCTCCAGGCCGGCCAGGTACTCACCGGCCAGAGCGCCCATGCTGGCCTGCGGCCCGACGGCCGCCCACCCCCTGGCCGCCGAGATCGCGTGCGGATCGAGCCGCAGCGCCTGGAGGTAGCAGTCCTCGGCGAGCACCGGCTGGCCGGCCCTGGCGAAGCAGTCGGCGGCGGAGGCGTAGCCGAGCGCTGTCGACACCGGGCCGAGCCGCGCCGTGCGCAGGAAGCTGTCCGCGGCCTGCCTGGGCTCGTCTCGCATGAGCAGGCTCTGCGCCATCTCGATATGACTTTTTGGCTCATACGGATCGATCGACAGCACCTCGTCCACCAGGCGATGACCTTCGCTGGCCGCTCCGAAGGCGTAGCAGGACTTGGACCGGGTCTCCAGGCAGGCCCGCAGGTTCTCCCGCTTGAGAAACTCCTCGTACTCGCTGGTCGCGGGGACCGCCCTGGCCAGTTCCTCGGTCCTGGCCATCTCCCTGGCCAGCTGCCCGGCGTCGCGGCGCAGGAAGGGCAGGTAGCTGACGCTGCGGTAGAACCGGCTTTCCAGCATCGTCTTCTCGAACGCTGACCTGCCCGGGCTGTCCAGCAGCTCCGCCATCGCGCTCGCGCCGATCTCGCGCCATGCCATCGCGTCCTCGATCGAGCGGGTCTCGCGCGCGATGAAGATGACCGAGAACGTCGCGATGAAGAACCGCAGCTGGGTCGGGCACGACTCCAGCCTGCCGATGGCGAAGGAGTTGTCCGGGCTCGCGATGGCGGACCCCACCGAGTTGACGTACCTGACCACGTCCCGCCAGTGCTGAAGGCGCATCTGCGCCGGGGTCGTCAGCTGCTCCGCCGGGACGGCCGGCACCAGGTCGAGCACCAGCGGGCCGAACCCCAGCCGGAACACCACGGCCGCGACCAGGTGCTGGCGCTCGGTATCGAGCTGGTCGAACCCGGCTATCCAGCCGCACAGCTTCTCCCAGGCCGGCGTGCGCAGCGACGGCGGCAGGTCGGCCGGGTGGGACCCGGCGAACCCGGCCAGGCCGGACTCGCGGACCAGGTTGCGCCGGAACGCGGGCGGCATCAGCCGCTGCCAGTTCACCTCGGGACGCTCTCCGCGCTCGGCGGCCTGGAACGCCAGGGTCGGCAGCCTGGCATACAGGCAGGGCGACCGCGACTCGCCGAGATTGAAGTACGAGGCGTACATCTGGTAGTGCCAGTTGTTCGCGTAAGGCCTGGCCGGATCGCGCGCGGCCGCCAGCCTGACGACCTCGGCGAGCGGCCGGTCACCGGCCTGCTCGCAGGCCGCCACCAGCGCGTCGCGGGTGGCCGCGGCCCGCGGCGCGGCACGGAAGGCACGCTCGTCAAGCACCCGGGCGAACTCGGCGTGCCCGATCGCCCGCGCGCACTCACCGGCCCGCAGCAGCGCGAACGCGGTGCCGTGCGGCCCGAGCCTGGCGGCGTGCAGGTACTGCGCCAGGGCACGCTCGTGGTCGCCGGCCCGCTCCCGTTCCTGCGCGGCCTGCATGTGGATCTTGACGCACGACGGGTCGAGTGCCAGTCCCTCGCCGATCGCCTCGCGCTCGGCGTCGGCGTCGCCCAGCCGGACCGCGATCTCCACCCGCCGGTCGATCAGCCGCCGCCTGGCCTCGAGCAGCAGCAGCTCGTCGTCGGCGTCGGCCGGCGCCAGCGCGGCGACGGTCTCCCGCGCCGAGGTCAGCTGGGCCGTCGCGTCGGCGAACTCCCGCTGCCGCTCGAGGTACATGACGCTGCGCAGGGTCAGCCGGGCGGTGAGGATCCCGTGCTCGAAATCGGATATCTCGGCTGCGACGTCCTTGAGCAGCTTCCAGGCCCGGTCGAGGAACTCAGGCGCGGCGGCGGCGTCCCCGGCGTGCCTGGCCAGGATGTAACCCCAGCCGGCCAGTGCCTGCACATGGGTCATCGTGGGGGCCGGCTGGTCGACCACGCGGCGGTAGGCGGCCTTGGTCCGGTCGGACAGGCCCTCGATCCCGAACAGCGCGATCGCGCGGGCGGCCTGGAGCCCGGCCGCCACCGGGTCCTGGCAGTCCGCGACGTCCAGGTCCGCCGGCACCACGTCGAGCACGGATCGCAGCAGGCAGGCGGCGACGAGCCAGTGCGCGAGGCCGGCCCGGCCGGCCAGGTCGAGGTCCGCGCAGCCCAGATAGGCCTGCGACATCCGCCGCCAGGCCGGCGAGGCGAGCTCGTCGGGCAGATCGGCCGGGGTGGCGACGCGGTAGGCCTCGAGCCTGGACTCGTCGGCCAGCAGCTGCCGGTAGCTCGCCGGCATGGTCATGCCGAATCGGAGCCTGGCCGGCGCATGCTGGGAGAATCGCCTGGCGGCCAGCACCGATGCCCTGGCGTGGATGACCGTTAACGGCGACTGCGCACCGTCGAAGTACGGCCGGTGCACCTCGAAGGTCATCCAGCTCGGTGCGTTGACACCGACCTTTCCGTGGCTGAGCTCCCACCGGTTCACTGTGCGCTTCCCGTCATCCGCTCGTCATCCGCGTGAACGGAAAACGTGCCCTGCGGCGCATCGCGGGCCGCAGAGCACGTTCATGATCGACTGGATCAGACTCCGTCGTCCATCAGGCAGGTCCAGCAGTCAGCCGCGCCCGTGCTGATCTCGACCTCGTCAGTCAGCGATTCCCAGGTCTCGTACGTCATGCCGCAGTTTCCTTTCGGTGCGTTGAGCGGTCCAGACAATCCGGTCTGGCACGCTACAAGTAGTCATAGGTCAGCCATTCGGACGTGTCAAGAGCGTTGTTTCCTGGCGCCTCAGCACTCGTGTGCCAGGAGTCATGGGCCGGGAACAATGGGGCAGGAACCCGGAATTACGAACGCGCAATGGCGAGCTCTTTGAGGAGCAGCTCGATCTCCTCGTCGCCGGTCCAGTAGTGCGGCGAGATGCGGACCAGCCCGTCGGCGCAGGAGACCTGGACTCCGGCCCGGTCCATTCTGCCGAGGATTCGCCTGGCTTCAGGCGCCGGGCAGGCGATGCTGATCACGCCGGACCACGACTCTGGCCCGGCGGCGCTGGCAAGCGGGTACCCGAGGTCCGTCAGCCCGTCCCTGACGCTTCGCGCCAGGCGCCGCGCCCGGCCGGCGATGGCGTCGATCCCGATCGCGCTGAGTTCTGCCAGTGCCGCCGCCAGCCCGACCATGCCGAGTATGTCGTACATGCCGCCCTCGACCCGGGCCGCGCTGGACCGCTCGGGCAGGTCGTAGCGCAGGTGCCCGGGACCCTTCATCAGCTCCGCCGCGCCGTCGAAGCCGAACCAGCCGGTGGGTGCCGAGCGCAGCAGCTCCAGGCGGTCGCGGCGGCAGTAGAACACGCCGGTTCCGGGTGGTCCGCCCAGCCATTTGTGGGCGCCGGCCGCCAGGAAGTCGACCGGGGTGGCGGCGACGGACAGCGGCAGCACGCCGAGACTCTGCACCGCGTCGACGCAGACCAGCGCGCCGGCCTGGGCGGCCAGGTCGCAGATCCGGTCCAGATCGGAGCGGAACCCGGTGGCGAAGTTCACATGGCTGACCGCGACCAGCCGGGTAGCCGGGCCGATCGCGGCCGCCACGTCATCGAGGTCGTATCCGCCCTGGTGCATCGGCACCCAGGACAGCGTGACGCCGCGCCGCGCCAGCCGCTGCCAGGGCCGGACGTTGGCGGGGAAGTCCCGGTCGAACACCACCACGCCATCGCCTGGCCGCCAGTCGAGGCCGTCGGCGACCAGGTGAATTCCGGTGGAGGTATTCGGAACGAAGGCGATCTCGTCGGTGGTGCAGGAGAGCAGCTCGGCCGCCGAGCGCCTGGCCGCGGCCCGCGCGCCGAACAGGCGGCCGATCTCCGCGCTGCCATAGGGCAGCACCTCGTCCAGCGCCTCGCGCATCGCCGCGGCGGCCGCCGGGCGCAGCCGTCCGAGACCGGCATAGTCCAGGTAGGCGCTGAGCGTCACGCGGTCGGCTCCGCGACAGCAGCCGTCCTGCCTGGCACGACTGCCATCCAGAGCGCCAGCAGCAGCGGCACGCCATGCAGCAGCAGCACCCACTGCGCCAGCCAGGCCGGCCGGAGCACGGCGCTGGTGATCAGCAAGCCGCCCATGAATCCGCTGTTCACCGCGATCTGCGACAACCCGAACGCCCGGCCGCGCCGATGGTCGGGCAGCGACTGGAGCGACTGCTTGAAGGTGATCTCGCTCAGGGCGTCGCCGATTCCCGCGATGGCCGCCGACGCCAGCCGCGGCCACCAGCCGGAGAGCCAGAACACGCCGATGAACCCGGCCGACATCACCATGGTCGCCACGCAGAACACCCGCTTGGGCGAGTGGCTGATGATCCGCTTGGACAGCGGCCGCAGCACGAAGCTGGCGATCAGCAGGCCGGCTGCCCAGCTGCCCCAGACCCCGCCGGACACCCTGGCCGGGTCGGCGGGGAACAGCTGGCTGCCCAGGACCGGAAGGCCGACCTGCTGCGATGAGCTGGCGAAGGCGTCCAGGCCGCGCAGCACCATCAGGGCCGCCAGGCCGGCGCCGACCAGCTGCGGCCAGAGGGCCGGCTCGTCGCGATCAGCATCCGCCCCGGCGGGGCGCGCTTCCCGGGTGCGCAGCCGCAGCGCGAGCAGCACCGTCGCGGACAGCGCGTAGGTCGCCGCGTCGCAGGCGAAGACGCCCCGGTAGCCGATCACCGGCACCGCCACGGTGGCCAGCCCCATGCCGATCACGAAGGCGACGCCCTTGAGGCCGGCCAGGATGCCGTTCATCGACTGGGTGCGCGCACCGGCCAGCACCGGGGTGGCGGCTGAGAGCGAGGCCTCGAACACCGACCGGCCGGTGCCGACTCCCGCCACCGCCGGATACAGCCACCAGGTCTGCGCGCGGCCCGGCAGCACCGCGAGCGTGGCGAGCATCGCCATCCGGACCAGGTCGGCACTGATCATGACCTTGCGCCGGTCCCAGTGGTCGCCGTACCGATGGCCGAGCCGGCCGCCCACGATCGAGCCGGTGTAGAGCACGACGCTGACCAGGCCGGTGTCGAGCGTCGAGCCGGTGCGGACCCAGATAAAGACGGACAGGCAGATGAAGTCCAGCGCGTAGCCAATGTCCGAAATGGACTTCGCTGTCAGGAGAACGGCCAGGTCGCGATTTGGCGCTGACCCAGTCCGGCTCGGGTTCTCCGTCTCGACCATCGCACCACCAACATCATCTGATACATGACGCAACGAAACGGCGGGCGCCGCAGCCGGAATCTGCCCCTAATATAAGACGGCAAATCGTGGTCCAGCCCCGGGCGCCGTTTCAGCAGCCGCCGATGCCGCGCCACGCGGCCACGGTGTCATTGGCCGGATAACTGGCGTCGGGGGTGTTGAAGCCGAAGTCACGATTGGCGACGTAGCCGCATGAGCTGGTCTCCTCCACGCTGTTCCAGCTGCCCAGGGTGAATTTGTACGCGAAGGCGGCCACCGGGACGCCGGTGATCGTCAGAGTCCAGGTGTCCGGGCCGGTCCTGATCATCGGGTAGCTGGCGGCCAGCCAGTCGTCGGAGGCCGGGATGCCGGTGCCGAGCACGCCGTAGCTGCCTGACAGGTAGACCGTGTCGCCGCTCGGGGTGCCTGACGGCACCGTCACGTTGATCACCGCCGCCGAGTCCCCGCAGGCGCCCGGCCCGGTCCAGTTGGCGACGGTGTCGCTGACCGTGCCGCCGTTCACGCTCATGCCGCGGTTGCTCACGTACCCGCAGTCCGCGTTCTCCTCCACGTTGTTCCAGCTGCCGCCGAGGTCGTACTTGTAGGACAGGGGAGTGCCGGAGGCCGCGTAGATGGTCGCGGTCCACTTGTCGGCGCTGACCCGGGTCATCGGGATGCCGTTCGAGGCCCAGTCGGACTGGCCGAAGCCGAGCGCGGACAGGTTGCCCGCCAGGTAGACGGTGTCGCCGGAGGCGTCGGTGTTCACCGGCACGGTCACGTTCACCGTCTCCCGCACCGGACCGCTGACCGGGCAGCTGCCCTGCTGGACGCACTGGGTCACCACCGCCGGCGTGTCCACGTCCTGGCCGGCCGAGATGTCGATCGCGAGCCGCGCGTACTGCGCGAGCGCCCACATCAGCGGCGTCGATGAGTTGTCGGGCTGGCCGAAGGTGAACCCTCCGGTGCCGGTGGACCCGCCCCAGACCTGCTCGGGGATCTGGTAGCCGGCGTTGGCCGCGCCCGCCATGGTCGCCAGCATCGACTGCGCTCCGGTCAGGTTGCCGCTGGCGACGTCGTACTCGCCCCGCTCGCCGCTCAGCACCGGCCAGGGGTTGCCGACGCCCGAGCCCGTGTAGTCGCCTCCCGAGGACGTCTCACCGTAGCCGTCGAAATCGTACCTGTGCCAGATCGGTCCCTCCGGAGTGCTCACTTCGAGTTCGGAGTCGACGGCGGAGATCGTGCTTGTGATGTCGGCCGCGCTCGGCGCCCTGACGCCGAGCCTGACCAGCTCGAGGAAGCTGGGGTCGACCACCGTGCGGTCGTCGTGGCTGCCGCCGCCGTTGGCGATCGAGATCGACGCCCCGGAGTTCGGGTTGCCGTCCTGGGTGATCCGCAGGAAGTAGCTGCCGCTGCCGTACGGGCCGGTGCTGGTGTAGCTGAGGTTGTCCAGCTCCGACGCCCATGCCTGGGCGGTTGACTGATACGTGATGGCCTGGCTGGTGGCGCCGTTGGCCACGGCGATCGACGCGGCGCAGACCAGGCCGGCGATCTCGGCGGCCATCGTGGCAGGCGAGTAGCCGCCGATCTCCTCCCACCGCTCTTCCGGGGTCGTCGGACCGTTCGCCACCAGGTAGCTGGCCAGCGCCTGGACATGCCCCCAGTCGGCCGAGTTCGTGGCGCCTAGCTGGTAGGCCAGGATGATCGGGTCGGCCACCTCGTCCATCTGGAGCGATCCGAAGACGGCCGTGCCGTTCAGGAACGTGTTCTGCTTGACCGCGCCGCTTGGCTCTTCCTCGTAGCTGAAGATGTACTGCAACGCGGCGTTCGCGTCCGTGGCATCGCCGGCCGCCAGCAGCGCGGTCGCCATCTCGTACTCGTCCCGGGTCCACACCACGTGGTAGCCGTGATCGCCGGGGCTGTTCGCGCTGACGCTGCCGCCCCACGGGTCGGTCGGCGCGGCGATGAACGCGCCGGTGTAGGTCTTGTCCTCGTCGGCCTTGATCTCCATCAGGCTGACGTAGTACTCCTGCTTGAGCTGGCCGCTCCCGGTCACCGAAGCGGGCGGGGCGGCCAGGCCGCCCACCCAGGAGTGCCAGCCGGACTCGAACGAGCTCTCCAGGGAGGAGAACCCCGCGCTCAGCGACGCGGCCGCGTCGGAGATCGCGGCGGACTGGCTGGAGTCGAATGCCAGGGCGACGGTGAAGCTGGTCGAGCCGCTGGCGGCCACCGGGATCTGCGCCACCTGGACGATGTGCCCGGCGGTCGATGCCGACGGGTAGGTCGAGGTCAGCGCGTGGCTGCTGGCGAGCTGCCCGCTGCCGTCGCTTGAGCTGCCGACATAGCCGCTGGTGGTCTGGCTGAAGCCGGTCGAGGCGGCGAGCGCGCTGGAGACCGAGCCGTTGGAGGCCACCAGGTCGCCGCTTGATGCGTCGGTGCCGCCGGTGTTGCCCATGCCGTCGTTGTTCAGCTGCGGCAGATAGTCGGCGTACAGCTGGAGCGGGCCGGAGCTCAGGTTGTCGAAGGTCGTCTGGATCAGCAGCACCGAGCGAGACGGATCGGCGACGTAGGTCTTGGTGATCGTGAAGTCGCCGTTGGCCGCGGTGTTCACCTGCCGCCAGACCAGCGAGGTGGGATCGGCCAGCGAGATCGCGTGGCTGGTGTTCGCGGTCTCGGTGGCGGTGAACGTGGCGCCGTCGGTGACGATGTACTGGAGGCCGAACGTGTCCGGGGTGTCGGTCTGCGGGTAGAAGACGTTCTCGAGCTCGCCGTTGCCGAGGGTGTACCAGATCTTCGATCCCGTGCCGAGGGAGTCAGCGAGGCCCTGCGCGCCGGAGGAGTTCCAGGTGGCGTTCGCGCCCGGCGCGCCTGGCGCGGTCCCCTGGGCCAGCGCCGGTAACGCCGGGATCAGCGTCGTCAGTGCCGCTACGGCCGCCGCCGTGACGACCAAGGCCGCGCCGCGCAGTCGCCTGCGCCTGGTGACCGCCGCCTGCAGAACCAGATCAGATAACCGCGGGCGGCTCGTCATGGCTTCCCTTTCCCGGCCGCGGCCCCGGTCGCTAGCCCGATCGGAGATCGCGGGCCTCGTCGCCTCGATGCGGCGGCCCTCCGGCCCTCATTGCCAACCTAAGTTGACCGGCATGCGGCTGGCCAGGGCCTGGCGCCAGATACCTGCCCGGCCGGGACCGCGGAGCCGTGTGCTTGAGTCAGGTGGTGCACCTGGCCGAGATCTTCACGCTGCTCGGGGCCGGAGTTCTGGCCGGCGTGGCCAGCACGGTGGCGAGCCTGGCGTCGGTGGTCTCCTATCCGGTGCTGCTGGCGTTCGGGCTGTCGCCGGTCAGCGCGAACATGACGAACACGGTGGCGCTGGTGTTCGCGGGCGCGGGCGCGGCGGCCGGGTCCCGGCCCGAGCTGACCGGCCAGGGCGCCCGGGTGCGCCGCCTCGGCCCGGTGACCGCGCTCGGCGGCGCGGCGGGCGCGGCACTGCTGCTGCTGGCTCCTGCCCGGGCGTTCCAGATCGTCGCGCCGTTCCTGATCGGCGCCGCTTCGTTGCTGCTGATCATCCAGCCGATGATCACCGGGCTGACCGCCCGGCTGCGCGGCGAGCACAGCTGGCTGCTGCTGGCGGCGCTGTTCGGCGTGGCCGCCTATATCGGGTACTTCGGGGCGGCCGGCGGAATCCTCATGCTCGCGGTCCTGACCGCGATGCTTGACCAGCCCCTGGCCAGGAACATCGCCGTGAAGAACGTGGTGTCGGGCCTGGCCAACGCGACGGCGGCGGTGGGATTCGCCCTGTTCGGCCAGGTGCTGTGGGCCGCCGCGGCGCCGCTCGCGGCCGGCTTCCTGATCGGCGGCTGGATCGGGCCCGCGCTGGTGCGCCGCCTGCCCGCGCAGGCGGTGCGGATCGCCATCGGCGCCTTCGGCCTGATCCTCGCGGTCACCCTGGGGATCAGAACCTATTGACAAGCGTCGCGCGCTCGGCGTTGCTCAGGGGACGTCGACCGTGAGGGCGATTCTGGTGGTGTGCCCGGCGGTGACCCTGACGGACTGCGATGCCGAGCATGGTCCCTTGAGACCGTTCGTGCTGTTGTCGGCGGCGAGGCCGGGTGAGCGGGCACAGACGGCATAAGTTCCGGGCGCCAGCCGAGCCGAGAAGGTGCCTGAGGCGCCCGTCCGGACGGTGACCGCAGGGCCGTGCCCGGCCGTGAACTGTATCGTTCCGCTGATCGGACGCTTCCCTGGCTGCTTTCCGCCCGGGCCGATCGGCCCGCCCTGGATCTGAAATCTCCCGGTGACGGTGCCAGGGGCGGAGGCGTGCACCGGGGTCACCGCGCACGCGCTCAGCAGCAGGGCGGCAACGCCGGCGCTCACGATCAGGCTTCTCATGATGTCCTCCTCGCTGGTGGAACAGCAGTTGGACGGGCCTGCCGGGGCTGGCGTTCCCTGAACCCGGCAGCAGCTTGATCGCGTCAGCCAGGCTCGGGCATGGCTTGCCGCCCGCGAGGCGCGAGTGCCTCTGACGCCTCTTACGCCGGCCGCGAAACGGATTCACGGGCCGGCGAGGTGACAGATACCGTGGTGGGCAGTTTCAGGTCCGGCTGACGGGTCATCGTTGCGGCCAGGAAGGAAACGGCGATGCACGAACCGCCCGTGATCGGCCCGCGGGACCGCGAGCAGCAGTCCAGGCCCCTGCTGCGGACGATCATCGGCCAGGTGCTCCGGCGGACCCGGCTGGAGCAGGGCCGGACCATTTCCGACGTGGCGCGGACGGCGCGGGTCTCGATGCCGTACCTGTCTGAGCTTGAGCGCGGGCGCAAGGAGGCCTCCTCAGAGGTCCTGGCCGCTATCTGCGACGCGCTGCGGATCGAGCTGTCCGACCTCCTCGCCAGGGTCGAGAACGTCCTGGTTGACGATCGCCTCAGCCGCGCCCGGATCATCCGGCTGGACAGCATCCAGACCCGCATCTCGCCTCAGGGGCGCGGTTCCGGTGAAGCCCGGTGCATGCTGGCCGCGTGATCATCGAGCGTGAGCTAGCACGGCCGGCGCAGCCTTCCGGCTGACGATGACCTCGTCGGCCAGGCCGTAGTCCACGGCCTCACGGGCGCTGAAGGTCTTGTTCCTGTCGGTATCGCTCCTGATCTTGGCCACCGGGTGGCCGGTGTGCCGGCTGAGGATCTCCTCGACGTCGGCCCGGACCCTGGCCACCTCCTTCGCCTGGACGGCCAGGTCAGGAAGGGCTCCACGGGCCTCGCTCGAAGGCTGGTGCAGCAGCACCTTGGCATGCGGCAGGACAGCCCGCCTGCCCGGCGCGCCCGCGGCGAGCAGCACGGCCGCGGCGGACGACGCCTGGCCCATGCAGATGGTCGCCACGTCGCAGCGGATGAACTGCATCGTGTCGTAGATGGCGGTCAGCGCGCTGTACGAGCCGCCAGGGGAGTTGATGTAGAGGCTGATCTCGAGGTCCGGACTGGCCGATTCGAGATGCAGCAGCTGCGCCATCACCACGTTGGCGACGCCGTCGTCGATCTCGGTGCCGACGAAGACAATCCGCTCCGACAGCAGCCGCGAGTAGATGTCAAACGCCCGCTCGCCGGCCGGGGTCTTCTCGATCACGGTGGGGATCGTGTACTGGCCCATGATCACAGCCCCATCCGGAGGCCGGCCGCGGGGCGGACGTCATCGAGCCGTTCCACGATGTGATCGATGATCCCGTAGTCGCGAGCTTCCTCGGCACTGAACCACCGATCCCGCAGGCTGTCGCGCTCGACCGTCTCCACGGGCTGCCCGGTGTGCTGCGCGATCAGCCTGATCATCGTGGCGCCGGTCCGTTCGAGCTGCTCGGCGTAGATCTCGACATCGGCCGCGGTGCCGCCGAAGCCGGCCGACCCCTGGTGCATCAGCACCTGAGCGTGCGGCAGGCTGAACCGCTTGCCCGCGGTGCCGGCGCACAGCAGGAACTGAGCCATGCTCCCGGCCAGGCCCATCGCCATCGTGATGACGTCGTTCGGGACCAGCCGCATCGTGTCGTAGATCGCCAGGCCGGCGCTGACCGAGCCGCCCGGCGAGTTGATGTAGAGGCTGATATCGCCGCGCGGGTCTTCGGCAGAGAGCAGCAGCAGCTGGGCACAGAGCCGATTGGCGACCTGGTCGTCGACCTCGCTGCCCAGGACGATGATCCGGTGGTAGAGCAGCCGGGTGATCAGCTGCTCGTCGAGCGTTCCGACGGTCATGGTGGGTTCGGCAACGGCAGTCTGCATGGTCTCCCCGCTCTCGGCTCCGACGGAATCCCGGCATCACGATCCACAATGGCTGGCCCGGCCGGCGCGAGCCAACACAATCTGCTGACAGCAGCGGAACTGACCAGGCCCACGAGCCCTGATCGGCCAGGCCGGCCTCGGCGGGCGCGGGGATGGCGGTCAGGACACCGGTCTATGACGCCAGCAGGACGCTCGTGATCTGCTCGGCGATCGCCAGCGAGGCCGTCGCGGCAGGTGAGGGAGCATTGCGCACCGAGAACACCCGGCCATGACCGGACAGCACGAAATCATCGACAAGCGATCCATCGCGACATACCGCCTGTGCGCGCACGCCGGACGGCGCCGGCTCCAGATCGGCGTCGCGCAGCGCCGGCACGAATGACCGCGCCCTGCGCACGAAGGCGCGCTTGCTGGCCGAGCCGACGATCTCATCGACCCCGGCCCGCCAGTTGGCGCGGGCCAGCCGCCACGAGCCGGGCCAGAGCGCCATCTCGCGGATATCCCGCACGCTGATGTCGCGCCGCCGGTACCCCTCCCGGCTCAGTGCCAGCACTGCGTTCGGCCCGACGTCGACCTTTCCGCTCACGCGTCTGGTGAAGTGCACGCCCAGAAACGGGTAACGAGGATCCGGGACGGGATAGATCAGGCCCCGGACCAGTCCCGCCCGATCCGGCCGGAGCGTGAAGTACTCACCGCGGAACGGCAGGATTCTCGGTTCGTCGTCTCCGCCGGAGGCACGCGAGAGCCGGTCCGCATACAGGCCAGCGGCGATCACCGCGTTGCGAGCCAGTACCTGCCCTAGCTTCGTCGTGATGACCACGCTGCTGACGCCCTCGCGGATCCCGGTGACCTCATTGCCGAGGACGATCGAGCCCCCAGACGACCTGATGTCTGATCCGAGCGCGGCCGCGACCGCGCCGTAGTCAACCACGGCCGTCGTGGGCGAGATCAGGGCCGCCCTGCCGACCACCTCGGGTTCAAGATCATTGATCTCGGCGGGGCCGATGATGCGCACGCCGGGGACGCCGGCCGCGAGCGAGCGGTCCAGTATCGCGGCGAGCTTCGCCGCCTCGTCCGGGCTGCGCGCCACGACGAGCTTCCCGCGGGTGGTCATCGGCAGCTCGTGGTCAGCGCAGAACTCTTTCAGCATGCCCACGCCGCGGCGGCAGAGCAGCGCCTTCGTCGAGCCGGCCTTGTAGTAGATGCCGGCGTGGACGACACCGCTGTTGTGCCCGGTCTGATGCGCGGCGACGGCGTCCTCTTTATCCAGCACGGTGACCGAGGCGTCAGGGCGTCGCGTCAGCAGCTCCCTGGCAACGGCGAGCCCGATGATTCCGGCACCGACGATGCAGTAGTCGACTGGTTCCAAGTCCGCGCTCAAGGGATGGAGGTGGCCTGCCAGATCTCAGCGCTGGCGACGTCATCGACCATACCCCGGGTCCGGGCGGCGGTGCCCGTGGCGCGGGCACCGCCGCTGGACGTCAGGCCTCGCCGCGGCACCCTGGCTACCCTTCGAGGCAGAATTCGTTGCCTTCCGGGTCAGCGAGTATCACCCAGGGCGCGCCGTCTGGCTGGGTGCCAAGCACGGTCGCGCCCAGGTCCTTCAGCCGGACCAGCTCGCGCGCCTGATCCTCCCCTGGCGGGATCAGGTCCAGGTGGATCCTGTTCTTGGCCGGCTTCGGCTCGGGGACGGCGACGAAATACAGCCGGGGACCGCCTTCGGGCGGCGGTCCGACGGCGAACTGGACCTGACCGAATATGACCTCATCGTGCACGGTCCAGCCGGTTACGGCGGCCCAGAACCGAGCCTGTGCCCTCGGGTCAGCGCAGTCGAACGTGATGTTGAGAATACTCGCGTACATGGCGTGCTCCGCTTCGTTCGCGGGCGCCTTCCGCCTGGGAAGTCAGAGCCGGGCGAGAGGCGCGGGACAGGTACCTGACATCGTCCGCACCTCCCTTCGCCATCGACGTGAAACATGACTCCACGTCGGACTGTGCCATGGCCCGCACCCGGCCGCAAGCCGCAGCGCTGGCGATGACCGGGGACTCGGCGCGAGCCGGGGATGTGCCGCCGAAGGTCAGGGCGTTCGCGTTCCCGGGCGCGTCACTGATTATGCTGCTCTCGGTAAGTTACGTAGAGTCACGGTTCGATTTCTGTGAGTATGGTTGCGCGGAGGCTGCCGCGCTATGCAGGCACAACGGGACGGATGCCACCGCGATGGTGAAATGGTTGGGGAGCCGGCGAGCGCGCCGCATCGCCGTCGCGGCAATCGCGGTCATCGCCGCGGTCTCGGCCGCGGGATGGGTGACTATCTGGCGGTATCAGATCGCGATCGGAGCCGCGGAGTCCGCGGCCAGGCTATGCGCCGGCGCCCGGGTGCAGGATGCTGTCGCCTCGGCCAGGGACACGGCACTGGCGGCCGGGATCATCACGGTCATTCTCGCGGCGGCCGCGGTCGGGTCCTTGTTCCTCTACCTGCTTGTGGCGCTGGCCCGCGGCACCAGGCGGGAGGACGACCTGATGGAGACCGTCGGACGCCTGTCCGACCGCAGCGCGCTCTTCGGCCGTCTGCGCTCGACCTCGGAAGTCCTCGGCGAGGTGGCCGGCGAATTGAGCGATGCGGCGAGAAACGCGACCGCCGCCACCAACGAGCAGTCCGCGGCGATCGCGCAGACCTCCGCGCGGATCGAGGAGATGGCAACGGCCGCGGGCTCCATCGCCGACACGGTGCACGCCGTGGCCGCGGCCGCCGAGCAAACCGGCGTCACCATGCGCGAAATGCAGGAGAAGGTGGAGGCAATTGCCGCTCGTGCTCTGTCACTGGGCGAGCACGCGCAGAAGATCGGGGAGATTCTGGAAGTAATCAACTCCTTCGCTGAGCAGACGAAGATGCTGGCCCTGAACGCGGCGATCGAGGCCGCCCGTGCGGGCGAGGTCGGGAAGGGATTCGCGGTCGTGGCCGCCGAAGTCCGCAAGCTCGCGGAACGGTCCGTGCACTCCAGCGAGTCGATCAGCGGAATCATCGTCGGGGTGCGAGACGAGACGAACGCGACCATCATCGCGACCGAGCAGGGCACCCGCCAGGCCCGCGAGGTCGGCGAACTGATGGAATCGACCTTGGCCATGCTGGAAGGATCGCTGCTCGCGACCCAGCAGCAGAAGTCGGCCGCCGATCAGCTGGACAGCGTGATCCACCGGATCCGCGAGGCCGCGGAGCAGCTCGCGGGCGAGCAGGCGCAGCAGTCCGCCACCGCCGAACGGCTGGAGGCGCTGGTCGACGAGATCAGCGGCGGGCTGGAGGCAGGCGCCGTCCCGGATGGGCGGACGGCCATGCCTCCAGGCGCGCTGCCGTGACCGCTGCACGGCTGTCGGCCGCGCCGATCCGGGTCGCCGGCCTCATGCCAGCAGCGTCTTGACGCGGCTAGTGAGCTCGCGAGGGCTGAACGGCTTGACGATGTAGTCGTTGGCTCCCGCAGCGAATCCGGCCGTGATGTCGGCCTGCTGCGCCCGGGCGGTCAGGATGATGACGAGGACGCCCGCGGTGGCCGGGTCCTTGCGGAGTTCCCGGCACACCTCCAGGCCGGTCATCTCGGGCATCAGGACGTCGAGAATAGCTACGTCGGGCGGATGCGCGCGCGCATCGGCAAGGGCAGACGCGCCGTCCCCGAAACCCCTGACCTCGTAACCGGCCTGCTGAAGCTTCAAGGTCACCAGAAGCCGGATGTCGGCGTCATCTTCGGCCAGAAGAACCGTGGCCATCTTTCCCCCCGCTGATGTTCCGGTCAGGCCGGTGGCGAAGCGTGCGTCGGCCTGTATCAGCCGCGATCCGACGTTCGCCGCAGTTCGGCACTATGTGTAATCTGAACCTTACTTTTAGTGATAGGTGTTGTTCGGATCCCCGCAGGGCCCGGCCGGCCGGCTGGCGCCGGTCAGGCGCGTTCCGCGGTCAGGCTGGATCACCGTCCGGTTCCGGCGGCCCGTGCACGCCTTGCAGCGGGATCCGGACGGTGACCTTGGTGCCCCGGTCTTGCACGGACTCGACGCTGAGGTCCCCGTAATGATTGGCCACGATCGTGCGGACGATCGACAGGCCGAGGCCCGATCCCGGGATGGCCGCCTCGACCGCGTTGGATGCCCGGAAGAAACGGGTGGACAGGGAGCCCTGATCCTTCTCCGGGATGCCGATCCCGGTATCGGCAACCGTCAGCAGGGCTGAGGAGCCCGCGCTATCCACTGTCAGGGTGACCCGGCCGCCCCTGGGCGTGTACTTCACGGCGTTGGACAGGAGGTTGAGCAGCAGCCGGTCCAGCTGCTCCGGGTCCCCGTCAACCATGACCTCGTGCTCCGGGCAGCTCACCTCGAACTCCAGGCCGCCCTTTGCCGCCGATGGCCTGATCACGTCCGCGGCGGTCGGCACCAGGCTGACCAGGTCCAGCGGACGCAGCCGGGTCGTGAAGGCGCCGAGCTCGATCTTGGAGGTCGTCAGCATGTCCTCGATCATCGTCTGGAGCCTCCGCGCGTTACGCTCCACCCCGGCCAGCATCCTGACCTGATCGGGGGGTACCGGACCGACCTCATCATCGGAGAGCAGCTCGACGTAGCCGATGATGCTGGTCAGCGGTGTTCGCAGGTCGTGCGAGGCCGAGGCGAGGAAGCTTGCCTTGGCCCGGTCCAGCGACTTCAGCTCAGCCACCAGGCGCTGCTCGCCCTCATACAGCCTCGCATGCTCAAGTCCCCGGCCGATGTCGCCCGCCAGCGACTCGACGGCCTCGATCTCCGGCTGGGTCCAACCGCGCCCGATTCCGGTCCGTAGCAAAGTGACGCAGCCGAGCAGCTCCTGGCCGGCTCCGAACGGCGTGAGCAGCAGCGAGGTGGCGCCCTGGCTGTCCAGGATCTTCTTGATCCCGGCCGGGATCTCCTCAGCCTGCGCCGCGCGCAGGTCCTGGACGCGGTAACTCGAATGGTGGCGGTAGACGTCCCTGATCCAGCCGACCGAATCGGGCGGGAAGTAGCCGACGATGTCGGCGACCTCGCCCCAGGCGTCGGGATCACCTTCGGCCAGGGTCAGCCGCTCCCCGGTGACGATGCCGACCCAGACGAAGTCCACGGTCAGGTGCTCGTGGATCGCGGTCACTGCCTCGGAGATGATCGCGTCCGCGCGCAGATGCCCGTGGATCCGGACCGAGGCCTGGCGGACGTCCGCCAGCAGGCGGGCGCGTTCCAGCTCGCCAGCCCTGACCCGATCGCTCTCGTCCGCGAGGCGATTGAGTGATGTGGCCAGATCCCGGATGTCGGCCGGTCCGCCAGGGACCGCGCGCGCCTCGTTGTCGCCGAGCGTGCGGCTGCGCACGGCCGTGGTGATGGCGTGCAGAGGAGTGCTCACCCAGCGCAAGCCTGCTGCTACGGCGATCACCGGGACCATGAAGCCGAACGCCAGCACGGCGCTGGTCCAGCCCAGGCCGACGCCCAGGAAGGGCCTGGCGGCCTGGACCGCCTCAGCCCGGCCGTGCACGTCCGCGATGGCCGAGTGCTGACTGGCTGCCCCGGAAAGCACGAAGGCGATCACTCCCGCGGTCAGCACCGACTGGACGGCGAGCCCGGCCCACGCGTAGAACATGATGGAACGCGGCCTCCGCGCGGCGTCCCGCTCCCCGGCACTAATGCGAGCCCTCCTTCGCCCACGGGCGCCTCAGCGGCCAGAACCTCCCCAGCGCGACGGGCCCGGGTCCCGTGCATACCGCCGCAGAGGTATCAGTTTGAATTATCAGTTCCTTACCCGTTCGAACGAAGACATCCGCATGATTTACGTCACATTGGAGCCTTCCGGGCCAGCTGATTTTCAATCACATTCCAGGTAAATAGATCTCACCTGGAGCCCCGGAAGTAGCTACTATAATCTCTCGGGACACCGGTCTGCGAGTCTCGCCAGGCGAAGCGTTGCGGCAGCCATGCATTTAAGCGTCCATACCGACCGAGGCCCGCTTTCGGCTGCCCGTATGAATACTTGAAGGGCGCATCCCGGCATTAGAGGAGATTAGGTGACGGATCAATCTGCGGCTTTCGCTGCAGGCGACGCGCCGGTCCTGGCGACGCGGCTCGAGCCGGACGCGATCGGGGTAACGCAGGACACTGTCATCGGCATGGCATCATCCGCGCCGGCCGCGACAATCGGGCTGTCGCTGGCCGCGCTCGCGATGGCGACGGCCTACGGCAGCGGACCGGTTCTCGTCGTCACCGCCATTCCCATGCTCGTCATCGCGAACGCGTACCGTCGGTGCAATATGTGGAATGCGAACTGCGGCGCCTCTTTCGAATGGGTTGGCCGCGCGATTAATCCTTACCTTGGCTTCCTGACCGGGTGGCTGATGGTGGTCGCCTATATCATCGGAACGGTCGCTGAGGTTCTTTTGCTCGGGCCATCGGTACTCGCGGTCTTCGGCTCCACTTCCGACGATCCCTGGGCGTGGATCGGCATCGGCAGCGTGGTCGGCCTGCTCATGCTCGTGATCGCGGTCGTCGGCATCCGGATCAGCGCGCGCACCCAGGTCGGCCTAGCTCTGGTCGAGTACCTGATCCTGGTCGGGATGGCGATCGCCGGCCTGGTGGCGGTGCTCGGGCATCATCCCGGCAGCTACCCGATCACGAAGGGATGGCTGAGCCTCAGCGGTGTCGGCGGAAAGGGCAGCGCCGTGGCGGGCTTCCTGATCGCCGTGTTCATCTACGGCGGCTGGGACGGCACTCTGTACGTCAACGAGGAGGTCAAGCGCCGCCATGCCAACCCGGGCAGGGCGGCCATGATGGCGGTCGGCCTGCTGGCCGTTATCTACACGCTCGCCCAGGTCGGCCTGCAGGGCGTGGTGTCGCCGGCCAGGCTCCAGGCTCACTCGGCCTCCGCGCTGGTCTACGTCGCTCAGGTGCTTGGCGGCAGTTTCTGGGCCAAGATGATGGCCCTCTCCATCGCGCTGTCGGTGATCGCCACCACAGGCACCGGCATCCTGCTGAGCTCGCGGATCGTCTACGGGATGGCGAGCTACCGTGCGCTGCCGGGCTTCCTCAGCAACGTGTCCCGCCGGTATCACACCCCGGTGGCGGCTAGCGTCACCGTCAGCGTGCTGCTCATCGGGCTAACCTGGGCATACCTGCTGGCTACCTCGGTGCAGCAGGCATTCAGTGACGTGATCGATGTGACTGGCCTGCTATTCGCCAGCTTCTACATCCTCACCGCGCTCGCCACCATCGTCTACTACCGCGGCCGTGTCTTCAGCGGCGCGCGGGATTTCCTGAACCTCGGCGTGCTCCCGCTCGGCGCCGCCGGATTCCTCGGCTGGATGTTCGCGGAGTCGATCCAGGCGGCGTCGGTGCAGGAGGTCTGGTCACTGGTCGGCATCGTCAGCGCGGGGCTTCTCCTGATGCTTGTCGCGCGCTTCATCCTGAAATCCCAGTTCTTCGGGATCCAGCGGGAAAGCGACACCCGGTCGCGGTAGCGGAGGGTCAACCAGGCGTCCGCGGGCAGCCAGCCGTCCGCGGGCAGCCAGGCGTCCCGATGGCGGAGCGTCATTCTCCTGCCATCCTGTTCAGGCTCTGGCGTACGGCCGCCGTTCTCGGATCACCGGGCGGCAAGGTCTGCTCACAGCGCGCGAGGGTGTCGCGGAGCAATGCTGTCGCGTCGGTGACGCGGCCCACATCGGAGTAGATGCGCGCCAAGGTCGCGCTGCTGGCCAGGGTGGCCGGGTGGTCGGCGCCCAGAGCCCGCTCGTAACCAGCGCGGGTCTGCTCATAGAGCTGGAGCGCAGTGGCCATCCGGCCGGCCGAGTGGTTGGCGAAGCCGAGGCTGGCGCGGGCCGCGATGGTGTCCGGATGGTCGTGGCCGAGAACACGCTCGGAGTCGGCCAGGACGCGCTTGTACTGGGCAAGTGCGTCCTTGAGCAGGTCGCCGGCCAGGTAGGCCCTGGCCAGTTGCTGGCGGGTGGTCGTCGTGTCGGGATGATCGGCGCCCTGAAGGCGCTCGCGACTGGCGAGCGTCCGGCGGTAGAGCCGGATCGCGTCGCCGAACTGCCCCGCGGCATGGTAGGCCGCGGCGAGGTCCTCGCGCGCGCCGAGGGTGTCGAGATGATCGGTCCCGCGGACCCGCTCGTAGTCGGCGATCGCCCGGTCCAGGACGTCTACCGCGTCACCGAACTGCTCCGCCGCCACCAGGGCGCGGCCGAGCTCACACCGGGCCGCGATCGCGCTGGGATGATCTGGCCCGAGCACGCGGACCCGCTCGGCCAGGACCCACCGGAGCCACGAGACGGCATCCGCCGCCCGCCCCGCCGCCAGGTACGCGTCTGCCAGCCGCTCGCCGACTGCCAGGGTGTCCGGGTGGCCACGCCCCAGGATCCGGTCGTTCACGGCGGCAAGGGAGTTCCAGTAGGCGACGGCAGGGCCGGTCAGGCGCATCTGGTCCAGGCTCTGCCCGGCCCGCAGCAGCAGCGGGTGACAGCCGCTCGCCCATAGCAGATCGCCGGTAACCCGCTGAAGGCTGGCAGCAGACGCCCGCAGCGCCGCGGCGAGCCAGATTGGCTGCTCATCGGCTGGCCATATCTGGAGCAGCGCCTCGGCCGCCGCCGCCGCTGCCCGCTCTGCCATTCCGGCGGGCATCGCCGCCCGGATCGCCGCCTGAACCACCGCGCTCATCCGGACCAGAGTCCCGGTGCCCGCCGGGTCGACAGACAGCAAGCCCGCCCGCTCCGCCGCGATCAGTGCCTTCGCGGCAGGTGTCCCGTCCGCCAGGCCCTCGCCGTCTGCCGCCGCGAGGAACTCCCGCGCGGCGGGCGCCGTGAAGACCGCACCGGGAATCCCGTGGCCGTCGAGGACCGCGGCAAGAGCCAGCAGGGTCTGGGCAGTGCCGCCTGACGAGAGCCGGTCGGCGTGCTCGGCAGACATCTCCCAGGTAACGGTGCCGGCGGGCAGCCTGCCGCCGGCCGCCCCGGTCACCTGATCCCGCCTGGAGACGAAGCTGTCCCGGTAATCACGGCAAGACAGCGCTGAACTTGAGATCACCGCACTGGCCTGGGCGAGCGCCAGCGGCTCGTAACCGAGCTCGGCGATCAGGTCTGTCGCTCCCAGGCACTTGTCCGGGTCCGCGGAGAGGCGGCCAGTCAGATAGCTCAGTGCCTCGTCGGGGCTGAGAACACCGACCGGGTGAATCAGCGTTCGCTGCTCGCCGGAGAAAGCCGCCGGGTTGGCAGCCGTGATCACGACCCGGCCCGCGGGCCCGGCCGGGCATAGCCCTTCCAGATCCGCGACATCGCACAGATCGTCGAGCACTACCAGCCACGGCCGGCTGGTCTCGCGGAGCCAGCCGACAAAACGCGCGGCGATCGACTCGCTGTCACCGAGCGGATCGGCCCCCATCGCATCGACCGCTGCTTCCAGATAGCCCGACAGCACCGACGCCCGGCTCGTCGCGACGACCCACACCAGCAGCTCGACTCTGCGCAACCGCCACAGCAGCTCCGCGACAGCCACCGCGAGCTGGGTCTTGCCGCATGACTCCAGCCAGCCTCCGGGTCTCTCCCCGGCCACCCGGACCGGCACAAGCACCACCACGGCACCCGCGATCAGCGCCGCCCCAAGGTCGGCCGCCGTCTCGGCCCTGGCGCTGAAACCGTCGGCAAGCGAGGGTGCCGCGCCCGACCGGACCGGCCACACAACCTGCCTACCTCGTGACTCCACTGGCCCCCCGGCTACCCGCAGCCCGCTATCTGCCACTAGCGGCGATCGTTCCATCCGTCACTTGTTGCAATCATAGTGTCACGGAAAGTTCCTGGTCGGCGGTGAGCCTGGGGCGCGGGCGCGTGTCAGCTCACCGCCGGGGATGCTCGGTCCGGGTCCGGGCGCGGGCGCCGGTGTGGGTCCGGGGTGCGGGTGTGGGTCCCGGGGTGCGGGTGCGGGTCCGGGGTGCGGGTCCGGACAAGTACGCCAGGCTCGGCCGGGTCAAGGAGCGGTACGACTCGGGGAATCTGTCCAGATGAACTACAACATCACGCCGGTCCCGGGCGATCCGGTCGGCGCCTGACTGGCCGGCCAGACCAGCCCGGACCGTCCCGGCTGTCGTTGACCGGAAGCTGGCCGAGCACGACGACGGTCGTCCGCGGCGGCCGCTCCCGGGCGATCTAGGTGGTCACTACCTGCGGGAAGGCGACCGGACTGCGATTCCCCGCCTGGTCCACGGCGCGCAGGCCGAACTGCACGTTGTCCTTGGATATGTGGAGCGTGACGGTGGTGGCGTTGCCGACGTCGATCGTGTCGGTCCAGTCCGGTGAGGTGGTCTCCCGGGTCACGACCTGATAGCCGGCCAGGTTGGGCTCGGGGTTCGCGTTCCAGGTGAGCGTGGTGGTGTTGACGCCGGCGAAGTTGAGCGGCGCTGTCGCGTGGATCTGCACGTTCTTGGGGGTGCCCGGCGCGGTGGCCAGGTTCCACAGCGCCGCGCCGTTCACCCTGGCGACCCGGGCGATGTAGTCGAAGTCGACGAACTGGATCAGGTCACCGAACTGCACCCCGCTGACCACCTGCGTGTTCTGGTGCTCCTGGTCGAAGTTCTCCCGCGGCTCGGTGAACCTGGCCGCGGGGTAGTCCTGCCCCTGGAAGGACACGTGGTCGCTGGCGCGCAGGTAACGGTCGCGCCGCCAGATCACCCTGATGTTCATGTCGGTCAGCTCCGGCGGCGCCACTTCCGCGACGAACCGGCCCAGCTGGCGGGAGACCCCGTCGTTCTCTCCGCCGACCGCCTGCATGATCGCGACCGCACGACGGCTCGGGGTCTTGCGGCCTAAAGCGTGGTTGTTCTCCATGTCGCGAATCAATGACGGATTCGGTCGGAAGTCAGGCTATTGCGCCATTTTGATAGGACCTGTGCTTCGACGCTGTCCCGGCGGCCGTCGTCCGCGAGGGCCGCGGTCCCCGGCCGCGATCCCAGGGAGCCGACGAAGAGTCCGTGCTCCAGCGCCAATTCCCGGTGATCGCAGGATGCCCGGGCGCTGCTGCCCGCCTACCTTCGGGGACACCTACCTTCGGGGACACAGCCAGGACTGGCCGGTCGTCGCCGGTCACCTTTGTCGATAAACTAACGGTCGATGAGTATGGCGAGGTGAACACGGGCCGGCAAGCAGCCTGCGCCAATCTCGTGATCGACAGGAGCCCGCCGTATGTCCGCTGCTGGCGTGAAATCCCCGTTACTGCTCTACGTCAACATCCCGTTCTGCAACTCCAAGTGCCACTTCTGCGACTGGGTGGTCCAGGTCCCGATCGGCGACCTGCGTCTCGGTCCCGGGTCGCCGGGTCGCCGCGGCCACCTTGGCGCGTTGCAGACCCAGATCGCGGCGCATGCTCCGGCGCTCGCGCAGCGGTACCGGCCGGAGATCATGTACTGGGGCGGCGGTACCGCGTCGATCCTGAACCCCGCGGAGATCGAGACGCTGCACGGCGCGCTGGCGGCGGCGTTCCCGCTCGGTGACGTCGCCGAGGCCACCATCGAGAGCAGCCCGGAGTCGCTCACCCTGGAGAAGCTGCAACTGCTGCGGGGGCTGGGCTTCAACCGGATCAGCATCGGCGTGCAGTCGTTCGACGACGACCGGCTGCGCATGATCGGGCGCGTCCACTCGGCGGCGACCGCCGAGGCGAGCATCGACCTCGCCCGCCGGGCCGGCTTCGACAACGTCAACATCGACCTGATCGTCGGCTTCCCCGACCAGGAGCTGACCGAGGTCGAGACGATGCTGCGCCGGGCGGTGTCGCTGCCGGTCAACCATTACTCGATCTACGCGTACCGGGCCAGCCAGGGCACCGTGCTGCGACGCCGGCTCGACCGCGCCAACGTCCGGACCGACCTGCGCAAGCAGCTCGACGCGTACCGGCTGGCTACGGCGATCCTCGCCGACCACGGCTTCGCCGAGTACACCTTCGCCTACTTCGGCGCCCCGATCTGCCTGGCGGACCTGTCGTACTACCAGATGAAGCTGGACTGGATCGGCTTCGGCTCCGGCTCGTTCTCGGTCATCGACGGCCGCACCAAGGGCTTCCTCGGCGGCAAGCTGCACAGCTACATCGCCAACCCCACCGAGTTCGACTTCGACGTGCCGCTTTCTGACCAGTCGCAGGCGGCCAACCTGATCGGTTTCGCGCTCACTACCGCCGAGGGAGTCGACGCCGAGGTCTTCAGGGAGCGGACCGGCACGTCGCTGCGGACGGCCCTGGAGTACCCGGAGGTCAGGGAGTACGTGGACAAGCTGTGCCGGTATGGCCGGCTGATCACCGACGAGGCCGGGATCCGCTTCGCGCGCGAGGACATCGCGCAGGTCTTCATCTCCATGAACTGGATCGAGCCCGCGCCGACCCCGGTGGACCTGGGCATGCCAGCGCAAGCTCCGGCGTGAGCCGGAGCCGCGCGTGATCGCCGGTCACTGGAGCGTCGTGGTCGTCGGCGGCCGGATCGCCGGGGCCACGGCCGCCTGGGCGCTCGCCCCGTACGCGGAGCGGGTGCTGGTCGTCGACGCCTCGCAGGCCACCTCGTTCTGGCCGCAGCAGGCCACCTGGGACCGGTCGGGCAACCTGCTGTGGGCCGACCTCGGGCTGCTCGACGCCGTGCTGGCCTGCGGCGCGCCGCGCACGTACGGGCACGCCTTCCGGGTCGGCGGCGACGTCACCGAGCACGACTATCCGCAGGAGGACGCGCATTCGTTCCGGATGACCGTGCCGCGCGAGGTGCTCGACCCGGCGCTGCTGCGCGCGGCGCAGAGCCGGGACAACGTCACCGTCGCCCGCCCCGCCCAGGTCCGCGGCATCGTCACGGGTAACGGGCGCGTGCGCGGGGTCACCGTCCGCCACCGTGGCGCCGACATCGCGATCGGCTGCGACCTGCTGGTGCTGGCCGACGGGCGGCTGTCGCGCAACGCCGACCGCCTCGGGGCGCTGCCGTATCGGGTCGTGCCGTCGCCGTGGGTCGCGATGCTGGCCTACTTCGCCGACCTGCCGCTGCCGTCCGACCGCGGCTACTTCTCCCTCACCGGCAACAGCGTCGCCATCGCCACGCCGTGCGGTGACCGGCTGTGGTGCGTCTCCACCGACATGCACCAGGCCATGATCGACGCCTCCGGCCGGCACCCGGCGAGGGAGTTCGACCGGATCATCGCCGAGGACCCGCACCTCGGCCCGGCCGTGGCGGCCGGCCGCCGGGTCACCTCGGTCGGCGGCGCCGGCAAGCTGCGCATGATGCGCCGCCCGATGAGCGGCCCTGGCTGGTGCCTGGTCGGCGACGCCGGCTACCACCTCGACCCGGTGACCGCCTGCGGCACCCGGTCTGCCCTTACCGCGGCCCGGCTGCTCCGCGACCGCGTCGCCGAGGCCGGCGGCATCGACGGCGTCGCCCTCGACCGCACCGCCCTCGACGGCCTCACCGGGCAGCGCGACGCCGCCCTGGAGGAGGACTGGACGGAATCGGAGCAGATCTGCGCGCCCTCGCCGGTGAGTTCCTGACGCGCCGCGCCGTCGACAGGACCGGGACGGGCTGGTCTGATTGACGCCATGGACCGAGGCCGGTGGCGTCCCTCGCGACTCCTGCCGCCGCCCGGCGTGCCACGGACCATCGCGTTCCAGTCCGCGTTGCTCGCGGTGGGCAGCGGCACGTTCCTGACCGGAAGCATCGTCTTCTTCAACCGCGTGCTCGGGCTCACCCCGCTGCAGATCGGCGCGGGGCTGTCCGTCGCCGGCCTGGCCGGCGTGGCGGCGTCGCTGCCGATCGGCGTCCTGGCCGACCGCATCGGCGGCCGGCGGTCCTGGGTGGCCGGCGCGGCCTTAGAGGCGGCCGCCCTCGCCAGCTATCCGCTCGCCCGGTCGTTCGTGGAGTTCGTCGCGCTGATGGTGGCGACCACGCTCGCCGACTCGCTGGCCAGCTACGGCCGCACCATCTACACCGCCGACGCGATCCCGGCCCAGGGCCGGGTGCGGACCATGGCGTTCGCCCGCTCCTATCTCAACGTCGGCTTCACCGTCGGCACCGGCGTGGGCGCGGCCGCGCTCGCCGTCAACTCCACAGCGGCGCTCATCGGGATGGTGCTGCTCGACGCGGCGGTGCTGCTGGTCGACGCGGCGGTCGTCGCCCGGTTGCTGCCGGCCCCGGACACGCGCCACGAGCGGGTCCGGCGCTCGCCGCTCGCGGTCCTGCGGGACGGGCCCTACGTCGCGGTGGCCGTGCTGATCGCGATCCTGCTGTACCACGCGGTGATCTTCACCGACATCGTCCCGCTGTGGGCGATCACCCACACCGACGCGCCCCGGGCGATCCTCGGCGCGCTGTTCGCACTCAACACGCTGCTGGCGGTGGCGCTACAGGTTCCGGCCACCCGCGGCACGGATTCGCTGCGGGCCGCCGCGCGGCTGATGCGGCGGGCCGGCCTGGCGACCGCTGTCGCCTGCCCGGTGGCGGCGCTGGCGGGCCTGACTCGCGGCTTCTGGACGATCGGTGCCCTGGGCCTGGCCGTGGTGCTGATCACGGCGACCGAGCTGTGGCTGTCGGCGGCGCAGTGGTTTATCCAGACCGATGTGCCGCCGCCCGTGCTGCGCGGCTCGTATGTGGGAATGGGCCGGATGATCAGCTCGATCGCGGGCACGATGGCCCCGGCCGGCCTGACCTTGCTCGCCGTCCAGACCGGCGGCTGGGGATGGTGGGTCATCGCCGCGGTGTTCCTCGCCTGCGCGGCCGTCGCCGGCCCCGTGGTCGGCTGGGTGGCGCGGACGCCGCGGGTCGACGGCGTCCGGCATCACGAGCGCCCGCCGGCCGCGGCGGCCCCGGAGACCGCCGGCTGACCGGCCCGCCGGGCCGTGCGGCGGGCTGCCTGGCACGGTCCGCCGGCACCTTGACTCGGCATCGACGTGCGTGACATCCTGCCGACGCAGGCTTGTGGGGCCTCGGCTCACACCCTGGTGCGCGAGGCGGCGATGGGGGCCTTCCGTGTTCGATGACGACGACACCCGAACCTACGCCGTGGTCGTCAACGACGAGGAGCAGTACTCGATCTGGCCGGACGACCGCGAGCCGCCGGCCGGCTGGCGCCGTGAGGGCGTGTCCGGATCGCGGGCTGAGTGCCTTGCCCATATCGACCGGGTGTGGACCGACATGCGCCCGCTGTCGCTGCGGCGGTGGATGCGGGAGCAGGCGACCGCGGCCGACGCGTGACAGCGCGCATGGACCCGTCCGCTTCGGCTGACCGTTACCCGGCGCTCGCGCCTCAGCGAGGCATGGTCCTTGGCACGCTGCGCCGCCCGGACGGCGGCGTGGACATCCAGCAGGTCACGATCGACTGGGGCGAGCCGCTGGACCGGGCCGCCTTCACGCGGACCTGGCGGGCCGCGATGGCACGTCACCCCGCGCTGCGCACGTCGTTCCTGATGCATGGCGACGACGGCCTCGTCCAGGTAGTCAAGCCGGCGGTCGAGCCCGACCTGCGGTGGCGGGATCCGGCACCGGAGGATTTCATGTCCGCCGACCGGTTCGAGCCGTTCGACATCGGGCAGGCCCCCCTGTTCCGGGTCACCGTGCTCGGCGGCGCTCGCGCCGTGCTCACCTTCCATCACGCGATCATGGACGGCCGGTCCACCCGGCTGCTGCTCGACGAGGTGATCGGCGGGTACGCGGCGCTGCGGGCTGGCCGCCCG
>DATNIU010000134.1:0-12262 GCA_035604275.1 Streptosporangiaceae bacterium | reverse complement strand
GCCCGCGTCGGCCCAGGCCGCCCGGAAAGCCGCCTCGAGCTGCTCGCACGCCGGCACCAGCGCCTCAGGGACGAAACGCCCGCCGAATGACCCGAACCGGCCGCGTGGCCCCGGATCGCCCATCGCCCACGGCCGGCTCGTGACCGCGGCGTCCGGTGCGCTGCCGGGCGCGGCATCCGGTACCGCGGCGACTGCGGCGTGCTGCAGTCGTTCGACCATCACATGACCTCTCTCTTCTAGTGTTCTAGAAGACTAGCACGTAATACACCACTGTCGCAGTCCCCGCCCGCTGTCCCCGCCGGGAGGCCGCCCATGATCACGCCAGGGGAACGCTGACCGAGCCTGGCCCCTGCGCACTGCGGCCGGCCACCCCCGCTGACAGCGAGTTCTGCTTCCAGCTGCACAAGGCCGCCATGGGTGACTACGTCACCGCGACCTGGCGGGAGGAGCAGGCGTGACTTCCATGCCCGCGCCTTCAGCCCGGGCAGATCATCACCGCCGGCGGGGCAGGCATCGGCATGCCCGGCGTCGAATACCGCCCCGCCGGGGATCTGCCTCGCCCGTATCGGAATCCACCCCGATCATCAAGGCGGCGGCACCCAGGCCCTCTACCAGCGACTCGGCATGGCCGAAGTAGCCCGGCATGGCGACAGCCCGAACTGCGCACAGGGCACTCTTTTCATTGCCTCAATCCGCGTCACCTTGTCCTCGCCAACGCCTAGCTCTCGCCAGAGCACCTACTTCACCAAGGTGACTATCACGGGCAGCGGCACCCAGTTCCCGCACACCTACGACATCGGCCGAGATGGGGTGACGACGCTCAGGTGAATCTCGCTGAAGGTGGCGGCGTTGGAAGCAGGGAGCGGTGCGTCTGCCTGCGGTGCGTAACCTAGACCAGAACACGCGGATCTGCGTGCGTCGGCCTGCGAGTGCGGCGCCGAGGCAAACCGCTCAGAGTCGGCGTTATGCGCGCATATGGACACCTATCTCAGCACTGCGGCGCTAACTGCTTGTAGCAGGAAAGACTGGCCGGTCCTGACGAGCCACTCAGTCTGATCTTCCACGAGCTAACAGCACGCCCGATATAGACACTCCTTGGGCTGCCTGTCAGCTAGCGGCCGTGAGCGGGCGGATGCCATCGAGTGCATCGCCGAGCCGGTCCTTCTCGGCCTCCAGGTCGTAGTGCGCCTGCAGGTTGATCCAGAAGCGCTCGGACGTGCCGAAGAAGCGCGCCAGCCGCAGCGCCGTATCCGCGCTGATTCGCCGCTGACCGTGCACGATCTCGTTGATCCGCCGGGCCGGGACGCCGATCTCCTTCGCCAGAAGGTACTGACTTACCCCCAGCGGCCGAAGAAACTCCTCCAGCAAGATCTCCCCCGGATGCACCGGCCCCATGATCGTGTCCGCCGCCATACGTCCCTCCTTACCTAGTGGTAGTCAGTGATCTCTACGTCCTCCGGCCCGGCGTCAGTCCAGCGGAAGCAGATCCGCCACTGCTGGTTGATCCGGATGCTGTACTGGCCCTCGCGATCGCCCGCCAGCTTCTCCAGCCGGTTGCCCGGCGGCACCCGCAGGTCCGCCAGAATCTCCGCGGCATCGAGCATCGCCAGCTTCCGCCAAGCAGCCCGCTGTAACGGCGGATCAAACCTCCGTGACCGCCTGCGGTGCCAGACAGCCTCGGTGTCCTTGTCCCGGAACGATCGCAGCACACGGCTAATGATAACGCTACGCGTTACTAACGCAAGACGTTATCAATACGCAGCTCAGACGGCAGGCTGGCGTGGGAACCACCACTCTTGCTACAAGAGCCATGCCCGCGCCGCTACCCGCCTATCACCCGCGGCAACTGCCTGCGGACTGACCTCGGAGCAAAGTGTCCAGGGTGAGTTCCTCCTCGATGCGGATGCTGCGGTGCCGCATGGCGACGGCGAATTCCGGGTCCCACGGCGTCGCGGCCGGGCGTCGGCCCGGGCACGTGAGGAGACCTATCCTGGCGGGGTGCCTGATCTGAGTGGATTCGATCTGGATGCGATCGCCACCGCGCTCGCCGACCAGGACAGCTACGAGCACGCGTGGCTGCTCAATCCCGATACCGGGGAGATCTTGTTCTGGACAGCCGATACGGGGATCGACGGCCACAGGCCGGTTGACCTCGACGAGCTAGCCGAGCAGGGACTGACCGGCATCCGTCCGCTGCCGTCGTGGGTCTGGTACCAGGACATGGCCGATTTCGCCGATGGGATTACCGACGAGCGGGCCGGGCACCGGCTGGGGCGGGCGATTGACGGGAAAGGCGCCTTCCGCCGGTTCAAGGCCGAGCTCAATGACGAGTATCCGGACCTGCTGCCGGCCTGGTACGCCTTCCGCGACGCCCGCGCCGAGCGCCGCGCTGTCGAGTGGCTCGCCGAAAACGAACTCATCGGGGAGGACGAGGCCGCCCGATACCTGGCCAGCCACCCGGACCCGGACCTGCCCTGAACGCCCCGCCGGTCGGCTCCCGAGGGTTCCAGCCGCCCGCGGCCACGACTGGCCAGAAGCCAATTTTCGCCTTGTGAATTTTGAGGTTATCTCCCGCTGACTCACCTCAGCCTAGACGAGTGATTCCCTATGGGTTCAGTGGTCGTAGGCGATCAGGGAACGGGTGACCGGCGCTCCGGTTTTGTTGTTGTGCCAGATGGCGGCGGCCATGGCCAGGATGCGCTGGGCGACACGGACGGCGAGGACTCGTAGAGTGCGGGCCACCCGCCGCCCTCCCCGCCTCGTCCCGCAGCCACGTTCTCACAGAACAGCCCGTTCCAGCCAGGAGAGCGCGCAGTCCCGGCCCGCCAGGCCGCGCTGGATCCGGCCAGTCATGGTCGGCGGCGAGCGAGCGGCCACCGATTCTTATGCTCGGCACGAGGCCGACGGCGGCGCACGAGCGGACATGCCGCACGCGATGCCGTGGCGTACGAATTCCGGTCTGGCTGCCTGACCATAGCCACAGGACGTCACAGTCTGGCCTGATTGCAGGCCCAGCAAGGAAAGCTTGCGGGCACGGCTCAGACGCTGTCGGGCGTCGGTCCGGCCGTGCGGGCCGCGAACCCGGCGATGGCGTCGATCCCGGCGAGTAGCTCGGGGCCTAGTTCCAGGTCCGCGGCGGCGATTGCGTCGTCGATGTGATCGGGGTTGCGGGTGCCGACGATGGTGGTGTGGACGGCCGGGTTCGCCAGCGTCCAGGCGACAGCGAGCCGGCTGACGGGGACGCCGAGGTCGTGGCCGGCTATCCGCGCCAGCGCTGACACCGCGCGCAGGTCCCTGGCGTGCCAGTGCACCTGGTACAGGTCGACGTAGTCGGTGTTCAGGGCGCGCAGGCTTGACTCGACGCCGGTCCTGATCCAGGCCGGGCTGGAGTCGCGGCGGACGCCGCCCCCGTCGGCTGGCCGCAGGCCGCCCTTGGTGGCGATGACGAGCTTGCCGCGGTCCAGGCCGGTGAGCGCCTTGGCGAGCTGTCGCTCAGAAGCGCCGAAGCCGTAGGCCTGCGCGGTGTCGAACAGGGTCACGCCGTGATCGGCGGCTCGCCGGATGGCTGCGATCGCCGCGGACTCGTCCGTGGGCCCCCAGTCCCCGCCGAGCTGCCAGGTGCCGAATGCGATCCGGGAGACCCGGAGTCCGGTCCGGCCGAGCGTGGTGTACTGCATGGCCTTGCCTCCAGTGAGTGGTGGTGCTGCTGAACCTGACGTTTCGCATCTGGGCTGGCGCGGCGGGCGCGGCGGGCGTGGCAGACGCGGCTGCCGGTGCGGACGAACGGGGCGCCGGCGCGGTCGCGGGAGCCCGCTCGCTGCGCCAGGCGATGAAGGCGGCGAGGGCGGCGGCGGCGGCAGCCGCCAGCATCGCGGCGCGCGTGCCCGCCGCTGATGCCCTGGCCGGGTCGTGGCTGACCGTCGCGGCGATGGCGGGCAGAGCTGCCGCGCCGATGGCGGCGCCGATCTGGCGGCTGGTGTTGATGACGCCGCCAACGATGCCCTGCTCGGCGCCGGCGACCCCGGCAGTGGCGATGACGACGGTGCCGAAGGCGGTGCCGGCCGTCCCGAAGCCGACCAGCATGACCGCGGCGAGCAGCGGGCTGTAGCGGCCGCTGGCCGGCAGCTGGGTGAGGACCGCGAAGCCTGCCGCGGCCGTCGCGCCGGTGAGCACTAGCACGCGGCGGATGCCGGTGCGCGCGGCGAGCCGGGCCCCGAATGCCCCCGCGGTGAACCCGATGACACCCTGCGGCGCGATCGCCAGGCCGGTTGCCAGCGGCGAGTCCCTGAGGACCTGCTGGAAGTACAGGGACAGGACCAGCATCTCGCCGCCGTTCCACAGCCCGAGCAGCAGGTTCAGGACGCTCGCGGTGCGCAGGGCCGGCCGGCGCATCAAGCCGGCGGGCAGCAGCGGGTCGGGGTGGCGCCGCTCGGCGGCGAAGAAGGCGAGCGCGCTCGCGGCGCTGACGGCCAGGGCCAGGAGGCTGAGCGGCGAGAGCCCCCCGGCCACGCCGGCCTGCGACACGGCGAGGACCAGCGCCGCTACGCAGATCGTGATGAGCGCGGCGGCACGGGCATCGAGCCTGCGGCCGGCCGCGCGGCCGGCCGAATCGGCGAGCAGCAAGGGCGCCGCGGCCGCCGCGAGTATGCCGACGGGCACGTTGACCAGGAAGACGGCGCGCCAGCTGGTGAGCTGCACCAGGACGCCGCCGAGCACCTGGCCGGCGACGAAGCCGACGGAAGCGGTCGCCCCGTACAGGCCGAGCGCCCGGGTGCGCTGCTGGCCGTCGGCGAAGCTGGTCGTGATCAGCGACAGGGCGGCCGGCGCTATGACCGCGGCGCCTGCGCCCTGGATGATGCGCGAGGTGATGAGCAGCACGGGGTCGCGCGCGAGGCCGCCAGACAGGGACGCGGCCGTGAAGGCCAGCAATCCGAGGATGAACATCCGGCGGCGCCCGAACAGGTCAGCGGCCCGGCCGCCGAGCACGAGCAGGCCGCCGAAGGCAATCGCGTAGCCGGTGATGACCCACTGGACGGTCGTGGCCGCCACTCCGAGTTCCCGGCCGATAGCGGGGAGAGCAACGTTCACGATGGAGAAGTCAAGGACGACCATGAACGCCGCCACCAGGATGAGCGCGAGCCGCAGTCCCTGGCGCCGGGTGGCCGTGGTGGCTGGCAACTGATCCTCCTCTTTAAAATACGATACGGCGCGTATCTATAAACAGCCTGCAGCGACCTTGTTCCGCTGTCAACCGGCAAGCATGTGAGCCTGGTCACAGCCGGCTCGCAAGATACGCTACGACCCGTTTCGTTTATGCTGTATGCTGCAGCGTCATGAGAGGAGCACCTGTTCCCGTTGCCGGCCTGGCCCAGGCCGCGCCCGATCCGGGCGGGGCAGCAGCGCGCCGGGGCAGGCCGCGCAGCAAGGAGGCCGACCGGGCGATCCTGGCCGCCGCCGCCGCGCTGCTGGCCGAGGGCGGATTCGCTGCCATGTCGATCGAGGAGGTAGCGGCCAGGTCGGGGGTGGCCAAGACCACTATCTACCGGCGGTGGACCTCGCGCGGAACCCTGGCGCTGGACGCGTTCTTGGCCGACTTCCAGAGCCAGCAGCCGCTGCCGGACACCGGCACCCTGCGCGGTGACCTGCTCGCGGCGCTCCGGGCCTGGATCCGGGCGGTGACACGAACCAGCGCGGGGCCAATCCTGGCCGGCCTGATCGCGGAGTCCCAGCGGGACCCCGAGCTCGCGGTGGCGTGGCGAGAGCGCGTCGTGGAGCAGCTGCGGGCGCAGCACAAGATCATGCTGAACCGCGCCATCGACCGCGGCGAGATACCGCCCGGCACCGACCAGGAAGTGGTTCTTGACCTGCTGTTCGGTGCCGCCTACCACCGGCTGCTGCACGGGCACCGGCCGCTGACCGACTCCTTCGCACGGCAGGTCGTGGACATGATCGTCACGGGAATCCAGCGGTCCTGACGCGCCCAGCACGGCCATGACGCCGAGGACGACCAGGTCCGGTCGCTGCCGCCCGCATGGCCTCGCCGGAAGCTGGACACTGACGCCCTGAACCTCACCTGATGACGGGCCAGGCAGGCAATCCAGCAAGTGTAACCAATAGTTATACTAATGGTAAATCCGCTGGTACGCTTGGTATGTGCCTTCGATGCATGTGCCTTCGACGCTAGACGGGCGGGGCCCGACGCGGCGTGAGCGGCAGCGTGCCCGCGAGCGGGCGATCGTCGCCGCCACGCGCGCGCTGATCGACGAGCGCGGCCGCCGGGACGCGGCGGTCGGTGAGATCGCCCGCGCGGCCAGGATGAACAAGGCGCTGATCTACCGTTCCTTTGACTCCAAGGAGGAGATCTTCGTCCTGACGGTCGTCGACTACCTCGCCGAGCTCGAGGCCCGCGGTGCCGGGCTGCCGGGCACCGCGGATCCGGTCGCCGCGCTGCGCCAGGCCTGCGAGCGCTATGTCGGATTCTGCCTGGATTACCCAGCTTTCCTGGATTGCGGGCTGGCGCTGATGCAGCGCCCCGCCAGCGAGTTGCGCGAGCTGGTGTCCGGCGCGGTGCTCTTCCGCCTCGGCCGGGCGATGGCCGCGGTCCTCGGGCCGCTGGAGCAGATCCTCGCGGCCGGTGCCGAGCGCGGCGTGTTCGCGATCGACGACGCAGGTTTCACCGCCAACCGGCTCTGCGCGCAGGTGCTCGGCTCGATGCATCTGGCGCGCGCAGGCGTCGGCGTGCGCGAGTCCGCACCCGGCGTCGCGGAGACCTTCGGCCTCGATCCCGGGCGGGTGCGCGAGGCGTGCGTGCAGGACGCGCTCGCACTGGCGCGGATCACCGACAGGGCGTCGGCATGAGCGCGGCGAAGCCCAGGAGCGTGCTGATCCACGGCCGGCCGGTGACCTACGTCGAGGCGGGAAGCGGCCCCGTGCTGCTCCTGATCCACGGGATGGCGGGCAGCATCGGGAACTGGCAGGAGGTGACCGGGCCGCTAGCACGGCACCGCACCGTCGTCGCGGCCGATCTTCCGGGCCACGGCGCCTCGGCGCCCGGTGCCGGCGACTACTCGCTCGGGGCGCTCGCCGCCGGCCTGCGCGATCTGCTCGTGGTGCTCGGTCACGAACGCGCGACGCTCGTCGGGCATTCGCTCGGCGGCGGGATCGCCATGCAGTTCGCCTACCAGTTCCCGGAGATCACCGAACGCCTGGTGCTCGTCTCCAGCGGCGGCCTGGGCCCGGAGGTCAGCCCGGTCCTGCGCGCCGCGGCGCTCCCGGGAGCGGGTCTGTTCATCGCCGCCACCGCCACGGCGGGGCGCTCCGCAGGAGCCGCGCTCGGACGAGGCCTGGCGGCTGTCGGGCTGCAGCCGGCCGCGGACGTCGCCGAGGTCGCTCGCGGCTACGCGTCGCTCGCCGACCCTGGCCGCCGCGCCGCCTTCCTCGCCACGCTGCGCTCGGTCATCGGCACCCGCGGTCAGCGCGTCCGCGCCGGCGACCGCCTCTACCTCGCCGAGGGCATGCCTGTCCTCATCATCTGGGGTGCGCGTGACCCGGTCATCCCCGTCCGCCACGGCGAGCAAGCCCACCAGGCCATCCCCGGCAGCCGCCTCGAGATCTTCGACGGGGTCGGCCACCTGCCGCAGCTCGAGGCGCCGGGGCGCTTCGTCGCGGTGCTCGAGCGATTCCTCGAGCAGACCGAGCCGGCGCAGTTCGACGCCAGGGAATGGCGCGCCCGGTTCCAGCCCGCCGCCAAGGACGGAGTGGACGTCCAGGAGCAGGGTGGATGATGTCGCGGGTGTGCCCGGCGTCGAGGGTGATCTCGGTGAGCCTGGATCTCCTCATCACGCTGCCAGCTGGCGACCGTCCGCGCGGGCAGGGGGAACTCGCGTTCTCCGCACCACATCAGGGCCTCTTCGGTTGACCGGGGCCAGCTCGCCACCAGTGCCGCGTGAACCGGGGTAAACGTCGCAAGCTCCATATCCGTCACTCATTTCCAAGCCGGCCCTCGCCCATCCCGCGGACGTCCAAGGAACCTGGCGAACGGGCTGGGGACCGCCAGTCCCTCGCTCTGGCCGCCCTGCCTGCACGGATTGCACGCCCGAGTGCGATCACGCCCGGCTGGCGCGGCCTGCTAGTGCTGGGAGCATTGCTGGCCGAGCTTTTCCAGCGTCGCGGTCATACTGGCGACCCAGCGCTGGCCGTTCCTGACGGCCTTGCGCAGCCGTTCCGGCGCCCGGGTACAGTCGTAGGTCTCGGTGACGATGGTGCTGCCCGGCCCGGCCGGCGTCAGCTCGTAGATCCACCGGTGGTGGCTGCGGTCACCGATGTCCGCCTGGTCCTCGGGACGTGACGCGGCGCTGAGGACCGGCTCCCAGGCGATCCGCCGGTTGCGGGTGTACTCGACGACATGGTTGGTGATCTCGTAGTCGCCCATCTCGTCGTTGTGCATGCTCATCGTGAACACAGTCCCCGGGCCGGCGATGACGGACGTCCCATGCGCCTTCCGCACCATCCCCGAGCCGTCGATGCCGGGATGCCGGGCCGGATCGGTGAGAACCGCGAACAGCACCTCCGCCGGAGCATCGATCCGCCGGGAAACCGAGACCGGCTGGCAGCTATCTTCCGTCAACGTCGTTACCTCCTGATCGGCACTGTGCCGCGTTTCCCGGCCAGCAATCCCGGCCCGCAGCCACGGGCAGTGACCCCATTCTCAAACTATCGGCAATCTCCTCCGTAGCTGCCGGGCTGTGCCATCATTCGCGAATGGCTGACGATGAGAGTCACGAACGCGACCAGCTGCTCTTCTTCCTCAAGTACCAGCGGGATTCTGTTCTCGCCATCGTGGACGGCCTCGCCGAAGAGCACTGGCAGACCTCCGTCGTGCCGTCAGGCTGGACGGTCGCCGGCCTCATCGAGCACCTGGGTGGTGCCGAACGGCACTGGTTCCAGCAGGTCGTCAACGGTCACGAGGCTGACCTCCCCTGGGACGAGGGCCTCCCGGAGTACGACCCGACGGCGCCGCTAGCCTGTGACCGGCCGTCGGCGGACGTGCGCGCCTACTACGAGGAACAATGCCGGCGCTCCGACGAGGTGCTCGCGGGCGTGTCGCTGTCAGACCGGCCGAAGGGTCGGCACGGCGATCCCGAGATCGATGCCGAGGTCACCACCGTGCGCTGGGTGGTTCTGCACATGATCGAGGAAACCGCGGCTCACTCCGGGCACCTCGAGATCGCCCGCGAGCTTCTCGACGGCCAGACGGGCCTGGGGCTGCGCTAGGTCCACGCGCCGCAACCGCCCGGTGCCGCGACCGCAGGAAGTAATCCCGGCCGACCCTCACCATGCAGGAGGAGCGTCAGGCCTTCCGGCGATAGAGGATCCGCCAGCGGGCCAGGCCGGCGAGACAGCGCCCCTGTGCTCGCAGTCCTGGTGAGGTGGAGGCGGGAGGCGGGCCGGGACAAAGCCGGGGTGCTGGTCACCGGTGTCCTTGCCTGGTCTGGGATCATCAGTCCGCGGCTGCGCTGGCCGTGCTGGCGCGCCTGATCGCCGGGCGTGGTGATCGCGTCCGGTGGCACGAGTAGCAGGGACGGCTGATGACCAGTGGGAGCAGGCCGCTGCGGATCGCGGTGCATCTTCAGCTTCAGCACGCCGATTACGACGCGGTCCGGCGCGCCGCCAGCGATGCGGAGAAGATCGGCGTGGACATCGTGTTCAACTATGACCACTTCTACCCCTTGTCGGGTGACCTTGAGGGCAGGAACTTCGAATGCTGGACCACGCTCGGCGCGTGGGCCGAATCGACGTCCCGGGTGGAAATCGGCGCGCTGGTCACGTGCAACGGTTACCGCAACCCCGACCTGCTGGCCAATATGGCCCGCACGGTCGATCACATCAGCGGCGGGCGGCTCATCCTCGGGATCGGCTCGGGCTGGTGGCAGAAGGACTTCGACGAGTACGGCTACGAGTTCGGCACCGCGGGCAGGCGGCTGGATGAACTGGCGCTGGCCCTGCCCAGGATCGAGCGCCGGCTCGCCCGGCTGAACCCGGCTCCCACCCGGAAGATCCCGGTGCTGATCGGCGGCGGCGGGGAGAAGAAGACCCTGCCGCTGGTGGCCAGGCATGCCGACATCTGGCATTCCTCCGGTGATCTGCAGGCCCTCCAGCGGAAGATGATGGTCCTGGATGAGTGCTGCGCCGCGATCGGCCGTGATCCGGGCGAGATCGAGCGCTCCGCGCCGGTGTCCCCGCGCCGCGGGACCACCCTGGCTGGCCTGCGCGACCTGGGTTTCACGCTGTTCACCTGGACTACTGGCGGACCGGACTACGACCTGAGCCCACTGCGCGAATGGGTTTCCTGGCGGGACAGGCAGAACGGCTGACCGGCCAGCGAGGACCCGCCGATCACGGCAGGACCACCAGCCAGCAGCGGACCGAGGCCGGCGCGTCTCGATTTGCCGACTGTGTCGTTCTCGATGCTGGTGGTCAGTGGACAGGGGCATGTCTCCTGCTGGCCGCTCTGCGGTGCTGACCGTTCCATCCTGCCTGCCCGGGACGCTGGTCCCGTGCGGTGCCGGTCTTTGGCAGCTGCGTCGCTGGCACGGGCGGGCGCAGGGCGAAGGCGGCGCGACGCTTGCGCGGCGCGAGATCGCGGGTCTGGGGTACTACTGCCCGGCCCGTCGTGATCAGCCGGCACGGAGCAGGGATGACTACGATGAACAGGCACTTCACGCGTGTGTTATGTGTCGCGGCAGCGGGCATCACGCTGACCATCGCCGGCCCGGCCGGCGCCACGGGCGCGGCCTGGGCGGACCCGCGTCCTCGGCTGGGAACTCGTCCCCGTCGGCCGTTCTCAGCGGTCGGCTGCATGAAGAGGCCGCTACCTCGGCCCGCGATGCCTGGGCGGTAGGCCTGGACGGTTCCCGGCCCAGCCCCGCGCTGGCCCAGGCCCGGCCGGACTCGGCCAGCACCCGGATTTTCCCGGATCCTGCCGGGGCGTGGATCACCGATCCCCGCCGGCCGTCGATCAGCACCGCGAACGCCGCGGCGGCCTGATCCGCGCGCAGCCCCGACTTCCTGACTCCGGTCTGCGTTATCCTGCGCACCTTGCGTGAGCGCCGCATCCAAGTGCGTGACGCCGACGCCGAACGCACGGTGCTTTGCCAGAGGCTAAGTGCCGGTTCCTTTTGTGACATTTTCGATCAGGCCGCCGGACTGCCTCACCGCCAGTCTGAGCGCCGTCTTGGCGCGAGTAAGGGCACTATTCCCGCTGCCCATGTACGGGTCCCCTTGGTTAACGCCGGCCAGGTTGGGCGAGCCTGCAAGTATCTGCGCGGCCGACAGGTAGGCCGCCACGGCCGACAGTCATTCCGTGGCGGACCGGGCGAGCTGAGTCCCGCCTCCGCACGCCGGTGCTGGGTTGCTTTGCAACGCGGCAGCGTCTTGTCGGAAAACTGACAGGTCGGCCATCCACTTAGCAATGTCCCCAGCAATGTTGCCGCCGTTGAGGAGATCGTTGACAACTGCACCGTCGTCCTTGTTGTAGTTCGACAAGTCCCGGTGGATGGCGTACAGCACTCTCCTGCCACCGCCGCTCAGCCAGGCGGCAAGTAGCTTCCTGCGAGCGTGGGGCAACCCGGAGTGCGTTTGCGACTGACTGGGCGGCGACGACGACGGTGCTGATGTCGTGACGGTGGCTGCCGCAGCCGCGGAGCTATTGCGAACATCGGAGGACGATCTCGAAGTCGAGCATGCGGCAAGCAAGAGCGCGGCGGCAATTGCGAGGATCGATGTGGTCACGCTCTGCAATCAGCACCGAGTTTGGACCAGCGAACGTAGCCGTCGATAGGTACAGGTTCGGATGCCGTCGTCCCGCCCAGCTATGCGCGCAGATCGGGTTGATCTGCGAACTGGTCCAGCCAAGGGGCCGGCGCAACCGAGACGCGGATTGCCGGCATCGGATGCGGCTGGCGACTTTGCCTGTGGCGTGGCGGCCGCTGGTCCTGGCGTGGTTCTGTCCCGGTAGCAGCGGCAGCCGGGCCGCTTCGGCGCACCTGATCGGATTTCGGGCTTTGCCGGGTGCACGGTACTGCCGTCCCGCTAGCTTCTGCTACGAACAGGGAGGAGCCTTTCATGCCGATTCACCGGCTCGTCACCGCCATTGCCATCTCTGCTGTGGCTGTGTCGGCGCTGCTCGGCTCGCCAGCCGCGCCGCTGGCCGCGGCTGCGCACGGGCCGGGCGCGGCGGTCCCGCAAGCTGGCGTCCTCCCGC
>DATNIU010000133.1:0-26185 GCA_035604275.1 Streptosporangiaceae bacterium | reverse complement strand
CCGGCGCTGCCAGCCCGGCGCTGCTAGCCCGGCGCTGCTAGCCCGGCGCTGCCAGCCCGGCGGTCGGCCCGGCTGCGGTCGGCCCGGCGGTCGGCCCGGCGCTGCCAGCCCGGCGGTCGGCCCGGCGGTCAGCCCGGCGGTCGGCCCGGCTGCGGTCAGCCCGGCTGCGGTCACGGGATCGCCGGCCTGGGCTCGGATCTGGCCGAGCTGCGGCGCCGTCTGACCGGGTCCGCGCCATGACGAGTCAGACCCGGCCAGATTTCATTGCCCGAGGCGCGGACACGTGGCCGGCTGATCGCAGACAATGAAGGCCCGCGGATTCCGCTGACGCCCGGCCAGAATCTGCTTCATGACCTGACTAGCCATTGAAGGAAAGGAGCCGGCATGGCTGACGTCAAGCTCGGCAAGAAGGCTGCTCGCCAAGACTCCAGGACCATCGCTTACGGCAACTATCGGACCACGCTGGCCACGCCGCCGGCGGCCGCTCACTGGGGCCACGGCGTGCCGTTCGCCATGCTCGCGAACAACCAGTACGGCGACTGCGTGGAGGCGGGCTATGCCCACATGGCGCAGATCTGGGGAGACCGGGCCGGCAGCGCCTTCGTCCCCACCGACGCCGAGGCACTCGGCGCCTACACGGCGATCACCGGGTTCAACCCCAGCGATCCGAGCACGGACCAGGGAACGGACATCCTGACCGCGGTCGGCTACTGGAAGTCCACCGGCCTCGGCGGCCAGAAGATCACCGCATACGCATCGGTGAACCCGCTCGACCAGGCCCAGGTCAGTGAGGCGATCGCCTGGTACGGCGGCCTGTACATCGGCCTCCAGCTGCCTACCTCGGCGCAGAGCCAGGTCGGGACCGAGTGGACGGTCACGACCGGGCCTACCGCGGCCGCGGGAAGCTGGGGCGGGCACTGCGTGCCGTTGTGCGGCTACGACCAGAACGTGCTCTGGTGCGTCACCTGGGGTGCCCTCCAGCCGATGACATGGGAGTTTCTCTCGACCTACTGCGACGAGGCGTTTGTCCTGCTCGCCGCGGAGTGGATCGCCGCGTCCGGACAGGCGCCTTCCAACCTGGCCTGGGGCCAGCTGATGGCCGACCTGGCCAACCTCTGACCGGCCGCCGCGGGGCGGCGATCTCGGGGTGCCGCGAGACCGTCGCCCAGGGCGCGGGCGGGCGAAATGGCCGCCGAAAGGCCCGGCCGGGTCCTGCGATTATCGGATCGCGGTCAGCGCGCTCACGATCCGGGCCCGCATTTCGCCAGGACGGAATGAATTACCTGAGATCCGGAGGGTAGAGGGCAGACGGGCAAGACCCGGGGCGGGTCATCTGACACTCGCGCCAAGGCAATGAGTCCGGAGGCACTCCATGGTTCGCGCTCCGAGAGGCACCGGCCTGACTGGCCGGATCGCCTGGCTGGTACTGGCCGTCGCCATCGTCATCGGCCTGGTCGTCGTGCTGTCCGCGGTGCGGCTGCTGCCGCAGTTCCGCAATCCGTTCGCCGAGGCCACGGTCGACCGCAGCCAGCCGGTGCTACTCAAGTCGATCACGGCTCTGAGCAGGTACGAGGCAGCGAGCGGATCGTTCCAGGTCGTCGTGGACCTGTCGCAGCGGTCGTCTTTCCTGCCTTCGTTCATCGAGGGCACCCAGACCCTGTTCATCGGGGCCGGCACCGATGTCGCGTTCGTCGACTTCTCGCAGCTGAAGGGCAAGTCGATCCGGGTGGCACCGAACCGGACCGCGGTGACGATCACGCTGCCGCCCGCGCAGCTCGAGCCCGCCGTGCTCAACGTCCGCCAGTCGTACGTATTCGCCCAGCAGCAGGGCCTGCTGAACAGGATCGGCAACTTCTTCTCCGGCAACCCGAACAGCCAGCAGCAGGTCTACATCCTGGCTCAGCAGAAGATCCAGAACGCGGCCCGGCGCAGCTCGCTCACCGTGCAGGCGGAGCGGAACACGCAGAGCATGCTGACTGGCCTGATGCGCTCGCTCGGCTTCCAGCAGGTGACGATCACGTACGCGGGCTGAAACGCTCGACCGCTCCGGAATCGGCGTCGCCGGCCGCCGGCGCAGACGCCAGGCCCGGCTGGTCGGCGGCCCGGTCTAGCTGCCCGCGGGCCTGGTCGCGCTGAGCCGGTGCGGCCTGAGCCGGTGCGGCCTGCGCCTGGCTCGCGGCAGTGGCCGGGGCGGCGGGCTCATCGGCCGGCCCGGCCCGTGGCGCATCCGGCGGCGGATCCGCCTCGGAGACGGCCCGGTCATAAGCGACCCTGAGCCTGGCGACCTCGCTCTGCGGATCATGGAACCAGTTAGTCGACCAGATCCGGTGGAAGCTCCAGCCCAGCCGCTGCAGATGCTCGCTGCGCAGCCGGTCACGATCACGGACGCTGCCCGACTGCCGGTAGGACGCACCGTCGGCCTCGATCGCCAGCACCATCCGGTCGGCGTCGTCGGGATGCGTGGCGGCGAAGTCGACCCGGTATCCGCCGACGCCGTACTGCGGCACGACCGTGATCCCGCATTCCGCCAGCCGGTCGCGCACGTCGGCCTCGAACGGGTTCAGCTCGGTTCCGCCGGACGCGGCGACGGCGGTCCCGCCCGACCCGGCGTACTCCAGGTAGTCGGCGAGCAGCCGGGCGCCTGCCTTGGTCAGCCGCTCCGGGTCGACGTCGCGGCTGGAGAACGAGCTGACCAGGGTCAGCCGGTGCTTGGCGCGGGTCGCGGCGACATTCAGCCTGCGCTCGCCGCCGTCCCGCAGCAGCGGCCCCCACTGGTAGCGCATCCGGCCGTCCGGGTGCTTGCCGTAGCCGATGGACAGGATGATCGCGTCACGCTCGTCACCCTGCACCCGCTCCAGATTTTTGACGAAAAATGGCTCAGCGCCGTCATCGGCGAAGAAGGACTCAAGCTCGGGGTGCTTCGCCAGGGCGGTCCGCAGCGCCGCGTCAATTCGCTCGGCGTGCCTGATCCCCAGCGCGATCACCCCGAGCGACTCATCCGGCCGGGCCCTCGCGTGCTCCAGGATCAGCTCGACGACCTGGTGCACCTCGGCGGTGACCGACACCTCCTGGCCGGGCTCTGGTGTCTGGGCAACGACCACATGCCGCAGGCAGTCGTCCCTGAACACCCCGGGGAACGTGGTCAGCGCGCCGCCGTAGATATGCGTATTCGAGAACGCGACCAGCCGCTCGTCCCTGCTGCGGTAATGCCAGGCCAGCGGCGAGGTCGGCAGCAGCGGCCGGAGCGCGTCGAGCACCGACTCGAAGCCGGCGCCGAACGAGACCAGCTGGTCGTCATCGTCCTGCTCGGCCTCCTCGTCACCGTCGCCGACCTGACGGAAGAAGTTGGTCGGCGGCAGCTGCCGGTCGTCGCCGGCCACCACGATCTGGTGGCCGCGCATGATCGAGCCGATCGCGTCGGCCGGCACGATCTGGCTCGCCTCGTCGAAGATCACCACGTCGAACAGCCTGGCGGCCGGCAGCACCTGGCTGACCATCAGCGGCGACATCGCCCAGCAGGGCTTGAGCGCGAACAGCACGTCACCGGTCTGGTCGAGCAGCCTGCGCAGCGGCAGGTGACCGCGCCGCAGGGCTGCCTGCTTGCGGATCACCCGTGCCTGCATCGGATGCTGATCCTGGGCCTCGCGCAGCCGCTCGGCCCAGGCATGCCTGACCCGGCGGCGGTTGGCGGCCAGGTACGCCACGTCGCGCTCCCGGAAGTCGCTGGCGACCTCGTCGAGCGCGGTGCCCCGCTCGGCCGCGTAGCGCGGATCGCGCACCCTGATCTGGTCCAGGATGGAGGAGTACCAGGTGTGGTCGAAGGCCGCAGCCGCCAGGTCAGGTGTCGCTTCCCGCCGGGCCAGCTCGTCGAGCAGCGGGCCGAGGAGAAGACCGTCGAACCGGCTCGCCAGCGCGTAGAGCCTGGGCATCTTCCACGCCGCGTCCGGGTCGGCGATCAGCCCGGCGAGCAGCGTCTCGGCGTCGGAGTCCGGCACCCGCACGTAGGCGTTGAGCGCGGCGAGCTGCCGTGCGCAGTCCTCGTGCAGCCGCGCGAGCTCGGCGAGCCCGGCGGGCAGCCGGGGAAGACCGGACCCGCCTGCGGTGCCGCAGTCAGCCTGCGGGAGTCGTTGCCGCTCCCATTCGGCCAGCTGCCCGGCTGCCTCGGCGAGCGCCGCGGCGAGATCCTCGCGGGCGGGTTTGGCCGGCCCGCGGAACAGCCCGCGCGCCTGCTTGCGCAGCCCGTGCCGCTCGCCGAACGCGATGTCCCCGCCGCCTGCCGTGGCATCGGCGAGTGCCTGCGGATTCGACGCGTAGACCGATGGGTCGAGCACGGCGAGCGTGCGCTCGATCGAGGCGTACAGCCGCATCCTGGCGGTGGCGCCGGCGTAGCTGGCTGGTGCCCGCAGGCCGGTCTCGGCGCTGGCCCGGCGCAGCCGGTCGGCCAGCCTGGGCAGGGAGTGCGTGCCGAGGCGGGCGGCAAGATCGCAGGCCTGCCTGACGTCCTCGCCGGTCCGGAGCGCGGCCCCGAACCATGGCGTCGAACCTGGCCGGACGGCGAAGCCGCCGAGGTGGGCGAACTCCCGCAGCTCGTCCCTGATCTGATCGGCGGTGGCGCCGCTGATCTGCTCCACCGCCGGGAGCCGGACCGCGTTCCTGGCCTGATCGGGTATGCCGAGCAGGGCGGACTGCACGCCGAACGGGGTCAGTCCCCACGGCGGATGAGCCTCGTGCAGCGCGGTGACGTGCTCGCTCAGCCGCCGCTGCCGGTCGGCCAGCCGCCGGCGCAGGCTGGCGTCGTCCGGGACCGTGGTCTGCTGCGCCAGGTCGAGCGTCGCGCCGAGGTCGCGGGCGATCCGCAGCCGGTCGCGGGTGCCCTCGTGGATGTCGAGGACCATCTCGCCCAGGTCGACGCTCTTGAGCCTGGACAGCACGGCGTCGATCGCGGCTCGTTTCTCGGCGACGAAGAGCACCTTCCTGCCGCGGGCGACCAGCGCGGCGATCAGGTTGGCGATGGTCTGGCTCTTGCCGGTTCCCGGCGGTCCGTGGATCACCAGGCTGCGTCCGGAGAGCACGGCGGCGATCGCGCTGCGCTGCGATGAATCGGCGTCGAGCACGGAGTAGTCCTCGGCGGGCGAGTCAAGCACCGGCTCGGTGTCGTCCTCGGCAGCCAGCAGCTCCTGGGCGTCCGGGTCGCCGGCGATGGCCGCGACCACGTCGCTGTCGGCCAGCAGCTCGCCCGCGGCCTGCATGTCCCTGACCATGGGCAGCTTGGCGTAGGTGAAGGTGCCGATCACCTGCCGGTTGAGTATGTCGAACCCGGGTACCTCGGCGGCATCGGCGGCGGCCCGCAGCAGCCGGCCCAGGCGGTCGCCGCGCTCCTGCGCCAGCTTGTCCGTGGCCATGCCGTACACGGTCGCCAGCTTGTGCAGCAGGACGGGGTTCACCTCGGGCTCGTCGTCCAGGGTGAGCTCGAAGTCGTCGTGCCTTGCGCGGGTGGGAGTGATGGTCAGCCCGCGCAGCACCACCGGCGCGGCGGGTGAGAGGAAGAGCTCGTCCCAGCGGGCTATCCCGGTCGCCAGGTAGCCGGCCCGGATGCCGCGCTCCTCGAGCAGCTCGCGTGCCTTCCGGTAGATCACGCCGGCCCGGCGGATCGCGTCGGCCCTGGCGTCCACGTCGCGGAACAGCCTGGTGAGCCGGATCGATCCGGCCCGCCAGAACCGCTCGAGCGCGGCCGGATCGGCGGCGGCCAGGTCGAGCGTGCCTGATCGCCGGTCCTTGTAGTAGAGCAGGGTATTGCGCCCGCCCAGGTCGGTCAGGGCCGCGGCCCACCGCGCCTGGGCGGCCTCGATCAGCTCTATCCGCCGGTCATCGTGTGGTCCTGACCGGCCGCCGTTCGTCTTCTCCTGCGATCGCGAGCTCGCCGAAGGCTGGTCATCGCGATTCCACGACGTCTGCGACATTCCCGACCCACTCCCGCCACCAGTCGTCCCGAACCAGATCACGGGCGACGACTACCCGCGGCGGGCCGCGTCATTCGCTAGTGCAGGTGCAGGTTAATCCCGAGCAGCACCAGCCACCAGAGCAGCACGGCGAGGATGGCCGATCCGAGCACCTTGAGCAGGCTCAGCGTGATGTAGTGCTTGTCGACGGCGACGATGATTCCCACCACGATGTAGATGAGTCCGATAAGGCTGATCGAGAACTTCTTGTTCATGACCCGGATCTCCGCTCTGCGCTTGCAGTCAGTGGACTCGCCCGGCACTGTCTCCCCAGCAAGGCGACGACGAAACGTAGGTAAATCGGGCTGCCTGGCCGTCGCGGAGCGCCAGGTGCGCCGCGGATGTCGCAGCCGGGCCGGCACCTGGCCGAGGTTGTGCCCAAATTAGCCCAGACTGTGCTTCAGCGGCCGGGTAGCGTGTCAGGACATGAACGGAGTTCGTCCTGTGGTCAGCCGGGGCAGCGGTCTCTGGCCACGGGGCGTGGCGCTCGCGGCGGTGATGCTGGCCGGCGTGCCGCTCGTGATCGGGCTGGGCGGCGGCGCCGCGCCAGCGGTCAGCACCGACGGCTACCCGGTGCTCGCGGCCAGGGCGATCCGCCTGCTGGAGACCAGGTACTACAACGGCAGCGGCGAATGGCATATGTGCGTCCCGGTGATCTGTAATACCAAGAACCGGGACTGGGGCGCTGACTCGCTCACCGACACGCTGTATTTCCGCTGGCAGCTCACCCGCGACCGGGGTGTGCTGCCGATAGTGAGCACCCTGGCCAGGACGGCCCACCTGTTCGTTCCGGCCGAGACCGGCACCAGCGACGTCGCCATGTGGGACGCCGTCGCCATGGTTCGCGAGTACCAGGTCACCGGCGATCCGATCGCGCTGGCGAAGGCGGAGGCGGCCTTCAGGTGGGTGGACAGCGTCAAGTCGGCGGTGTACGCGCGGGGCGCCTGCCCGGCGATCGATTACGAGCTGCCGTACGGCAGGCCCGGCGACCTGAAGACGCTGGAGACCGACTCCAACTACATCAAGGCCGCGCTGCTGCTCTACCAGGTAACGCACGACGGCAGCTATCTCACCAAGGCTGAGGCTAAGTACGCTGATGTGCGGCAGTACTTCCTCGATCCGGTCGTGCCGCTCTATACCGCCTATCTCTTCGACAACGGCTCGTCGTGCAGGCAGCTCGGCGGGCGCTACTACGCCTCGGTGAACGGCAACATGATCTGGGCCGGCGCCGCGCTCGCGAGGTTCACCGGTAACCAGGGCTATCTCCGGGAGGCGGTCGCGACGGCGCGTGCCGTCGGCCGCTACCTCAGCGACGGCGCTGGCATCTTCGTGGACATGCAGGCCGACAACGACGTGGTCGAGCCCCTGGTCGAGGCCATGTACAGCCTCGCTGTCCTCGATCATCAGGCGTTCGCCAGGACCTGGCTGCTGACCAACGCATCTGCCGCAGGCGCCGGCGTGACCGCCGACGGCGGCTACGGCCGGTTCTTCGGCGGCCCGCCGCCGCTCGGCCTGCTGACGTCATGGCAGCTCAACGGCGGCATCACGCTGATGGCTGCGGCCGCGGCGCTTGACCCGGCCGGAGCTCCGGCCGATCCGGGGTTCTGGCGTCGTGCCGAGTTCGTGGCGGACAGCGGGCAGCTGGCGGGCGCACCGCTCCTGATCACCTTCACCGGGCGGGCGATCGCCATCATCGGCACGCTGGGTGACGTCTGCTGCGGCACGGGCCATGCGAGAGTCTTCATCGACGGGCGCGAGACATTCGACCGGACCGGAATCTGGCAGGACAAGACCAGCTCCGCGCGCCACCTCCCTGGGGAGGTGCTGTTCGCCTGGCGGTGGAAGGTAGCCGGCCCGCACATCGTCGAGATCACGCCCGGCATCTTCAATACGATGGAAGGCGGCTCGTACTTCCATATGGCCGGGTATTACGTTGTGAAATAGGCAGTCGCGAATCCGCGTCCGTGCGTACCCGAAGGCGGCGCTGCCCTCCGCGTCATCCCTGGCTGAGGGTTCTCTCCAGGCCGTCGAGTTGCCCGCTCTGGTACCTCCTCGTCGGGGAAGATCTCGGCACAAAGCCGCAGCGCCTCCTCGACGGTGGCCAGGTTCAGGTGCTTAACCAGGAACCTGATGTCCTCGGCGTCACGGCGGCGGGCGGCGAGTACCTTCATCGCCAGCAGGTGCTCCGGCGAGGCTGCCGATACCCGCAGTCCAGGGTGGTCGAACACACGGGGAGCGCCCGGGTCGCCGCCGGGAGCGACGTAAGCGCTGGCCTGTTCGTTCAGCCACCACCGCGGCCACCCCAGCTCGTCAGCGACCGCCAGGCTTCTTCCACCACCACGCCGTGCGGCTGGAAGACCGCGTCGATGTCACGGGTCGCCCGCCGCGCGTCGTACGCCAGCGCCATGGCGGCACCGCCGAAGACGTACACATCGGCGGTCAGGCCGCGCCGGGCCAGCCGGTCACCGAGCCGCCGGAACGCCCCGGCAATCGCCTCCCGGTCAAGAAGCGGATCATCCGCGCTCACGCGACCTCCAGCTCCTGCACCGCGACGTAAACTCCCCGGCGGCGAAACGCCGCCGGGGCATGCACCACGGCATCCACCCGCGCCGCGGGGGTGTTGAACGGAAACCACAGCCGCCGCAGCGACCGTGACCCGGCCCAGGCCGGCGCAGACCGGCCATCGCGCGCAGACAGATGCTCCGCCAGCGCGGCCAGGAAGACATCCCAGTGCTCGTCACCGGTGCCGGTCGGCTCCTCATCCAGCAGCGCCAGCCGAGCCGGGACCGGCTCCCAGCGGTACTCCTCCAGGAACTCGGCGATCAGCCGCCACCGGCGCGACTCATCAGCGCTGGACAGCAGATGCCCCAGCCCGGCCAGGGTCAGCGGCTGGTACACGCCGCCACGATCATCCACGCTACGACGGTATTACATGACAGGCTCCGACCTGCATCACCACCGCCCGCGCTGGACATCACCACCCCGCACCTGGCGAACCTGGCCGAGTACGAGTCACCGGCCTTCCACCTGCGCCGCTGCCAGGACAACGGGGTGTTCGACCGATTCGCCATGCACGTCCGCGCACTATGGGCTGCAGGACGCGATGTGGGGGAGAACAGCGCAGCCCCGGCAAGCGAAAGTCAGCACTGATGATCAAGCTGAGTTTCGCCAGCGGTTTCGTCAAGCCCTGCTGGACGTGCGCGGGCTGTCCGCCGGTCTGGCGGTGCGGCCGGCCGCGGCGTCAGCGCCCTGGTCGGTGAGCAGGCTGACCGCTGCGGAGGCCGCGGTCCCGATGACGCTGTTGATGGCCGCGTCGTCCTGCCACGGCCGGCGGGCCTGGGTGAAGACGGCCGCGGCATAGCCGCGGCCGTCCGGGTACTCGATGACGCCGACCTCGTTGCGGATGACGCCGATCAGGCTGCCGCTCTTGGCCGCGACGCGCGCGGGCGGCCGGAAGCCGGAGGCCAGGCGGTTCTTCGTCAGCTGGAGGCCCATGAGCTGACGGACCCGCTTGCAGGCCAGCGGCGGACCGGCTCAGGAGCTGCGGTCGCGGGCGTTCCAGTGCTGCTCCAGGTTGCGGACGAGCGCCGGGCTCAGGTGGCAGCGCGCCTGCTCGATCGCGAACGCCGCCATGTACTCGCGGAACAGGTCGACGGGCTCCTGGCCGACCCGCAGCACATGACGGTTGGCCGCCGCGTTCACCAGCCCGGAGCTGGTGAGCGCCTCGATCCGCGCGTCGAGTGCCCGGTCCATGTCGCCTGGCTCGACCACCTCGTCGCAGAGCAGCGCCGCGTCCGGGTCGCCGGCGGTCCACTCCCGGCCCGACAGGATCGCCTGGCGGGCGGCGCGGTCTCCGACGAAGCGGGGCAGGCGCAGGTTCGACGCGCCGGGAATGATCCCTTCCTTGCGGGCCGGCAGGAACAGGCGCGACCCCCTGGTGGCGATCACGTGGTCGACCACGTGCAGCAGCTGGCAGGCGCCGCCGACCGCGAGGCGCTCGACCGCGGCGACCCACAGTTTCTCGACCGTGCCGTCCTGGCCGCCTGCCGCGTGCTCCGGCGCTGCCACCTGGCCCGCCGCCGTGAGGTCGATGCCGCGGTAGATCTTGTTCACGTAGCCGAGGTCGCGCAGCAGGTAGAAGAGGTAGTCGATCCGCCCGCCGTACAGCCGGGTGAGATTGATGCCCGATCCGAAGACGCGGACGCCCGGGTACCTGGGGTGATCCACCGGGCCGCCGCGGATCACGCCGACCTCGATCTCCGGGTCGAGCAGGATCATGTCGACCGCGCACTCGGTCGGGCCGAGCGTCACGTCGTCTTCCGCGTTGAGGTACCGGGGGTTGGTCAGCTCAAGGACGCCGGCCCGGCCCCGGCGGGTGACCCGCACCGGGCCGAGGTCAGCCGTGCCGGTGGCCCGCAGCTCGCCCAGCCGCTCGTACGCCTGGGGCATCGGGCGCAGCATCGAGGCGATCAGGTGCCGCCCGGCGCGCGGCGACGCGAGCACGTGCGCGACCAGCAGTCCCTGGTCGAGCTCGATGCCGTGCTTGTCCGGCAGCATCCGCGCGCGCTCGGCTCGCGACTCGGCCTGGGTCGGCACCAGCCCTGGCACGCGCGCCGCGACCTCGCTCAGGAGCTCGGTGACCCGGAGCGACCTGGTGCGGCTGCCGGTCACCGCGTCATAGAGCGCCCCGGCGTGCCAGCGCAGGAAGCTCTCCCGCGCGTCGTGCAGCACTGCGGCGATCGCCTGACGGGCGGCGCGCTCGTCGGCCGAGCAGCGGGCAGGATCGGGCAGCCGCGCCGCGAGCGCCTGCCCGCGGCCGAGGAACACGCTGGCGCCGTCGGCCGCGGCGCCGAACGCGCCTCTCGGATCCGGGGCCGAGGCGGCCCAGTCCGCCGCCTCGGCCGCCGGCAGCCCGGCTCGCTCGAGCGCCTCAGCCGGAAAGCTAGCCGTGATCATCCACCCATCATCGGCGACCACGGGCAGCACGACGAGCCCTTCGCCGCAGCGGGCTGGTGGCGTGCCGGATACCCGGGCCGCGAGCGCGAGCGGCCGGCCGCGCTGCTATCAGTGCGGTCGCCTGAGAATCGGGTGGCTGCCGATCTTCCTGAGCGCTCCGGCGGCCACCGACCCTGGCGCGACCGAGGTGTTGCCGAGGCCGCCAGTGGAGTTGAACCACAGCCACATCCGAATGCCGAGCTTGGCGATCGCGTCGGGAACGGCATTCATCCAGGCAGCGGCCTCGCCAGCGTTGTCGCGGTCCCGGTGGAAGCCGGTCTCGCAGATCCCGAGCGGCTTGCCGGCGCCGATGCCCTCCTTAGCCAGCCATTCCGGGAACGGCCGGTACGCCTCGAGCGGACCGCCCTTGCTCAGCGTCGGGTCGTAAGGGTCGTAGCAGATCCAGTCCACGCAGCCGTCGCCCGGATAGCAGTCCGCCACTTCCTTGGTCCGGTTGCTGCCCGTGGGGCACCACATCCAGACCACGTCAGGCGCGATCGGCTTCACTATTCCCCGGACGTGGTGATATGCCGCCTGGTAGTCCGACAGCGGTCCTGATCTCGCGATCCGGCTGCGGCCGTCCATCTCGTTGTCGTAGCCGACCAGCACCTGGCCGACCGAGGCGAGCCGCCGAGCCTGCGCGGTGATCTGCTCGTCGTACCTCCCGGCCGCCACGTCGGCCCAGGTTGCCAGCGCCCCGGTCGCCCGCAGCCGGGACGACCAGCAGACCGACAGCCACCGGCCCTCCGCGATCAGCGCCCGGTCGGCCGCGTTCGGCCACGCGCCGTCCAGCGCCTCGTACCGCATCACGATGTCGAGCTTGCGGCCGGTCATTGCCTCGTACGGGCCCGGTGGAGCGTTGCCCCCGCCGGGGTAGGCACCGAACCACGCGCCGGTGTCCGGGACCAGCCGCCACGGGCCGGTGTGCGGCCAGTGCGGCCGGCTGGCGATCGCCGCCTCGGCAGAGGCTGCCCCGAGGTACCCCGCGCTGATCGTTCCTGCCGCCAGGCCGCCGAGACCGGCCAGGATCGCTCGGCGGGACGGGCCAGAGCTAGCGTCCATGACCCCACACCTTGCCACACCGCCGCGCCGCGCACCCGCGATTCCGACACCTCGGGAATGGCCGTTCTGCGGGGGCATGGGCGGATCGTTACGCTCTGAACAGGACCGTTATCTGTCCGTTACCTAGCCGTGAGGCGGTCGAGCACGGGAGCGAAGGGCTCGGAGTCGGGGGTTCCGTACTGGCGGTGAGGAATGGTCAAGACCTGCGGATTGGCGTGCCGGGCAGCTGGGCGATACGGGCGCCGACATCAACGGCGCGCTATCGCCGCCGGCCGGCATTGCTCTGCGAGCGCCGCGCCAGGCGGCGCGGACGGGTCCGCCGGAGCCCGGCCGACGGAGTCCGGTCAGGGCCGGTTCGGGTCCGGGTGCACGGCGAGGAACACCGACCAGGCCGGCGCTGCCGGGTTGTCCGGGCGGGTGGCGATGTCCTCGAGCAGGCTCTGGAGCCTGGCGCGGAACTCGGTCATATCGGCGGGGGAAAGCCGCAGGCCGAGCCGGGTCATGTCCAGTTCGGCCGCCGGCACGAGCGCGACCTCCTCGAGGAATGTGTCGAGCATCGACCGGTCCATCGCCGGCGTGCTGAGCCGCCAGGACTTCTTCGTCGCGAGATAGGGAATCTCGCGCGCGCCGCGCGCGCCGCGCCGCTCCTGCTGCGGCGCCAGGAAGCCGGTCCTGACGAGCGTCCTGATGTGGTGCAGGATGCTGGCCGGGTCCCGGCCGAGAACCTGCGCGATCTCCTTGTTCGTGCGCGCCTCGAGGCAGATCCGCAGGATCCGCAGCCGCAGCGAGGAGGCGAGGGCCTTCGCCTCCTCGTCGGTCGCCTGCCTGCGCTCGGTCACGACCACCATCCTAATAAGTGATTGACAAAACCCAATCACTCGCCCACGATGGCCATCGTGAACGATGCGGAACCTGTTCTCCGCCGGCCCGCGCGGCGCGGCGGGCTGTGGCATCACCTTGAGTTCCGGCGGCTCTGGATCGGCGAGACCGTCAGCCAGTTCGGGACGATGATCAGCCAGCTGGCGCTGCCGCTGGTCGCGATCCTGGTCGTGCACGCGTCCACGTTCGAGGTCGGCCTGCTCACCGCGCTTGAGACCGCCGCCTTCCTGCTGGTCGGGCTGCCGGCCGGCGCCTGGGTGGACCGGATGAGGTGCCGGTCCGTGCTGATCGCCAACGACCTGATCCGCGCGGCACTGCTCGGGTCGATACCGCTCGCCAAGCTGCTGGGGATCCTGACGATCTGGCAGCTGTACGTGGTCGCGCTCGTCGCCGGTGTCAGCACGGTCTTCTTCGACGTGGCCTACCAGTCCTACCTGCCGCAGCTCGTCGACCGCGAGCTGCTGGTCGGCGGCAACGCCAGGCTCCAGGCGAGCGAGTCGGTCAGCCAGATCGCGGGCCCGAGCATCGGCGGCCTGCTCATCCAGGCGGTCACGGCACCCTACGCGGTGCTCGTCAACGCGCTGGGCTTCCTCTGGTCGGCCGGGTGGGTCGCCGCCATCAAGGTCAGGCCGCCCAGGCCGGAGCGCAAGCCGGACCGGCGCCTGCGCCGCGAGATCGGCGACGGGCTGCGGTTCGTGCTCGGCAACCGGCTGCTGCGCGCGATCGCGACCTGCACCGGGTCGTTCAATCTGTTCAGCTCGATGGCCTTCGCCGTCTTCTATCTGCTTCTCGCCCGCGACCTGCGGATCGCCCCTGGGATCATCGGCCTGATCACGTCCACGTCCGCGGTCGGCGGCCTGATCGGCTCTCTGGTCGCCAGCAGGTTCGCTCAGAAGGTCGGCCAGGGTCCGGCCATCTGGATCGCCGCGGCGATTGCCGGGCCATGCGGATTCGCCGCGCCGTTCGTGCACCGCGACTGGACTCTCGCGCTGCTCGCCGTCGCCCAGACGGTCATGTGGCTGGGCAATGTCGTCTACAACGTCACACAGCTCAGCTTTCGCCAGGGGCTGTGCCCGCCCGAGCTGCTCGGCCGGATGAACGCGACGATGCGCTTCCTGGTGTGGGGCACCATGCCGCTCGGCGGATTCCTCGGCGGCGTGCTCGGCGCCGCGATCGGCGTCCGCCAGACCCTGCTGATCGCGGCAGCCGGGGGATCGGTCGCGTTCCTGCCGGTCTTCTTTTCGCCGCTGCGGCGGATGCGCGAGCTTCCCTCCTACGAACCGCCAGGTGATCAAGGCGATCAAGGCGACCGGAGCGATGACCCCCGAGCCGTCCTGCCGGCCGGATGAGGGCGGGCCCGGCCTGGCCCGAGGTCGCCAGCCCGGTGACGGTGCCCTCGACCTCGAAGGCAACCTGCTGACCTGCGGACGCTGCCCGAGGTGATGCCGCGGCGGCGCTGCCGCGGAGTGCGTCATCGCTGGTCACGCGCGGACTGGCCGGTTGCGTGCTGGTATGCGCGCAGTTACGATTTTGACCCGCAATAGACTTTGACCGGCCTTTAGTAGGCTTGTGCTCCCGTCGCCCCGGTTGATCAGCGGTTGAGCCGCCGTGGCCGCTCCGCGGTCGGCCACCCGCGCCGGCTGTCTGCCTGCGTCGGCGGCCGTCCGGCGACCGGCTGCCGCCGGACACGGGCACGGGCAGGGTCCGGCGCGCGATAGGGCAGTGCGCCGCGGCTGACTGGCGAAGGGGGCTGCGTTGCCGGATCCGACCGACCCGTGCGGCGATTCGCCCGGCGCCAGGGACAGTGCCCAGGACCGGCCCGCCGTGCCGAGCCCCGCCGTGCTGAGCCCCGCCGTGCTGAGCCCGGCCGCTCGGCTGGTCCCGCTGCTGCGCCGGAACTGGCTGGCCGGCCTGCTGTTCGCGGTCGGCCTGGCGCTGCGGGTGCTGACTCAGGAGTCGTACCACCCGGCGCTGCTGTACGTCGACTCGGTCAAGTACCTGTACGGTGCCTGGCCTGGCGGGGACCCGCTGGGCTACGACGTTCCGCTGAAGGCGATCCTGGCCGTCGGCGGCCTCGGCGCGGTCGAGGCGGTCCAGCATCTCCTCGGCCTGGCGATGGCCGTCACGCTGTACCTCGTCCTGCTGCGCCGCGGCGTGCCGCGCTGGCTGGCGGCGATCGCCATCGCGCCGGTCCTGCTCGACGCCTACCAGCTGGAGATGGAAGCCACGATCATGCCGAACGTCTGGTTCGAGGCACTGATCGTGGCCGGCCTGGCGGTGCTGCTGCGGAAGCCAGCCACGTCACTGCTCGCGTGCGTCGTGGCCGGCCTGGCGCTCGGCGCCTCGGCGACCGTGTGGCAGCCGGGCGAGATCCTGGTCGTGCCGCTCGTGCTGTTCGTGGCCGCCGCGGCTGGCGGCTGGCGGCAGGCGCTGGCCAGGGGCGCGGCCGGAGCGGCGGCCTTCGCGCTGCCTGTGCTCGCCTACTGCACCTGGTCGCTAGCGCTGACCGGCCATTTCTGGCTATCGGACAACGGACTGCGATCTTCCTACGGCCGGGTCGCCGAGGCCGCCGACTGCGCCACGCTCAGGCTGCCAGCCTACGAGCGCGCGCTGTGCCCGACCGCCGCGGCCCGGGCGCACGGTCCCGACTGGCTGGACCACGATAGCCAGTCGCCGCTCAAGACCTATCAGCCGCCGCCAGGGATGAGCCGCAGGCAGACGGTGTCCGGTTTCATCGTCGCGGTGGCCGAGCAGCAGCCGCTGCGAGTGCTCGCCGGTTACGCGAGCGACGCGGCGAAGCTGTTCGCGGCGGTCAGGGTCACCGACGCGGGCGACACGCCGATCTCGCGCTGGCAGTTCCAGAACAGCTACCCGTCATTCCCGCCCACGATCAACGTGAGCAGCAAGGACGGCATCGTCCTTGGCCTGATACTCAGGTCGTCGGGCGGCCCGCTGCGCTACGAGACCCTCCGTCCCGCCTACGGCGGCCGGGCACTTGTCTGGGCGCCTGGCGCGAAGCTGCTGCGGGCCTACCAGCGGCACGGCGGCTACACGCCCGGGCCGTTGCTGCTGCTCGCCGTGCTGGCCGGGCTCGCGGGCTCGCTCGCCGTTCTCCGTCGCCGGACCACCGCGGCGCGGCGCCAGCTCACACTCGGCTGCCTGCTGTTCTTCGGCGCCGGCGTGGCGGTGCTGCTGATGTCCGACGTCGGGGAGTTCTCGTGGCGCTACCAGCTGCTCGCCATCGTGACGCTGCCGCCCGCCGGAGCGCTCAGCCTCGCCGCGCTGCCCAGGTACGCCAGGCGCCGCGGCGCCGAGCGGCCGTCGGGCCACCCGGCGAGCCCGGCGGACCGGCTCGCCGCCCATGCCGGATGATTAATTAGCGATAAATGGGCGGCACCCGCTGGACGGATTCCTGGCAGCGGGTCACCTAGCCCGCGCAGCCCGGGGCCGGCAGCGGCGCGTAGATGACGATCTGGGAGTTCTCGAAGACCACCCGGTACCCGTCCGGGTCGGCGCGGAACGCGGCGTAATCGGCCTCGGTGCCAGCGGAGTACAAGAAGATGAACCGGACGTCGTCCCTGGCGATGATGTCGGCCGCGGCGCAGGTCGCGGGGTTGAGCAGCACCTCGCGTGAGTCGAGCAGCGGCGCGCGGCCAGCGGTCGGAAGCGACCGCGGGTGCTCGATCCTGGGCAGGTCGTAGGACTGGAGCCCGGTGTAGCCGCCCATGGCGAGCACGGCGCGGTTGGTGATCCCGCGGCGCAGGTCAGGCGTCGAGATGATCGAGCCGCCGGTGTTGTGCTGCCGGAGCCAGTCCCCGGCAGCCGCCTCGGGACCGGTCAGCACCTCGCGCGACGGCTGGCTGTCGGTGACCAGGTTGTCGGCGAACTGGACAGCCGTGATCACGATGACCGCGGCGGTACCCGCGGCCGCCAGCCCGGCGACGCTCAGCCTGCCGGTCCGCAGCCGGGCCAGCGACTGCACGATCAGCCCGAGGCCGAGCGCCGCGAGCAAGGTCAGCGGCGCGCCGACGTCGCGCTCGAACCGCTGCGGGAAGCCGTCGACCGAGGTGCGGCTGCCCAGGTACATGATCACGCACCAGAGCAGCACCGTCAGCGCGGCGAGCACCTGCGCGGGCCGTTGCAGCCGCCGGATCGTCATCGCCAGCGCCGCGAAGCCAAGCACGCCGAGCCAGATGATCGGCGTTCCGACCCAGTCGAGCAGTTCGCCGGCCTTCAGGACCGCCTGGGTGTCGACGTCCAGGCCGATGGTGGCGCGCGCGCTCGTGCCCGTGCCGAGGAACCTGCCGAGGTCATAGATGTACCAGGCGTACGCCACCGACAGGGTGCCGAGCGCCGCCAGCGCGAGAGCGATCGCCCGGGCGAGCACCCGTCCCTGGCGGCCGCCGCGCAGCAGCAGGTAGGGCAGGCAGACCAGCGTCACCGTGGCCAGCAGCAGCACCAGGTACATGCTGGCCACCGAGTGGTAGAGCACCACCGCCCCGCCGACGACCGTGACCAGCAGGCCGGAACGGGCCGATGGCGCCTGGTAGAGCGTGATCAGCGCGGCGACGACCATGACCATCAGGAAGAACGCGGAGAGCAGGTCGGGATACAGGCCGCCGCCGAAGCTCGCGTACGGGCCCACCAGGACCAGGCCGGAGAGCACGGCCGCCGCCAGGCCGTACCCCCAGCCCCACAGCCTGGTGGCGAGCGCGTAGGCGCCGAGCGTGGTCAGCAGCAGCAACGAGGGCGCGAGGACGGGGAACAGGGCCAGCGGCTGGAGGTCCGTCAGCCGGCAGATGACCGCGCTCAGCGTCGAGAACCCTGGCGGGTAGACCAGGTAGGAGCTGTAGGAGCCGTGAGCGAGCATCTGCTCTGTCATGACCGCGTGCGAGAACTGGTCCTCGCCCCGCAGGTACGGCCAGTCATGCCGGACCACCCCCGCGTACGCGAGCAGGGCCGTGAGCGCCAGCACGATCCCGAGGGCCGGCGCCCGCAGGGTCACGCTCGGGACCTGGGGCCGCTCGCCGTCCCGCTCGCGGTCCCGGTCGCGGTCCCGGCCGGTGCCCCGGTGCGCCAGCAGGCCGGCCGCCGCCAGCGCCGCCAGCATCGTGATCAGCACCCAGGTCGGCGTCGGCAGGCCGAGCGCCGAGGCCAGCGCCAGGCCGAGCGCGAACAGCAGCAGGGCCAGCGCCCGGCCGTCGCGGATACCGGCCGGTCGCGGCAGCGCCGGTTCGGCCAGCCCGGCGGCGGCGCCCCTCAGCCGGCCGGCCAGCGCGCCTGACCCGGCGACGACGGCGATGGCAGCGAGTGCCACGAGGAGCGTGACGCCGGTGCCGAGTACCCGGGCCAGGAGCACCGCGATCGCCGGAACCGAGGCCATCGACAATGCCGCCGAGTACGCCAGCCGCTCGGCGAGACCGTCCGAGCGGCGCACGAACCCGGCCCAGAAATAGCCGGGAAGCACTCCGGCGGCGAGCGCCCCGGCCAGCGCGCGCATCAGGTTCAGGATCAAGGTCGCCACCGCCGAATGCAGGTCAGGCCGCTACTCAGGCCGCCAGCGTAGTCGGCATAGCGGGCATCGCATGAGCTTGCCCGCCGTTCTCCGCATCCTGGCCGATAGCGGCCCAGATGCCGATCAAGCCAGACACTAGGCGTGAACCCGCGGCCGTCGCTCGCTCCACGGCGCCGCCTGCTCAAGCTGGCTGGCGACCTTGATCAGCAGGTCCTCCCGGCCGTAGGCGGCGACGAGCTGGACGCCGACCGGCAGGCCGCCGGGCGTCCAGTGCAGCGGAAGGCTGATGGCGGGCTGGCCGGTCATGTTGAACTGCGCGGTGTAGGGGATGAAGCTGGCGATTCGCTTCCCCTCGGATTCCGGCCCGTCCGCCGTGAACCAGCCAAGCTCGGGCGGCGGGCCGCCCAGGGTGGGCGTGACCAGCAGGTCGTGGTCGGTCCACCAGTGCGCCATGCGGCGCGCCCACATCCCGATCCAGATCCGGCTCTGCAGGTAGGCCACGGCGCTGAGCGCCTGGCCGGACCGCCGGTGGGCGGCGTTGCGCGGCTCGATCTCGTCCTCGCTGATCGGGCGGCCGAGCAGGAACTCGAACGCCTGGAAGGTGGCCTCGGCGTCGGCGGCGATGATCGTCGTGAAGTGGCCGCCGAACTCCGGCTCGAACATGGCGCCGGGCGCGGACTCCTCGATGTGGTGGCCGAGCGACTCAAGCAGCCGTGCCGCGCCGGTCACCGCGGCGCGGCACTGCGGATCGTCCAGGAAGGCCTGATCGCCTGGCCGGTCGAGCACTCCGATCCGCAGCCGGCCAGGGTCGGCTCCGACCTCGGCGGCCAGCGGGCGCGGCAGCGGCGGCGCGTAGTACGGCTCGCCGGGCATCCGGGCGCTGATCGCGTCGAGCACTCCGGCCGCGTCCCGCACGGTCCTGGTCACTGCCCCGTCGATGGTGCCGCCGGCCCAGGCCTCGCCGATCACCGGGCCCTGGCTGACCCGGCCGCGGGTCGGCTTGAGCCCGACCAGGCCGCATTCGCTCGCCGGGATCCTGATCGATCCGCCGCCGTCATTGGCGTGCGCCACCGGCACCATGCCGCTGGCTACCGCGGCCGCCGACCCGCCGGACGAGCCGCCGGTCGAATGACCGGGATGCCAGGGGTTGCGGGCCGGCGGAAAGCTTCTCGCCTCGGTGGTCACCGTCGTGCCAAGCTCGGGCACGTTGGTGCGGCCGAGCGGGACGAAGCCGGCCGCCAGGAACTGCTCGGCCAGGTAGGACGTCACCGGCCAGGCGAGGTCACGCAGCGGCCCGAGGCCGAACGCTGTCGCCTCGCCCTGAACCGTGCAGCCCAGATCCTTGAACAGGATCGGCACGCCGCCGAACGGGCCGGCCGGCGTGCCGCCCGCCGACTCCTGCCTGGCCTGGTCGAACCGGGTCCTGATCACCGCGTCCAGCTGCGGGTTGACCGCCTCGATCCGGGCGATCGCCGCCTCCACCAGCTCGCCGGAGCTGAGCTCGCCGCGCCTGACCAGGTCAGCCTGAGCTGTAGCGTCCAGCCAGGTCGTCTCGTTCGCGCCGTCGATCATCTCGTCACCTCAGTTTCACCGGGCCGCCACGTGGCCGCTCTGGCATTGGCTGGCATCGCTGCTCATACTGGGCCTCATGCTGACACGTCGAACCTTTCTACAGCTAATGGGCGCATCAACGGGCGCCGCGATCACCGGCTCGGAGTTCCTGTCTCAGGCGGCGGCCGGCGCCGCTGCGCGGTCTCCGTTCGGCTCGAACGGCATCGAGCACGTGGTGATCCTGATGATGGAGAACCGGTCGTTCGACCATTTCCTCAGCTGGCTGCCGGGCGCCGACGGCCGCCACGACATGACCTACCTGTCGACGGACGGCAACGTCTACCCCAACTACCCGCTGGCCCCTGACTTCCAGGGCTGCGGGTACAGCGACCCCGACCATAGCTGGGAAGGGTTCCTTGTGCAGTACAACTTCGGCCAGATGGACGGGTTCCTCCAGCGGCCCACGGCACCGGCCGCCAACCCGGGCGTGACGCTGGCCAAGGCCAACACCTTCCCGGTCGGCTACTACACGAACTTCGAGCACGACCACGAGCATGGCCGCGATCACCGGCGCAAGGCCGTCCCCGACCTCCCGGTGATCGGGGCCCTGGCCGAGAACTACACCGTCCTTGACCGCTACTTCTGCTCGTTCGCCGGCGAGACCTTCCCCAACCGCTTCTACCAGCACGCGGCCCAGACCGACCGGGACCACAACACGACCAAGATCTCGGCGCTGCCGGCCATCTGGGACCGGCTGTCGCCCATCCCCAACAGCCAGGGCGTCCCGACCGGCGGGTACTTCTTCCGTGACCTGCCTTTCCTGGCTCTGTGGGGCCTGAAGTACTTCCCGTTCTGGCATCCGTTCGCGGCCGGCGACACCGATGCGCTCGGAATCCCGGTCACCACCCTGCCGTTCCTCGACACGGTGGCACAGGGCCTGCTGCCCAATGTCAGCTTCGTCGACCCGGCGTTCGACACCGAGGGCAACGGGACCTCGGCCGATGACCATCCCCTGGCGGACATCAGGCTGGGGGAGCGGTTCATCGCCGACACCTACCACGCCCTCTCCGAGGCCGGTTACCTGGACAGCACCGTGCTCATGGTGACCTTCGACGAGTGGGGCGGGTTCTTCGACCACGTGCCGCCGCCGCAGGTCACCGACGACACCAACCCGGCGAACGTCGACCACACCGGCGACGGCACGACGCCCACCGACGGCCGGCTGATCCCGGACTACACCCAGCTCGGGTTCCGGGTGCCGGCCATCGTGGTGTCCAACCTGGCGCACCCGAGGGCCGTCCATCGCGGCCCGTTCGAGCACACGTCCACGCTCGCGCTGATCGAGTCGACCTTCGGGCTGCCGTCGCTCACCGCGCGGGACGCCAATGCCAGGAACCTGGCCGAGGTCCTGCACGACTCACCGCGGCATGATCGGGTCCCTGATGGCGCCATCCCGACCAGCAGCCAGGTGCCAGGACCGGCCAGCGACGCCGCCGCGGTCTGCAGCGCCGCCAGCGTCCAGTCGGTCTCCCCGGCCCCGACGCAGGCCGGCGAGCACCCGGCGGCCGCTCCGGTGCGTTACCGGAGCGGCTTCCCGACGGGATCGGGAATGGCCGGACTGGGCCGTGAGCGCCGGAAGGCGCCGGGCGGGTAGCCGACGAAGGCCGGCGGGCAGGCCGCGATCGCTGCCGGGTCCCCGCAACCCGCGGCCCGCCCGGCGCCGACGTCCGGGTCAGGCCTGGCCGGCATCAGAGGTCGACGTCGATCACTGTATGGTCGTCGACGAACGGGATGCCCTTGCGGCGCTGGCCGGTGAACTCGGTCAGCACGTACATGGTGACGTCGGTGCCCATCCAGGTCTCGGTGATCGGCGAGCCGCTGTAGTACGTGATGGTGCGCGGCGGGATGAGCACCTCGCCGCCGTCCACGATGCCCATGCCGCCCCATGCGTTGATGTACTTGGCCGACGGGCAGTAGAACTTGATCAGGCCGTTCTTGTAGGCCTTCTGCTGCCAGCTGTGCGAGCTTGGCATGATCGACGCCGATGCGTAATGCGGCTGGTTGCCAACCTCGGCGGACCAGGTCGGGCTGTTCTCATCCGGCCAGTAGTCGTAGCGCTTGGTGCCGGTGGTCTGCAGGCCGTGATAGATGTAGGCCGGCCCCTCCGCCTCGCGGAGGTACTTCATCAGCTCCGAGCCTGATCGCTCGACCCGGTAGGTGGGCACTGAGCCCAGGCCGAGCTCGCCGAGATTCGGGATCTTGGTCAGCGCGCTCTCGAGGGCTGACCACCCGATGAAGTACTTCCCCCACTGCGGATGGGAGAACATGTAGACCGGGTTGACCTTCTTGGTGTTGCCCTCGCCGATGAACTGCACGTTCTTGTTCGGCTGCGAGTACGCGTACATCGCCCGTTCCTCGAGCTCGTCGAAGCCGAAGATGCGGCCGAGGTCGGTCAGCTTCCAGGGCTTGCCGGCCACCAGGTCCTCGTACACCTTGGGAGAGTCGCCGCCGATGCCGCGCCGCAGCAGCTCGTAGTACTGCTCGTGGAGCGCCTCCCCGTCCCTGGTGACCTTCCTGTTCTCCGGGGTGTTGCCCTTCGCGTGGAATTCGGCGAGCGCGCCGAGCCCGGTGGACAGCACGCCCAGTCGCTTCCGGATGTCCTCGATCGTGGTCAGCTTGCCGGCGAAGTAGTACTTGCTCGGCGCGCACTCGAACTCGATGGAAGTGCCCTTGATCCGGAAGCGGTTACGCTCGTCTTGCTCGCCTAACCATTCCAGGACGTAGGACTCGCCGATCTCGGGGTCCTCCCAATGGCGGTTCACCTTACGCGGCATACTTCATTCCTGACGTGTCGGGCGGGCGCGATGATGCCCGGCATTTTCGCTGTGTCCCGATCAGCTTAACGATTTCGCCGGTGCCGTGGAACCGCGCGAATCGGCGCCGCCGGCCGGGGCAATTCGCGCCGGATCGGGCCGGCCTGCTAGATCCTGACGGGAGGACCGGGTTGCGAGCCGCCGGGGTGGCCGGGGCTTGCTAACAGCGCCTGCTGCCGCAACGCGGCCTGGTAGACGCTGCCGAGGGAGTCGATTGGCTCCCACGGGTAATGAACCCACCCGTTGGTGGTCTCGATATAGAAATCCGGCTCGTAGCTGGTGGCGTTGGCGCCCGGCTTGTAATGAATGACGGCCATCGGCACGGCCGAGGCGCCGAGCTCGGTGAGCGCGTGGCGGACCCATTCAGCCGTGCGGCCGGTGTCGTGAACCTCGTCTACCAGCAGCACGACCTGCCCGGCGACGTGGGACCTGTCGGGAAGCTGGCCGATCTTGAAGTCGCCGGCCTGGGCCGGCTGCTCCCTGGAGTACTTTGATACGCCGAGAGAGATGACCTGGTCACCTGACAGGCCCAGCATCCGCGAGAGGATGTTGACGAGATACAGCCCCCCGCGCGGAACAAAGGCGATCCTCGTGATGCGCTGGCCGCTGGCCAGGCTGCGCTCGATGATCATGTTGCCTAGAGCCGTGGTCTTGAGAAACACCGACTCCCAGGTTTCCCAGACCGCTGCGTCTGACGGATGAGCCATGGATGAAGCATAAAGGCGCCTGTGCGGCTCAGCTCGGGACCGTCGTCGGGATCAGGCGGTCTCGGACTGGAGCACCTCGGCTACGGGCAGCCGCGCGCCGGCCCGGGCCGGGATAGCGGTGAGCCTGGCCAGCACCAGGAGGATCCCCAGCACCACGGCAAGCAGCTGCCAGGCCGGCGGGACGGTCAGGGTCCCTCCGTGACTGACGGCTGAAACCAGCCCGATGCCTGCCGGGATGCCGAGAACGGCACCCGGCAGCGCCGGGAGCAGCTGCGCGGCCGACAGCCCGGCGATGACCTGTTCAGGAGTCGCGCCCAGGGCCCGCGCCAGTGCCGACGAATGCTTCGAATCGAGCGCCGTCGTCCACGTGATGAAGATCGCATTGACGGCGGCCAGCGCGGCCAGCACGGCGGTAATGACCAGCAGCACCTGATCGATCCGGTCAGTCCGCGGATTGTCCAGCGCGGAAAGCCCGTTGAGCCGGACGGCGGCGTTATGTGCGTCGACCATCAGCACGGCGACGATCGCGGTGACCGTGATGGCGACGCTGGCCCCGCTCAACACCATCCGGCGCGGCCGCCTGGCGGCCAGCCGCAGCCCGAGCAGCAGCGGTACCGGCAGCCGCGCGGAGATCGCGATCAGGCCCGCCCTGCGCCGCGGCGACCGGGCCGCGTCGGCTAGCGCGCGGATCGTGCTGGTGCGAGCGCCGCGAATGGCGGGAGCGAGCGACGCGACAACTGCTACCGCCACGGCTACGCAGGCCGCCCACGCGGCAGTCGCCCAGGTGAGCGACGGCGCGCCGGGGATCCCGATCAGGCCAGCGCCTGGACTGGCGAGGAGCGGCGCGGCCAGCCATCCGGCCGCGACCCGACCGCCGCCGCGATCAGGGCCAGGATCAGGTTCTCGGCCAGGAGCACGGCAGCCACCAGGCCTGGCGTGCCGCCGATCGCCTTGAGCAGCCCGACCCGCCGGGTCTGCTCAGCCATCCGGCCGCCGACCAGCACGGCCACGCTGGCTATCGCGAGCAGGCCAAGAAGCCAGCTCCCGACCAGCAGGGCGCGCTGCTCGCTGACCACCAGGTTGTTGTCCTCCTGCCGGATGTCCTGCCAGGAGGACAGGCCGAGCGCGGCCATGCTGCCCGTGCTGCGTGCCGAGTCGAACGCGCCGGCCCGAGCCGGATCGGCCAGCCTCAGATCCTCCAGGTAGGACAGCGGCAGCGCGGTCGTGGCGAGGCTCTGGGCACTGGCCCGGGTGAGCCAGATCATGCCGAATCCCGCCGTGGGGAACGGACCCCCGTACATGGCGAAGTCGGCGTGCGGGAACGGCGCGTTGGCGGCGCTGACCGCGATCCCCGACACCCGGAATGGCCGGTCGTTCAGGGTGATCAGGTCACCGGCCCTGATGCCGAGCGCGTCGGCGAAGCTGCGCTCGATCACCACGCCGTCGCCGCGCACCCAGCTGCCCTGCGTCAGCTTCGGCTGGTCGATCGGCGCCAGAGCCTGGTCGCGTCCTTCTGCCATCGCCCCGGCTTTGAGGCCGTGCACCCGCAGCGTGGCCCAGGCGACCGGATACGGTCCGGCATGGCCGGTGACGGCGGGAGCGCGCGCCAGTGCCCGCATGGCGGCCAGGGCAGTGGCCAGGCGGCCGCCCGGCGGCAGCGGCGCCAGGTTCAGGAAGCTGGCCACTACGTCCGGTCCCGCGGTCGCCGCCCGGGTGCGCTGATAGGGGTTGCTGGTCACCCCGTTCAGGACGAGCCCAAGAACGAGCGTGGCCGCGGCGGCGGCGATCACCAGAAGCAGCAGCGCCGCCTGGGCCGGGCGGCGCCTCAGGTCGCGGGCGACCAGGCGGCCGATGAGCAGGAAGCGGCCCATGAGTCAGCCCGTCTCGCGCAGTCGGCGGGCGGCTGCCGTCAGCCCCGCGCTCTCCAGCCGGGTCCGCGTGACGCGGATCGGCCCGTCGTTCATCGCGTCCCCGTGCGGGCCGGGTGCCTGGCGCGGGCGCGCTCGAAGCTGGCAGCCGTGCGAGGGCCCCTTCGCCAGCATGGCAAGCAAGGCGTCCTGTTTCACGGTGCGGCCCTCCCTAACGGTTATCTAAGGGATAGCGGTTATCCGTAGGACTGTCAAGCCTTCGCGTCGCACAGCTCGCAGGAGTTCACGCGGACTTCGCCAAGCGGCCCTTCGCCAAGCGGCCCTTCGCCAAGCGGCCCCGGTGCACTGAGTCGCTGAGACCACGGCCGGCCCGGTGCCGCGCACCCGCTGATGACGACATTCCCCATTCCTCGCGCTGATGCCCACCGTCCGGACAGCTCACTGCCGCTCACTGCCGCGCCCTAGTAGGGGTCGGCGTTTCGAGCGGCGAAACAGTTGATCTTGCTTCGCGATCATCCCGAATAGCCTACCGACCTGCGGATTTGGCTCTCAGTGTGCCTCAAACGGACCCGACCGGGCACCCGTGAGCCATAGCGGGCCCGGTTTCCGGTGTCCGGGCATGGCGAAGTCCCCGCCCTCGGGCGGGTTGCTGATCAGGGGGCTGCTACGTGTCCCGCGTGGCGGCGAGCGCTGAGGCAAGCTGGGCCAGGATCGTCAGGTTCGCGTGCAGCGTCAC
>DATNIU010000132.1:0-13423 GCA_035604275.1 Streptosporangiaceae bacterium | reverse complement strand
CGGTGCGTCCGCCGGGATCAGCGAGCCGGTCGGGCCGGTCGGGCCGGCCGGTGCCAACGGGCCGGCAGGGAGCGGTGCGTCCGCCGGGATCAGCGAGCCTGCTGAGACTGTCGGACCGGCCGACGCCAATGGACCGAGCGGGCAGGCCGGGAGGGCCGGGCGGTCTGGTAGCGCGCGGACGGCCGATCGCGGGCAGTCTGGGCGGGCCGAAGGGCCAGGCAGGCCGGGCGGGTCTGATGAGGCATCTGAGCCCGTCATGACTGCCGAGCCGGCGCAGGTCGCCAGGACCGGATCGGACGAACAGCCCGGCGGCTGACGGGCGCGCGGTCTGATAGTCTTTGTGGTCGGCGTGTCTGGCTGCCCACCGGCGCAGATCCTGCGGGCGAGCGGCGCGTAATGTTGGCAAGCCCGGTCGCCTCGATGTCGATCGATTCCGCGAATCCCGCGGCGGGCTGGCACCAGGGAGAGAGAGTTCTTTCGTGTACGCGATCGTTCGCTGCGGTGGCAGGCAGGAGAAGGCGTCGGTTGACGACGTCCTGACCGTGGACAAGCTCGCCGGTGAGATTGGCTCGGCCATTACGCTGCCGGCCGTGCTCATCGTGGATGACGGCAAGGTGATCAGTGACCGGGCTGAGCTCGGGGACTACGAGATCACCGCCGAGATCCTGGGACCGGCGAGCGGCCCCAAGATCAACATGATCCACTACAAGAACAAGACCGGCTACCGGCGTCGGCAGGGCCACCGGCAGAAGTACACGCAGGTGAAGATCACCGGCATTGGTACGCCAGCGGCGCGCGCCACCCAGAAGAAGAAGGTCTGAGATGGCACACAAGAAGGGCGCCTCGTCCAGCCGGAACGGACGCGACTCCAACGCCCAGCGGCTGGGCGTGAAGCGCTACGGCGGGCAGCTGGTCAACGCCGGCGAGATCATCGTGCGCCAGCGCGGCACGCACTTCCACCCGGGCACCGGCGTCGGACGTGGCGGTGACGACACGCTCTTCGCGCTGGTGCGCGGCCGGGTCGAGTTCGGCACCAGGCGCGGCCGCAGGGCGGTCAGCGTGATCCCGGTCGCGGCCGAGGCGGCCTGAGGTCGTAGCCGGGGCCGCGGGATCGGCGGACGGGCTACCGGCTGGCCAGTCCCGCTTTCGGACTTAGCACGGATTTCGGTCATGATCACGCCGGTTTTGGGATGGTTTGTGGCCACGAAATCCGTGCTAAGTCGGTCCCTGAGCCAGACCGGCCTGGCTCGCGCGGCTAGACCAGGAGTGGTACCAGGTCGGCGAGCTGGCTGCCGGGCAATCCTTCCAAGGGGGCTGGGATGGCGGAGTTCGCTGATCAGGCCGAGCTGCGCGTGCAGGCCGGCGATGGCGGCGACGGGTGCGCGTCGGTCCATCGCGAGAAATTCAAGCCGCTCGGCGGCCCGGACGGCGGCAACGGAGGCCGTGGCGGCGACGTGATCTTGCAGGTGGATCCGGGCACGGCGACGCTGCTCGACTTTCATCGCAGGCCGCTGCGCCGGGCCGGTGACGGCAAGCCAGGCTCGGGCTCTCATCGCAGCGGCGCGGAGGGCGCGGACCTGATCGTGTGCGTACCGGACGGCACGGTCGTCAAGAACGCCGATGGAGAGGTGCTCGCCGACCTGATCGGCATGGGAACGAGGTTCGCGGCGGCGACGGGCGGGCATGGCGGGCTCGGCAACGCCGCGCTGGCGTCCGCGAAGCGGAAGGCGCCCGGTTTCGCGCTGCGTGGTGAGCCCGGCGAGCACAAGCAGCTCATGCTTGAGCTGAAGACGATCGCCGATGCCGGCCTGGTCGGCTTCCCGAACGCGGGCAAGTCCTCGCTGATCTCGGCGATGTCGGCCGCGCGCCCCAAGATCGCGAACTACCCCTTCACGACCCTGATCCCGCATCTGGGGGTCGTCGAGGCCGGTGAGACCCAGTTCGTCGTGGCCGACGTGCCTGGCCTGATCCCCGGCGCCAGCGCGGGCAAGGGTCTTGGCCTTGATTTCCTGCGCCATGTCGAGCGCTGCACGGTGCTGGTGCATGTCGTGGACTGCGCCACGGCCGATCCTGGCCGCGACCCGGTCACCGACCTCGACGTGATCGAGGCGGAACTCGACGCCTATGACGTCGCGACCGGCGCGGGCATGGCCGCCAGGCCGAGGATCGTGGCGCTGAACAAGATCGACGTTCCCGATGCACGGGAGCTCGCCGAAATGGTCGCGCCTGACCTGGAGGCCAGAGGGCTGACCGTCTGCCCGGTGTCGGCGGCCTCGGGTGAGGGACTGCGTGAGCTCGCGTTCGCGATGGCGACCGTGATCTCCGGCGCCAGGCGCTCGGCACCTGAGGCGCTGCCGACCAGGCTCGTGATCAGGCCGCGCGCGGTGGACGGCCCGGACTTCGAGCTGGTGCGGACCGGACCGAACAGCTTCCTGATCCGGGGCACCAAGCCGCGCCGCTGGATCACGCAGACGGACTTCGGCAATGACGAGGCCGTGGGGTACCTGGCCGACCGGCTGGCGAAGCTCGGCATCGAGGAGGCGCTCACCGAAGCGGGCGCAGAGCCGGGCGCCGAGGTGCTGATTGGCGATGAGGATGACGCCGTCGTGTTCGACTGGGACCCGAAGCTTCCCACCGGGGCCGGCTTCGGCCCACGCGGTTCGGACCCCCGCCTCGAGCACGGCCGCCCATCCCGATAACGCCGAGCCACGGCAAGGCGGCGGCGCGTCGTCCGCCGCGATGGCGCCCGGCTGCGTAGTCCGCGATTGGCTGCGGCGGTGCTGCCTGAGTTCGCAGGTCCGCGCCGGCGGTCCCGGGAGTGTGGCGGCTGCGCGCACAGATCGGGTACGGGGGTCAGCGACTAAGCTGTGTGGGCAGTTTTTTCACTAGCCGGAGGGACACGCACTTGTCCATGCAGGACCGTGCCGTGATCGAAAAGGACCTCGAGCAGAAGTACATCACCGGGCTCTACGACCGGCTGGACGAGCTCAGGGAGCGGGCCGCGGGCCGGCTCGCCAGGGTGCTGAGGCAGGCCGGCGGCACGCCGGCCGCGAGGACCGAGCGGGAAGCGCTGACGGTGATGTACCGGCAGCAGCTCGCGCAGTTCGACGCCGCGGAGAACGGGCTGTGCTTCGGCCGGATGGAATTCAATGACGGGGCCCGCAGCTATGTCGGCAGGCTCGGCATGCACGCCGACAACGACGACTACGACCAGCTGCTGATGGACTGGCGGGCCGAGGCTGCCAGGCCGTTCTACCTGGCCACGGCCGCCTCGCCGGGTGAGGTGCGGGTACGGCGGCACATCAAGACCCGCGGCAGGACCGTGCTGCGGCTCGACGACGAGGTACTCGACCTGGCCGCCGCGGACCCGACCAGGCACGAGGGACTGACCGGGGAGTCGGCACTGCTCGCCGCCCTGAACGCGAGCCGCACCGGGCGGATGCGCGACATCGTCGAGACGATCCAGGCCGAGCAGGACCGGATCATCCGCGCAGGGTTGCCGGGCGTGCTCGTCGTTCAGGGCGGCCCAGGAACCGGCAAGACCGCGGTCGCTCTGCACCGGGCCGCCTACCTGCTCTACACCTACCGGCGTCAGCTGGAGAAGCGCGGCGTGCTCCTGGTGGGCCCCAACACCACCTTCCTGCGCTACATCGGCCAGGTGCTTCCGTCGCTCGGCGAGACCAGCGTGCTGATGGCCACTATCGGCGACCTGATGCCGGGCATCGCCGCCACCGGCACCGAGCCTGCCGAGATCGCGCAGGTCAAGGGCCGAGCGGCGATGGCCAGGGTGATCGCCGCGGCGGTCCGGGACCGGCAGCGCGTGCCGCATGAGGGAGTGGCGATTCGTTTCGAAAAAGATCTTTACCGGCTCAGCAGGCCGGCGCTGGCGAGAGCGAGGGAGCGGGCGCGGCGGTCGCGGCTGCGGCACAACCAGGCCCGGCAGGTGTTCGCGGCTGAGGTGATCGGCGAGCTGGCCAGGCTGGCGACCGCCAGGCTGGGCACCGACCCGCTGGGCGGCGCGAACCTGATGGGCCGGGCGGACATCGATGATCTGCGGGCCGAGCTGCGCGCGGACCCTGACGTCCGGGCGGCGATCGACAAGCTGTGGCCGGTGCTGACCCCGCGGCAGCTGCTCACCGATCTGCTGGCCTCGGGCCGCCTGCTCGACTCCGCCGCGTCGTCGCTGACGGCGGCCCAGCGGGCGCTGCTGCGGCGTGCTCCTGGCTCGCCGTGGACGGCTGCCGACGTGCCGCTGCTTGACGAGGCCGCCGAGCTGCTCGGCACCGACGACCGGGTGGCGAAGGCGCTGGCCAGGCGGCAGCGCGAGGAGGAGGAGGCGTACGCGCGCGGCGTGCTTGAGATCATCGGCCGCGACGACGAGGACGATCCCGAGATCCTGATGGGCGCCGACATGCTCGACGCTGCCAGGCTGGCCGCTCGGCAGGAGTCCGGCGTCTACCTCACCGCGGCCGAACGGGCGGCGGCCGACCGGACCTGGGCGTTCGGCCACGTGATCGTGGACGAGGCGCAGGAGCTGTCGCCGATGGCGTGGCGGATGCTGATCCGCCGCTGCCCGGCGAAGTCGATGACGGTGGTCGGCGATGTGGCTCAGACGGGCGACACGGCGGGGGCCCGGTCGTGGTCCGAGGCGCTCGGGCCGCACCTGGGCGACCGGTGGCGGCTGGCGCCGCTGACCGTCAACTACCGCACCCCGGCCGAGATCATGACGGTCGCTGCCGACGTGCTTGCCGCGATCGACCCGGAGGCCGAGCCGCCGCGCTCGGTCCGCGAGTCAGGCGTGCTGCCGTGGCGGCTGGCGGCGGATCCGGCGGACCTGCCCGGCCTGGTGGCCCGGGCGGCGGAGCGGCTGGCCGCGCGGGCCGGGGAAGGGACGCTCGCGGTGATCGGGCCCGCTGGACGGCTGGCCGAGCTCGGGGCGGCGGTCAGCGCCGTGCTGCCGGACGCGGCGGTGGGGGAGCAGGCCGGCGTGCAGCAGGATCTGCGTGAGCCCGACCTTGAGCGGCCGGTCGTGGTGCTGACCGTGCGGCAGGCCAAAGGGCTCGAATTCGACTCGGTGATCGTCGCCGAGCCTGGCCGGATCCTGGCCGAGTCGCCGCGCGGTCTCGGAGATGTGTACGTCGCGCTGACCCGCGCCACGCAGCGGCTCGGCGTGGTCTACTCCGGCGAGCTGCCGCCGGTGCTCGGCCGCCTGGCCGAGCTGGGCAGTGCCGCGGACCTGGACCACCTGGCCGAGCCGGGCAGTGCCGCTGACCTGGACCGCCTGGGCGAGCCGGGCAGTGCCGCTGACCTGGGCCGGCCGGCCGGGCTGGGCACCGCCGAGCCGGCCTGACGCCTGCCGCGGGATCGCCTCGCGGGCGCCGGCCGGGCGTGGAAGGCGTGCGGCTGCGGCCGGTCGGCGCGGCGCTGGCCGGGCGATAATTCGGTGGCGGGCTCGCGCCTGGTCGTCCTATGGTGTCGGGCAGTCGCGACAGACGCGCGGGCTAGCCGAGCCCGTAGCTGGCAGCAGGCCGCTGCCAGCTATCCGAGCCGAGGAGAAGACCATGGGTATGGTCATGTTCTTCCGTGCCAGGGCGGCCGCTGCCGGCGCCGAACCCGGCCGGTGCTCACTTCCTGACTGACCGCGGGCTGATCGCGCGGCTGATCCGCGCCAGCGGGGCTGGCGAGGGGGACCTGGTGCTCGATCTCGGTGCCGGGTACGGCGCCCTGACCGGGCCGCTCGCCCGCAGCGGCGCCCGCGTGATCGCCATCGAACGGGATCCGCGGCTGGCCGCGCGGCTGCGGCGCCGCTTCGCCGACGAGCCGCTCGTCCGGGTGGTCGAGGCTGACCTGCGGTGGGTACCGCTGCCCCAGCGGCCGTTCCTGGTGGTCGCCAGCCCGCCGTTCTCGCTGACCACGTTGCTGTTCCGGCGGCTGCTCGGCGATCCGAGGGTCGCGCTCGCCGGTGCCGAGCTGATCCTGGAGTGCGGCGCGGCCCGCTGGCTGGCGAGCCCGCGGCCACGGGACGCGGAGACGGCTAGCTGGGCCGCCAGATACCAGATGCGGCTGGTGCGCAGGGTTCCGGCGGATAGCTTCTCGCCCGCGCCAGCGACCGACGCCGCGTACCTGACGATCAGGCCCGTCCGGCGGCCGGCCTCGGTCCCCGCGGCCACCGCAGCGCACGGCTTGCGACGGTATCATCAATGAGATATATCTTGGTTTGTGAGAGGTAGCTCATTGACGCCCGACGAGATACGCGCAGCCGCTGAGACGCACCGCGAGCTGGGTCCCGACTACCAGTCGGCGGTGATCGAGTCCTTCCTCGACAAGGTCGGCAAGGAGATCGACGCCCGGGTCGATGAGCGCATGGCGACAGCCAGGCAGGCGCCCATGAGGCACGTTCACGAGCGCAGGCCGATGGCGCTCGCGATCGTCTCGATGTCGCTCGGCATCCCGCTCAGCGCGATCGCGCTCGCGATCCCGTCGAGTAGCACGAGCGGACTCACGGCGCTCGTGGTGATCTGGATCGCGATCACGGCGATCAACCTGGCCTACACGTTCGGCGGCCCTCGGCCGCCGCGCCCGCCATATGGGCGCTGACCTCCGCTCCTAGCCCGCGCCGCCGCCAGCCCGAGTCACCGGGCAGCCAGCGTTGCCGGTACCGCCTGGCTTGTCGGTACCGCCTGGCTGTACGACGGGAACCGCAAGAAGGACGTCTACCAATCCTTCGGCATCGGTTCGTACTGGATCGTCGAGCCGGACCGCAAGCGGCCCGAGCTGACCGTGTTCGAGCTGCGCGACGGCCAGTATGCCGAGGTCGCCCACGTCACCGTGGACGAGGAATTCCGGGCCGAGCGGCCGTTCAACGTGACGATCGTGGCCTCGGCCCTGATGGCACTGCCGTAATAGCCGAATAAGAGTCGTCGCCGGAACCCCGGCGGCTCGCCGAGGGAGCCGCGAGGGCGGTCGCCGCGAGAGTCGCCGCCGGAGCCCCGGCAGCTCGCGGCGAAAGCCGCGCGAGGCGTCTGCGGCGCCGCGACCGGAGCCCCGGTGGCTCGCCGCGGGAGTCGCGGACCTGGCTCGGCTAGTCGCTGGAGTCCGAGTCGTCCCGGCGCCCGCCGAACCGGTTCATCAGCCGCTCGCCGGCCCCGACCGCCGATCCGGCCACGCCGCGGACCGCGCCGATCAGCGGGTCTGCCGAGCGGTTCCAGGAATCCTGGTACGACTTCGCCGCAGCCTTGAACTCATCGCCGACCGAGGTGTCCGAGTCGTCATCGCGGCGCGGATACCGGCCGGCCAGGATGTCGCGGTACTCGCCCTCGCGCGCCCAGCGGTCGAGCTCGGCGAACCGCACCACGGCGAACGGGTGCTTGGTTCCCTGCAGCTGGAGCAGCTTGATCAGACCCTCGCGCACGTCCGGGACCGCGTCGTACTCTCGCGCCTGCTCCAGGAACGCGTCGGCGCTGAGCTCGGCCAGCCGCGCGCCGCCCGCGGTCTTCATCAGCGCCCGCCTGGCCGCCTCTACGTCCTGCCCGGCCAGCAGCCCGGCGCGGTCGCAGGACAGCTCGGACTTGCGGTACCACTCCTCAAGACCCCAGATGACCGCCTTGAGGCCGACCCAGGCGAACGGCACGAGCGCCAGTCGCTGGGCCAGGCCCACCAGGTAGAACAGCATGGTGCGGTAGACCGAGTGCCCGGACAGCACGTGCCCGAGCTCATGCCCGATCACGAACCTGATCTCCTCGGCATCCATCAGGTCGACCATGCCGGTCGTGATCACGATGAACGGCTTGTCCGTGCCCAGCGCCATCGCGTTGACCGTCGGGTCCTGGCTAATGAAGAGTTCGGGAACCCGTGGCAGGTCGAGGACGTAGGCGCCGTCCAGCATGGACTGGTAGAGCTGCGGGAACTGCTGCTCCGATGCCCGGACCGAGCTCGCCAGGAACATCAGCCGCAGGCTGCGGTCGCTGAACAGCCCGGCCAGGTTCTTCAGAATCACGTCAAAGCCGGTCAGCTTGCGCAGCGCGACCAGCGCTGAGCGATCGGCGGGGTGCTCGTAAGCACGGGAGCTGATGTCCGGCAGACGGACGCGGGAGCGATCGGGCACAGTGTTCATGGCGTTATGGTATGCGCGATACGGAAAGGCTGGACCCCATGCTGGCAGAGTCCTTTCCGGCCATCTTCGAGCCGGAAGCGGAATCGATGGCTCAGGAGCTGCTGGCCGGGCTCCAGCAGGACCGGCTGCGCGGGCTGATCGACCGGCTGCTCGCGGCCGGAGGGCTCCAGGCTGACCGGCTCGCCGGGGCCGGAGTGACCGGCGGCGGCGACGTCACCCTGGACTCGCTCGCCGGGCTGCCGGCCACGACCAAGCAGGACCTCTGGGAGGGCTACCCGTTCGGGCTGCTCGCGGTGCCGAGGTCGGAGGTCGTGGCGGTGCACGGGTCCAGCGGGACCGGCGGCAGGCCGACCCTGGTCTCCTACTCGCGGGCCGACATCGCGCTCTGGGCCCGGATGTGCGCGCGGGCGCTAGCCGCGGCCGGCGCCGGGCCGGGCAGCATCGTGCACAACGCCTACGGCTACGGGCTGTTCACCGGCGGGCTCGGCATCCACCAGGGCGCGATCGAGCTCGGCGCGACGGTCGTCCCGGTCTCCGGCGGCATGACGGACCGGCAGGTGACGCTGATCAGGGACCTGCGGCCGGACATCCTGGCCTGCACGCCGTCGTACGCGGTCCGGCTCGGCGAGGCGCTGGCCGAGGCCGGCCTGACCCAGGCGAACGGGCTGTCGCTGAAGGCGGGCCTGTTCGGCGCCGAGCCGTGGACCGAGGAGCTGCGGGAGCGGCTCGGCGACCTGCTCGGCCTGCGCCCGCTCGACATCTACGGGCTGTCCGAGGTGATCGGCCCCGGCGTAGCCTGCGAGTGCCTCGTCGCGGCCGACGGGCTGCACGTGAACGAGGACCACTTCCTGGTCGAGGCCGTCGACCCGGTCTCCGGCGATCCGGTGCCTGACGGCGTGCCCGGCGAGCTGGTCTTCAGCACGCTGACCAAGCAGGCGCTGCCGCTGCTGCGGTACCGGACCGGCGATATCGCGGCGCTGCGCCGGGGCGACTGCCCGTGCGGCCGCACCCTGGTGAAGATGTCCAAGGTGACCGGGCGCAAGGACGACATGCTGGTGATCCGCGGCGTGAACGTCTATCCCAGCGAGATCGAGCGGGTCCTGCTGGCCGCCCGCCTCGTCGCCTCGGATTACCTGCTGGTCATCGACGAGAGAGACGGTCGGCGCGAGCTGATCGCCTGTTGCGAGCGGATAACGGGCGGCTCAGCCGGCTCGTCCCCAGGCGCCGAATCGCCCGATCAGCTGCGGCACGACCTCGAGCACCGGCTGCAGCAGGCGCTCGGACTGCGGGTGAGGGTGGCGCTGGTGCCGCCGGGCGCGGTGCCGCGGACCGAGGTGGGCAAGGCGGTCCGGGTCCGCCGCTGGTCAGGCGGCGAGCCGCCGGTGCCCGGCCTTCCCGGCTAGGCGGCTAGAGTCGGCATGCATGGGCGGGGCATCGGCCGGCCGGACCGAGCTGGCTCGAGCGGTACGCGATACCGCAGCGAGCGGCGGTGGCCGCGGCGTCCGGGAGCCGGTCTCGCGGATCGGGGTGATGGGCGGGACCTTCGATCCGATTCACAACGGTCACCTGGTAGCGGCGAGCGAGGTCGGGCACGCGTTCGCGCTCGACGAGGTCATCTTCGTGCCGACCGGCGAGCCGTGGCAGAAGGGTCACCGGAAGGTGTCGGCGGCCGAGGACAGGTACCTGATGACGGTGATCGCCACGGCTTCCAACCCGCGGTTCTCGGTCAGCCGGGCGGATATCGACCGGCCGGGGGAGACGTACACCATCGACACGCTGCGCGATCTGCGCGCCGCACGCGGACCGGACGCCGAGCTGTTCTTCATCACCGGCGCCGATGCCCTGACCCGGATGCTGAGCTGGAAGGACGCAGACGAATTGTTTCGCCTGGCGCATTTTGTCGGTTGTACCAGACCTGGTCACCAGCTGTCCGGCGCCGGGCTGCCTGACGGCCGGGTCAGCCTGATCGAGATTCCGGCACTGGCGATCTCATCGACCGCATGCCGGGAGCGGGTCCGGGCCGGGGCGCCGATCTGGTACCTGGTTCCCGACGGAATCGTCCAGTACATTTCCAAGCGCCGGCTTTACTGCGAGTAGGCGCCGGCGGCAAGGGCGCGGCGCCGGCCGGTGGCCAGGCAGGCGTGATGCTGGCTGGCGTGGCGCTGGGAGGCGAGGCCTGGCTCCTGGTGGGCGGCCCGGCACCGCCGGGCGGCGGGCCACGGCACGGTCAGGAGGACGGCGTGCGGCTGGAACGGGTTGGCAAGCGCTACGGGATCCGGCAGCCGTGGATCGTTCGGGACGTGAACCTGGATATTCCGGGTGGTCGGCTGGTCCGGCTGGAAGGCAGGAACGGCAGCGGCAAGTCGACCCTGCTCCGGATCATCGCCGGGGTGTCGGTGCCGAGCAGCGGCAGGGTGATCGGCAGGCCGGGTACCGGATACGTGCCTGAGCGGTTCCCGCCAGGGCTGCCGTTCTCGGCCCGCGACTATCTGACCCATCTCGGCCGGGCGCACGGACTGGCCGGCCAGGCGCTCGGGTCCAGGATCGACGAGTGCCTGGACCGGCTGGGCGGCGCCGAGTTCGCCGCGGTTCCGTTGCGCACCATGTCGAAGGGGATGTGCCAGAAGGTCGCGGTGGCGCAGGCACTGCTGCCGCGCCCTGGTCTGCTGGTCCTTGACGAGGCATGGACCGGCCTGGACACGGCCGCTCGCGCCGCGCTTGACGGCGCCGTGGCCGAGCGGCTGGCCGATGGCGGAGCCGTGGTGTTCGTGGACCACGATCCGCGGCGGCTGGCGGAGCTCGGAGCTGAGCGCTGGCAGGTCTCGCGCGGGACGGTGGAGGTCGTTGCCGACGCCCCGGCCGGCCTGGCCGGCGGCGCCAGCAGCCAGGGAACAGCCGCAAGGAAGGACCTGGCAGCGAACGCGCTCGCGGCGACCGGCCGGCACGGCGGCGGACCGGGGGCGGCCGGCCTGGCGGGTGACGGTCTGGACGGCGATGGCCCGGCGGGTGCGGCGGCGGAGCCCTCGGGCGGACGGCAGGTCGTGATCGAGGTGTCTGGCTACCCGGCGGACCTGGCGCTGCCAGAACGACTGCCTGGCGTGCTGGCTATGTCACGCGCGCAAGACCGGCTCACGATCCGCATGGACCCGGCCGGGTCAGACATCGTGCTCCGTGCGCTGCTGGCTATCGGGGACCAGGTGCGCGTGCGCGGCGTTCGCGAGGAACCGGGACCGCAAGGCCGCGAACGCGGCGAGCAGCCGGGCGGCCGGCGGTGATCGCGGTCTGCCGGTATCAGGCCGCCCTGCTATTGCGCTCGCACCGGTGGATTCCGCCGGCCGTGCTGTACGTCCTCGCCGTGGCGGGCCTTGGCGGCGGCAGCCCGCCGCTCGGCGACGGGCTGCGCTGGAGCGCGCTGATGCTCGTCCCGGCCGTCGCCTGGCTGACCCGGTCGATGCTGACCGCAGAACCGGGCGCCGCCCGTGCCTGCGTGGCCGCCGCTGCCGGACCGCGCCGGACGCAGGTTGCCGCGCTGCTCGCGGCTCTGGCGATCGGCGCAGGTTACGCGCTCGTCGGCGTCGCTTACGAGGTCGTCACCAGCGTCAAGCCGATGAACCCGCACGGATCGGTGCGGCTGGCCGCCACGGTCTCGGTGCTGGCCGGCGGCCTCGTCGCGACGCTGATCTGCCTGCTTGTCGGCTCCGCTGTCGGCGCGTTCTGCAATCCGCCGCTGATCAGGCGGCCGGCAGCGGCAATGCTCAGCACCACCGGAGCCGTCGTGCTGGCGCTGGCCTCGAATGTCTCGCCGGCGAACGCCGCCGCGCGAACGGTGGGTTCCGCGCCGCAGGCGAGTTCGTGGCTGCCAGGACTGCCGGTCATCGCGGCGGTCGCGCTGCTCGTCGTGGCGTGGACCGCGTCAGCGCTGGCCGCCGGGCACCGGAGCGGCTAGCCTGCGCCGCCTGGGTGGCGGACCGGCTAGCCTGCGCCGCGCTGGGCACTGGAGCGGCTGACCTCGGCCGGGCTTCTGAGGCCGCCGTCGCCGGGCGGAGGCAACGGGCGGCGAGATCGGCGTGGCTAACGTTCGGCATGGGCGGCAATGCGGGATACGCTGAACGTGCCGCTGTGGCGCTCTGTTCAGGAAGGCAGGTGCAGTGGTCGCAGCTTCAGCCGAGGAGGACAAGCAGCACACGTGACTGCCACCGAGAGGGCCGTCGAGCTCGTCAGGATCGCGGCCGGTGCCGCGGCCGACAAGCTGGCCACCGACATCATTGCCTACGACGTCAGCGAGCAGCTTGTGATCACTGACGCCTTCCTGCTCTGCTCGGCCGCGAACGACCGGCAGGTCAGGTCGGTCCTCGATGAGATCGAGGACAAGCTTCAGAAGGCCGGCGCCAAGCCCGCCAGGCGCGAGGGGGAGCGCGAGGGACGCTGGGTGCTGCTCGACTACATCGACATCGTGATCCACGTCCAGCACGCCGAGGAGCGGGTGTTCTACTCCCTGGAACGACTGTGGAAGGACTGCCCGGAGATCCCGCTGCCCGAGGCCGTCACCGCTGGCCAGCCGGGCCGGGAGCGACGCTGAGCGGCGGCACGGCCGCGCCGGGACGGCCCGCGGGGTCCAGCGAGCCGAAGGCGGCCGCGAACGAGGCCAGCTCCGGCTCGGCCCGGCCCGCGACAGGCGGCTCGGTCCCGGCGCGCACCGGTCCAGGTCACGGCAACCGCACCGGGAGCGGGTCCGGGTCGGCCGACGCGCTGCGGCTGGTGCTCTGGCGGCACGGCCAGACCACGTACAACGCCGAGCACCGGTTTCAGGGGCAGCGCGATGTGCCGCTGAACGCGCTTGGCCGCGCGCAGGCGCAGCGGGCCGCCAAGCACCTAGCGAGGCTGGAGCCGGCCGCCATCTGGTCCTCTGACCTGGTGCGGGCGACCGCTACGGCGACCTACCTGGCGCGGCTGGTCGGCCTGGAGGTCAATCATGACAAGGATCTTCGGGAACGGTACGGCGGTGAATGGGAAGGCCTGACGATCGACGAGATCAGGCAGAATTATCCCGAGGATCACGCGGCGTGGGAGCCGCCCGGCGGCGAGCCAGTGAAAGTAGTGGCCGATCGCACGGCGGCCGCGTTCGAGCGCATCGCCGAGCGCGTAGCGCCAGGGTCGCTGGTAGTGGTGGTAGGTCATGGTGCGTCTCTGACCTGGGGGATGTCGCGCATACTCGGCCTCGACGACCGGGTCACCGGCGGGCTGGGCAACTGCTGCTGGAGCCTGCTGTCCCGGCGCGGCTCACGGTGGCGGCTGCTCGAGTACAACGTC
>DATNIU010000131.1:0-8757 GCA_035604275.1 Streptosporangiaceae bacterium | reverse complement strand
GGCGAGTGCCTCGTCGTAGCGGCCGGTCAGCCGGTAGGTGTCGCCGCGGCTGGCGACCGCCCAGGCATAGCCGGGGTCGAGCTCGATGGCGCGGCCGTAGTCGGCGAGTGCCTCGTCGTAGCGGCCGGTCAGCCGGTAGGTGTCGCCGCGGCTGGCGATCGCCCAGGCGATGCCCGGGTCGATCTCGATCGCGCGAGCGTAGTCGGCGAGTGCCTCGTCGTAGCGTCCCATGGCCTGGTAGGTCCGGCCGCGGCTTGCGATCCAGGCGTAGCTCGGGTCGACGTCGATGGCGCGGCCGAGGTCGGCGAGTGCCTCGTCGTAGCGTCCCATGGCCTGGCAGGTGAGTCCGCGGCTGGCGATGACCCAGGCGATGCCCGGGTCGATCTCGATCGCGCGGCCGTAGTCGGCGAGTGCCTCGTCGTAGCGTCCCATGGCCTGATAGGTCAGCCCGCGGCTGCCGAAGGCCCTGGCGTAGCCGGCGTCAAGCTCGATCGCGCGGGCGTAGTCGGCGAGTGCCTCGTTGTGGCGTCCCATGGCCTGGTGGGTAAGGCCGCGGCTGGCGAACGCCCAGGCGATCCGGGGGTCGATCTCGATGGCGCGGCCGTAGTCGGCGAGTGCCTCGTCGTAGCGGCCGGTCAGCCGGTAGGTCTCGCCGCGGCTGGCCACGGCCCAGGCGTAGCTCGGGTCGAGTTCGATGGCGCGGCCGTAGTCGGCGAGCGCGTCGTCGTAGCGTCCCATGGCCTGATAGGTCAGTCCGCGGCCGCCGTAGGCCCTGGCGAGGCCGGGGTCGAGTTCGATGGCACGGGTGTAGTCGGCGAGCGCGTCGTCGTAACGGAAGGTCAGCCGGTAGTTCTCGCCGCGTTTCTGTAGGGCGATGGCCATGCAGACCTGGTCGAGACCGGCATCATTGACGAGGTGGGTGAGGTACCGGGTCAGGTCGCCGTCACCGATGCCGTCCCCCAGCCACTGAGCCCATCGCCGCAGGTCAGCGTGATCGGCGTCGCGGGCGGCATCGGCGAAGAGAGTGGCCCACTGGCGTGCCCGCGCGACGCCGCACTCGGCGGCCCTGGCGGCCGAGCCGAGCGCCTGCGGCAGGTTGTGAGCGGGGTCGGCGCAGAGCAGGTGGTAGGTCTCCTCGCGGGCGTGATCGACCCAGTCCGGGTTTGCCCAGAGCGGGTCGGCGCCGCTTGCGGCTTCGGCGGCCCATCGGGCATGCGCCCGGGCCAGGGCAAGATGATGGGCCCGCCACTCGGCCGGGGACTGGGCGTGCTGCAGCCGGAGCATGGCGGAGCGGACGACGTCATGATATTTCCACGACCTCGCCTGCTGGACGACGAAAGGCAGCCCGCATAGCCAGCCGAAGAGTTCGCTGGCATGGTCAGAAGGCGTGACCGCGTTCAGCACGTCCTGATTGAAGGTCCGGGGAAGCGCCGCGCTGATGGCGATCGCGCGGCGCGCCGGATCGTCTTCCCATTTAAGGAATCGTCCGACGGCATCGCCGGCCGGGTCGCCGATATCCGCGGCATCGGCTGGCCGGGCTTCGGCAAGGGTGGCCAGCCACATCGGCAGCCGGCCCGACAGGTTGAGAATGACCTCGATCGTCAGCTCGTCGGTGATGTTCTTGCTGCCAAGGAACTGGCGGGCCTCGGCCTCGCTGAACGGTTCCAGCGGAACGTCCGCGATGACCGGGAGATAGTCTCCCCACAGGTTGGGGTCGAGCGGGTACTGGCCCGATATCGTGGTGATCAGCGCGCCCGGCAGGTCCCCGTACTTTCCCGCGTACAGGTCCCGCAGCCAGTGGTCGAGCAGCGGTGCGGTGCGCTCGTAGGTATCGAAGAACAGCGCGATCTGCCGGTCGGCTGCCGCGCGGTTCAGGTCGGCCACGAAGACCGGCGTGAGCACGTCGGCCGGGGACAGCAGCAGCCGGATATCGCCGTGGTTGGCGAACTTGCGTGCCAGGTAGGCCCGGGCCCGGTCGGCCTGGTCGGCGATCGCGGCGGCGTCCAGCGGGGCCAGCAGGCTGCCGGCGATCGGCACGTCACGACCAGCAGCCAGGGCAACCGTGACCGCTGTCTTGGTGACGAACGTGGCCACGCCGTCCGGCGCCTGCGGGTCCGACTCGAGCTCGTGACGGCGCTGCCGGTACGCGGCGACGCGCTTGGAGAACTCGCCGAGCCGGGCGCCGCTGCGGGCGAGTTCTTCGGCTATGACCGTCATGACCGACAGGCAATCGTCAGCGGTCTCATCGCTGTAGGCAGTCAGCGCGCCGCTGTCCCTGGCATTCTGGCGCAGCTGCTTACTCAGATAAGTCTTGCCGACTCCCGCGTCGCCGTGAATGTTGAAGAGGAATTGGCGGCGTTCGCTATCCAGCGGAAGCGCGAGGTTCTCCTGGTACTGAACAATTTGTCCCTGGCGGCCGACGAACCCTCCCCTCTGTCGGCCCCGGATGAGATCCTGCAGCGATCGCCGTTCTCCGGCCATTCCCCCTCCTGAGGATCAAGCATACAGCTTCAGGTGAGCGCGGCCAGAAGGCGCCAGATGCGCTTACTGAGACGCCGGTCCGAGCTTCCTGGCCGGGCGTTCCGTCAGCCGCTGAACGGCGGACCGGAGAAGTGCAATCGTGCGTGCGTACGTGCGTGCGTACGTGCGCAAATGGCGGCCCGGCGGCCAAATGGTAGGCTCGCCTGATCTGGCGGCCGCCGGTCCGCACGCCGTCTGGTGCTGTCAGCACCAGACGGCGAGGAGATGCCCGCACTTCGGCGAATGACGACGCGGTTAGCTGCTTATGCGCCGATGATGGCGGTCGCGATCCTGGCGATATGGGCGGTCGGCTGGCCGAGGAGCTGGGCAGTGCCGTGAGCGCGCTTGAAGTACCGGTGGGCCTCGTGTTCCCAGGTGACGCCGATCGCGCCATGCAGCTGGATCATCTCGACGGTGACTTGCATCAGTGCCTCCGAGCAGTACGCCTTCGCTGCCGCGGCCCGCGACGGCCAGCCCGATGCGCCAGATGCCGCGTCTCCGGCCGCCTGATAGGACAGCGCGCGGGCTGAATGCACCAGAACGTACAGGTCCGCCAGCCGGTGCTGGATCGCCTGGAAGCTGGCGATCGGGCGGCCGAACTGGACGCGGGTCCTGGTATAGCCAACCGTGAGCTCTAGTGCGCGGGCTGCCGCGCCGACCTGTTCCGCGCTCAGGGCGATGCAGGTGAGGTCGCGGGCGCGCGCCAGTGCCTCCGGGGCGGAAAGCGCGGCCGGCCCGGAGGCGGTGACGGGGCTGGGTGCGGTGACGGGGTCGGGTGCGGTGGCGGGGCCGGGCGGAGCAGCGCGGCCGTGCGGCGGGCCGGGGCCTAGCGGCCGTCCGGATGCGCTGCTCAGCCGGACGACGGCGAGCCGTCTGGTCTGGTCCATCGTGGTCACCGCGTGCCTGGTCACGCCCGGCTGATCGGGATCGACCTCGAACAGGCCAATCCCGCGAGGAGTCCTGGCGGCCGCGATCAGCACGTCCGCGCTGTCTCCGTCGAGAACATGGTGCGCCTCGCCGTTCAGCGTCCAGCCCTCGCCGGGCTGTTCGGCCGCGGCAAACGCTGCCTCGGCAGGATCCCAGCCACCGCCGGGCCCAGTCCAGGCCAGCGCGGCGATCAACGATCCGGCGGACAGCCCGGGCAGCAACCGCTGGCCGGCGTCTGTGTCGCCACAGCCCAGAATCACCTGCGTAGCCAGGACGGCGGAGCCGATCAATGGCGCGGGTGCGAGAATCCGGCCTAGCTCCTCGGCCACGACGGATGTCTCGACCGGTCCGGCGCCGGCGCCGCCGAACCGCTCCGGCACGGCCAGGCCGGCTACTCCCATCTCGCCGAGCCGCCGCCAGAGCGCGAGGTCATAGCCGGGATCGGGGCGGTGGCCGGGATCGGGGCGGCGCAGTGGGTCGGGGCGGTGGCCGGGATCGGGGCGGTCGCCCGGATCGGGGCCGGGATCGGAGTCGAGCAGGGCCGGGGAGCCCATCGGGTCGCGGACATCAGGTCGATGCCGCCGCAGCAGCTCGCGGACCGACTCGCGCAGTGCCCGCTGCTCGTCGGTTAGTCGCATCGGTCAGCCCTGCCACAAGCCCGCGTCCTGGTCAGCTCCACGGGCCGGTCCCGTCCGAGGTCAGCGCCGCCAGAACCACCGCTCGATGCTCGGCCTGGCTGCCCCACGTCGCGGCCAGCGCCCGGACCTTGGCCAGCCACAGGCTGATGTCGCATTCCTGGGTGTAGCCGATCGCGCCGTGGACTTGCAGCGCGGTCCTGGCGGCTCGCTGCGCGGCGTCGGCGCAGGCGACCCGAGCGGCCGAGACGTCGCGAGGCGTGGTGGCTGCCCGGCCGCCCAGGGCGACGGCGGCCGCGTAGAGCAGCGGCCGGGCGAACTCCAGGCCGATCAGGACGTCGGCAAGAGCATGCTTGATCGCCTGGAACGCGCCGACCGGTCGGCCGAACTGCTCCCGCTGCCTGGCGTAGCGCGTGGTCGTCTCGAGCAGCGCGCGGCCGGCGCCGAGCAGCTGCGCCGAGCTGGCCAGGGTGCCGTAACTGATCGCCCGCTGCACGGCGGTCCGGGCGGCCGGGCCGTCCGCAAGCGCCTCAGCCGGCCCGACCTCGAACAGCCGCCTGGCCCGGTCCGCCGATTCGAGCCTGGTCCCGGGCACTGCCCGCCAGACCGCGCAAGCGCCGGTGCGCGGCCGTGCGTCACCGTCGGCACGCGGTCCCGCACTCTGGCCGGAGTCGGCCAGCAGGACCAGCCCGGCCACGTCGGCGTCCAGCGCATGGGGCAGCTGCGGCGGCCGGGCGAGCGTGGCGATCAGCTCGCCGGAGGCCAGAGCCGCCAGCCACTCACCGGCCTGCCTCGCCGGTTCCTGGCTGGCAGCGGGCACTGCCCTGGCCGCATGGTCACCTGGCCGCGGCTCGGCCAGCGCCGCGAGCAGCTGGGGGACCGCGGCGACCGACTCGGCCACCGGGCCAGGCACCGGGTGATGCCCGAGTTCCTCGCAGGCTACGGCCAGGTCGACCGGATGTGCCGCCAGGCCGCCGAACGACTCCGGCGTCGCCAGCGCGGTCACCCCGGCCTTGGCCAGCGAGCGCCAGATCGCCAGCCCCGGCGCGTGGTCCGCCGCTGCCCAGGCTCGCGCCGCGGCCGGCACGTCAGCGTCAGCCAGCAGTTCGTGCACCGCGGCGCCGAACTCCCGCTGCTCGGCCGAGAGCGCGAACCTCATCTCGGCAGCCCGAGCAGCCGCTCGGCGATCACCGTGCGCTGGATCTCGTTGGTGCCCGCGTAGATCGGCCCGGCCAGCGAGAACAGATATGCCGCCTGCCAGTGGTCGTCATCTTCCCCGGCGTCGAGCAGCTCGGCGTCGGGACCAAGCAAGTCGAGCGCCGTCTCGCAGATGCGGACGTCGAGCTCCGACCAGAACACCTTTCCCAGGCTCGCCTCGGCCCCGAGCGTGCCGCCGGCGTCGAGCGCCGCGACCGTGCCGAACGTGTGCAGCTGATAGGCGCGCGCTCCGATCCAGGCGTCGGCCACCTGGTCGCCGAGTGCCGAGCCGTCTTGACCGCCTGATCGGCGCCACAGGCCGATCAGGCGGTCTGCCGCCGCCAGGAACCGGCCGGGACTGCGCAGCGACAGCCCGCGCTCGTGACTCGCCGTCGACATCGCGACCCGCCAGCCCTCGCCGGGATCGCCGATCACATCGGCATCTCCCGCGAAGACATCGTCGAGGAAGATCTCGGCGAACCCCGGCTCGCCGTCAAGCTGCGCAATCGGCCGGACGGTCACTCCGGGCGCCCGCAGGTCGAACATCAGGTAGGTCAGGCCCCGATGGCGCTCCGCGCCGGTGTCGGAACGGAACAGGCCGAAGGCGCGGTCGGCGAACGCCGCACGCGAGCTCCAGGTCTTCTGTCCCGACAGCAGCCATCCGCCCTCGGTGCGCACGGCCGTCGATCTGATCGCGGCCAGGTCGCTGCCCGCGCCCGGCTCGGACCACGCCTGGGCCCAGACCTCGTCGGCGCGGGCCATCGGTGGCAGCAGCCGGTCCAGCTGCTCGGCCGTGCCGTGCGCGAACAACGTCGGCGCGAGCAGGAACAGGCCGTTCTGGCCGACCCGGACCGGGCCGCCGGCCCGGTGATACTCCTCTTCGAAGACCAGCCACTCGATCAGCGACGCGTCCCTGCCGCCGTACCGTTCCGGCCAGGAGACCACCGCGAGCCGGGCGTCGGCCAGCGCCCGCTCCCACTCGCGGTGCCTGGCGAACCCTTCGGCGGTGTTGACCGACGGCAACGGTTCCGGCGGCAGGCTGGCGGCTAGCCAGGCCCGGACCTCGGCTCGGAACGCGCCGGTCGGCGGGTCGTGGTCCAGATTCACAGTGCCGCAGGCCTCGTCGGCCAGGCCGGTGGGCGCCTCACTGTGCTGCCTTCATTGTGCTGCCTTCATTGTGCTGCCTTCATTGTGCTGCCTTCATTGTGCTGCCTTCACTGTGCTGACTTCATTGAGCGGGCGTCCATCCCGGCGAGTGAGTCGGACGAGGTCTCCGCGTTGTGCGCGTGCGCCACGTGGTGCAGGCCGAAGACCGAGTCCATGCCCGAGCGCATCCCCATCAGGTCCTCGCACTGGTTCACGGCCCGCTTGACCAGCGAGAGGCCAAACGGTGGCATCGTGGCGATCCGGTCGGCCAGGGCGAATGTCGTCTCGGCCAGCTCGGCACGCGGTACGACCCGGTTCACCATGCCGAGTTCGTATGCTCGCTGCGCGCTGAACCGGTCTGAAGTGAACAGCGCCTCTTTGGCGAATCGTGGCCCGAGCATCCACGGATGGGCGAAGTACTCGACGCCGGGGATTCCCATCCTGACCACCGGGTCAGCGAAGAACGCGTCGTCGGAGGCGACGATCAGGTCGCAGACCCAGGCCAGCATCAGGCCGCCGGCGATGCAGGCGCCGTGCACCATCGCGATGGACGGCTTGGGAATCTCCCGCCAGCGTCGGCACATGCCGAGGTAGACCTCCATCTCCCTGGCGTACCTGGCGTCGGCGCCCTCCTTGCCGACGTGGTCCCACCAGAGCACGGCCTTGCGCTCGTAGGAGACGTGCACATCCCGGCCGGGCGTGCCGATGTCATGGCCAGCGCAGAAATGATCGCCTGCTCCGGCAAGTACGATGACGCGGATCTCGTCGTCGTTCACCGCCCGCTCGAATGCCGCGTCGAGCGCATAGGTCATCACGGAGTTCTGCGCGTTCCGGTACCGGGGCCGGTTCAGCGTGATCACGGCGGTGGCACCGCGCCGCTCGTAGGCGACGACCGGCTCGGTCTCCGCTGGCACGGGCTGGTCGGCTGGCACGGGCTGATCGGTCACGGTGACTCCTGTCTGAGCAGGCGCTTGAGCGCCTTGCCCGCGGGATTGCGCGGCAGTTCGGTGCGGAACTCAACCTGCCTCGGCACCTTGTAATTGGCCAGCGAGGTGCGGCAGAACGCGATCAGGTCCTCGGCCGTCGGATTCTGGCCGGCCCGGGTGAGCACGAAGGCCTTGCCTACCTCGCCCATCCTGGCATCGGGCACTCCGATCACGACCGACTCGGCGACTCCGGGATGGCGGGCGAGGACCTGCTCGACCTCGGCCGGGTAGACGTTGAAGCCACCGCAGATATACATGTCCTTGAGTCGGTCGGTGATGGTCAGGTAGCCGCGGGAGTCTAGCTTGCCGATGTCGCCGGTGTGCAGCCAGCCCTCGGCATCGATCGCCTCGGCGGTCGCCACCGGGTCATCCAGATAGCCGAGCATCACGTTCGGCCCGCGCAGCAAGACCTCGCCGGTCAGGCCAGGGTCCGCCGCGTCCCTCGCCCCTGCCACCTCCGTGGCCTCCCCCGCCCCCGCCGGGTGCCAGGTGGATTGCGGATTCGAGCATGGTTTTTCGTGATGGATTGCGCAATCCACTAGGTCGGCGGTGGTAGCTGTGGGGCTGGTGACGCTGATGGGGCTGGCGACTTTGATCTCGAAGCCTGCCGTCGCCCGTCCGCACGTGTGCGCGATGGTCTCCAGGTCGTCGCCGGGGCGGCACATCGTCACCACCACGGCCTCGGTCAGCCCGTAGGCGGTCAGCACCGTGCCGAAGCCCAGCTCGTCGCGCATCCGCTCGACCAGCGCGACAGGCACCACGGCCGCGCCGGTCACCGCGAGCCGCAGGCTGGACAGGTCGCGGGCGGCCCGCTCCGGGTGTTCAAGCATCGAGGCGTAGATCGTCGGGGCGCCGGGGAAAACCGTGATCCGCTCAGACTCGATCAGGCGCATCACCTGGCCAGCGTCGAATACGAGCTGAGGAACCATCGTCGCGCCGGTGAGCAGGCAGGCCAGGATGCCGGCCTTGTAGCCGAAGCTGTGGAAGAACGGGTTGACGATCAGGTACCGGTCGGCCTCGCTCAGCTCCGCGCATTCGGCCCAGGCACGGGCGACATCGAGCGCCTGCCGGTGGGCGCTCATCGCTCCCTTGCTGCGTCCGGTCGTCCCCGATGTGAAGAGAATGTCGCTCACATCGTCCGGTCCGACCGCGGCGGCTCGTTCACCGGCGGCGGACTCGGGGACATCGGCGGCACGCCGCTCGAACTCCGACCAGTCGAGTACCGGATGGTCAAGGGCGCCGTCGGCCGCCGACCTCCGCCTGGCTCCGGTTCTCATGCTGGCGGTGGCGGCGTGGCTGGTGGCGCTGCCTCCCGGGTCGGGGGTGGTGGCGTGGCTGGTGGCGCC
>DATNIU010000130.1:0-22040 GCA_035604275.1 Streptosporangiaceae bacterium | reverse complement strand
CGGGGAGCGTGCCGGCGGCGGGAGGAGTGTCGGCGGCAGGGGGCGTGCCGTCAAAGGGGGCCGTGCCGTCACCGGGGGGCCTGCCGGGCACGCATGGCGCGCCGGCAGTGAACGGCACACGGGTAGCCGGTACTTATGGTGTTCGTAGTGTGAATGGTGCTCATGCGGCTGGTATGAGCGACGTTGCGGATGCCGTGGGCGACGTGTCGGATACCCGTCGCCCACCCGGAGTAGACGTCGCGCCCCTGGCGGGTACAGGTAATGGTGTGGGAACCGCGGGCGATGCGCCGGGCACGAATGGTCTGCCTGCCATAAATGGCACGAACGCGGGGGGGCCGGGCGGTGCTGCTGGGGCGGCGCGCGAATTGCCGGGTACGGCGAGTGCTGCCGCCGCGAACGATGTGCCGGGTACGGATAAGGCCCCTGTGACCGGCGCGCCGAGCGCGGATCGCCGGTCGCGCCGTCCGCTGGTACCCAGGCCCGCGGCATCGCCGGAGTCGGCTCAGCGCGGGTTCCACGCCGCGCCCGAGCCTGGCAGTGAGTCCGGGTCGAGCCAGGCGAGCAAGGCGCGCAGGCCGGCGGACAGTCCGGGGGCAGCGCCGGACGCGCGCGGCCCGCGCGGGCCGTACCGAACCCGGCATCCGAATCCGGCCGGATCTGCCGCCGGGCAGCCTGCGGGAACTGGCCGCATGGGCGGCGCCACCGGTGCCGTTCGCGGTCGGCTGCGGCAGCTCGTCGACGGGGCGGCCGTACTGGCCAGGCGCAACCCGCTGGAAGCGATCACCCTCGTGCTGATGGGAGTCGGCGGCGCCATCTTCCCGCCGGTCTGGCTCTTCGGCGTCGGCCTCGCCCTGACCTCGAAGATCTGGGATCGTCGCGACAAGTGGGTCGGGATCCTGGTCCCGGCGATGCTGGTGGTGGCCGGCGCGGTCCTCGCCTTGATTCTCGGCGGCACGCACGGCTCGATCGGATCGTATGCGTTCGAGGCATGGCTGAGCGCCGGCCGGGTGAGCCGGGCGGCGTCCGTGGTCGGCGCCGGCTATCTGGCCTGGCGGCTGAATCGCGGCCCGCGGGAACCCAAGCAGCCGCCGTGGAACGTGCCGCGCCGGCGCGGCTGATGCGCGCAACGTGGCGTCCTGACAGCGAGGCAGGTTTTTGGCTGGCCCCGCGGGTACCTCTCTCGGTAAGTTCAGTCGTGGTCAGGCCTGTCCGGTCCTGGAGCCGGCCTGGTCGCCGGGACCGATAGCCTGGATGTGCGCCGTAAGGCCGCAGCACTTCAATCCTCTTCGCGTAAAGGGTCCGCTCGTGCCAACTGGCAAGGTCAAGTGGTATGACGCCGACAAGGGTTTCGGCTTCCTCACCCGTGACGACGGCGGCGAGGTCTTCGTGCACTCAACCGCTCTGGTAAGCGCGGGCACGGTGCTTCGCGCCGGGCAGCGCGTTGAGTTCGGCGTGGCTGAAGGCCGCAGGGGCGCCCAGGCGCTGCAGGTGCGGACGCTCGAGCCGCCGCCGACGGTTGCCAAGGCGAACCGCAAGGGCACCGATGAGATGACCGTTCTCGTCGAGGACCTGATCAAGCTGCTCGACGGCTTGTCGAACACGTATCACCGCGGCAAGCACCCCGATAACCGGGAGGCGAAGAAGATCGCCGCTGTGCTGCGCGCCGTGGCCGACGACATAGACGTCTGATCGCTGACGCCTGACCAGCGGCCCCGGTCCGCGCTGCCGGCCCGGGCGATCAGGCTGGCCGGACCATCTGGTTCGCCAGCCGGATCCGGCGCCGCCTGCTGCGCAGCATCGCCGTGAGCGACAGGGCCAGGCAGACCGCCGCCACGGTGAGGCCGATCACGCCGCTGGCGGTCAGGGACATCGCCAGGCCGAGCAGGCCGCCCGCCACCCAGGACAGCTGGTGCAGGGTCTCTGAGGCGGCGAACGTCGAGGACCGCACGTCGTCCTTGATCTCCCGCTGGACGGTCGAATCCAGCGCGAGCTTGACCAGCGTCTGGCCGAAGGCGGCGGCGAACGCGACGATCACGGCGGCCCACAGTCCGAAGTACGCCGCGCACAGCGCGGTCACCACCATGGTGACCGCCAGCATGCCGAAGATCATCACCTGGGTCGCCCTGGCACGCAGCGCCGACCCGATGGCCGTGCCGATGAACCCGCCGACGGCGACTCCGCCCGCCATCTCGGCCAAGGCGATATGGTCAGAAACCGTACCGAAATGCACGATACGCAGGAGGAACGCCAGGAAGAAGATCATGAAGCCGGAGTAGGCGCGAAGCGTGACGTTCGCGCTGATTGCCTCGCTGACGACCGGCCCGACCGGGCGCGGGAACAGCTTCCAGCGACGCCGGCTCGTCCGGCCCGCGCCGGACGCCGGGCCGTGGCCGTTGGCGCTGGCCGCGGCGTAGAGCGGTGCGCCGTGGGCGGCAGCTTCAGACGCGGGCCCGTCGGCCTGCGCCGGGTGGCCGGCCGCGGCCCAGCCCGGCTGCCCGGCGACGTGCTGGGCGGCCGGCTGGGCGGCCGGCGTGTCGTCGATGGCGTCAGGCAGCCGGAGGCCGGGGACCATCGCGGCGAGGTAGAGCAGTGTGCCGATCCGCAGCACCCAGGCTGCTCCCGTTGAGCCTCCGCCGGTCAGCGCGGAGATCCCGGCGGCGGCAGGCACGCCGACCGACGTGGCGATCAGCGAGGCCAGGGCGCACCTGGAGTTCGCGGTGACCAGAGTGATCTCGGCCGGCAGCAACTGCGGCGTCGCGGAGGCTCTGGTCACGCCGTAGGCCTTCTGGAGCAGCAGTACCCCGAACGCCGCCGGCAGCAGCGTCACGGCGTCGTTGTGCTGTACCGCGCCCGACATGCCCCAGCACAGCAGGCCGCGGGCGAGCATGGTGCCGACCAGGATGTACCGGCGGCCGTCGCGGACCCGGTCAAGCAGCGGGCCGATGAACGGCGCGAGCAGCGCGAACGGCGCCATGGTGATGATCAGCGCGAGCGCGACCCGGCCGCGCGCCTGGGTGACCGATGCGCTGAAGAACAGCGTGCCGGCCAGCGCGACGGCCACGAACGCGTCCCCGATGCCGCCCGCTGCCGAAAGCTCGATGAGATGGGCCAGCCCGGTCCGGCCCGCTCCCGATGCATGGGTCATCCGGTGGACGGTGCGCGTCGCGCCGCTGGCCGCGGCCGCGCCGACCTTCACGGCCGACTGCGAGGCCGAGACGAAGCCCTTGCTCGCCTGTCTGGCGCGTGCCCCGACCCCTGAATCTCCCATGAACCCAGTATTGGGCCTTCACCGCCAGATTGCCGCACTGTCGGCGGCCGATTCTGGGTCCGTCTGGCGGTCCGTGTGCGAGCATCCGTCATGATGCGGAACAATTAACGATTGTGAGTCCGACAACTACGCGCCACGCAGAGCCCGACCAGATCTGTGCCGACGCCATCGACCTGGCCCGCAGTGCGGCCGAGGAGGCCGGCCCTGGTCAGGTCGGCGCGCATCTTGGCACCGAGACGGATAGCGATCGGGTGGTGACCCACCTGTTCGCCTGCCTGAGCCGGTCCTACGTGGGCTGGCGGTGGGCGGTGACCGTGGCCCGTGCCGCCCGGTCGAAGCACGTCACGGTCAGCGAGAGCCTGCTGCTCCCTGGCCCGGACTCGCTGGTCGCGCCGGACTGGGTGCCATGGACCGAGCGGATTCGTCCCGGCGACCTCAAGGTCGGCGACCTGATGCCGGCCAGCGCAGATGACGAGCGGCTGATCCCGGTGGTCGCGATCGACGGCGCGGAGGGCCTGCTTGACTGGGACGAGAGCGACGCATGGGGTCTGGGCGGTGACCTGCTCCGCGGTGACCTGGGCGACGGCGACCTGTCGGGTGCTGACCTGCTCCGCGGTGACCAGTCCGGCAGTGAGCCGGCCGACGACGAGCTGACCGGCGGTGAGCCGGCCGGCGGTGAGCCGGCCGGCGGCGGCGCGGCTGCCGGTGCTGGCCGGCCAGCGGCGAGAGCCAGGCGGTCGGCCGGCCCGGCCAGGCGATCGCGGCGGCGCGCAGAGACCGGGCTGAGGCCAACCAGGGTGCTGTCGGCGATCGGCCGCGACGAGACGGCGGTTCGCTGGTACACCGGCGACCACGGTCCCGGCGCCGCGCTGGCGAACGCCGCCCCGGGGCACTGCCTGACCTGTGGCTTCCTGGTCCGGCTGAACGGACCGCTCGGGCGGGTCTTCGGCGTATGCGCGAACGAGTTCGCCCCGGACGACGGCCGGGTCGTGTCGGTGGATCACGGCTGCGGCGCGCACTCCGACGCGGGAACGTCGGCCGACAGCAACCTCGGCACCGCGGTCCCGGCTGTGGATGAGCTTGGCTACGACATGATGACCGCCGGGGCGGCGCTGCCGGAAAGCGTGCTCGAGACGCTGGATCACGAGCTGCTCTAACCGGGGCTCCGGGCCGCGGCTAGCCGGCTAGCCGCTCTGGTTCTGCTGCCCGGCCGACCGGGCAGCCGCGTTCCTCGCCGCCTCGCGCCGCTCGGCTGTCCTGACGCGCGAGCGCTTCAGCCTTGGCACGTACCACAGCGCGAAGAAGCCAAGCCCGAGACCAACCGCGCAGGTCCAGATCCACCAGTGGCTCGAGGCCGGGACGCTGTGCCAAAGCAGGATCAGCAGGATCAGCGCGATCGCCCAGCCTGCCATCGCGGTCAGGATGACGACCTGGTCGTTGCCCTCAAGCGGCGGCGGCGCGGGACGCTGCGGACGGGCCATGCCAGTCAGGCTAGCCCACGGTCACCCGATCGCCCCGGGCAGCCGCGACGGCTGAGACGGCTGAGACGACGGGCTGCCCGTCCTCAACGCGCCGCGCAGATCGGACAGCCGTCGCGCGATGAGCCGTCAGTGGCGTACCTTGATTCGTGCCCGTCCGGGCGGTCCTTCGCCGATGCCGCGCGCAATTGCGGAATTTCTGCCCGGAGTATACGCTTAGCAAAAGTAATGAGCAAAGCTAACGGTTATGACAGTACCCCAGTCCAGGTCGGACGCGGGGCTCGCGACGTCGCTGCGAATATCGGTCAGCCGGCTTACCCGGCGGATGCGGGCCGAGAGAGCCGCGCAAGGGCTGCAGCCCGAGCTATCCGACACCCAGCTCGCCGCTCTGGCCGCGCTGGGGAAGCACAGCGCGATGACGCCAGGCGAGCTGGCCGAGCACGAGAAAGTGCAGCCGCCTTCGATGACCAGGGTCATCGTGGCGCTGGAAGAGCGCGGCCTGATTCGCCGGATGCCGCATCCAACCGATCGCCGGCAGGTCGTCCTCACAGCTACGGACCATGGCCGCGACGTCGTGCGCCAGGTGCGTCAGCTGCGAGAGGCATGGCTGGCCCGCAGGCTGCGAGATCTCAGCCCCGCCGAGCGGGCCACGCTGCGGGAGGCGCTGCCGATTCTGGAGAAGCTCAGCCAGTCGTGACCGGCCAGGCGGGCCCGGCCGGATCGGACGGCCGGGACGCCAGCCACCCCAGTCCTGACGCCCAGGCGAGCGGTCGCGGGCCGGCCTGCGCTCCGGACCCGGACCGGTCCGCGGGCGAGACGGCGGCCAGCGGCAAGCAGCGCCGGCGTACCTTCAGCGCTCTGCGGATCCGCAACTTCCGGCTGTTCGCGACCGGCCAGGTCATCTCGAATACCGGCACCTGGATGCAGCGTGTCGCCCAGGACTGGCTGGTCCTCGGGCTGACCCACAACAGCGGCAGCGCGATCGGAATCACCACCGGCCTGCAGTTCCTGCCGCTGCTGCTGTTCAGCCTGTGGGGCGGAATGATCGCCGACAGGTATCCCAAGCGCCTGGTGCTGATGGTCACCCAGGCGGCGATGGGCGCGCTTGCGCTGATTCTTGGCGTGCTCGCGGTGACCGGCGTGGTGCGGATCTGGGAGGTCTACCTCCTGGCGTTCGGCCTGGGCCTGGCGACGGTGGTGGACAACCCGACAAGGCAGTCGTTCGCCGTGGAGATGGTCGGCCGGGCCGAGCTGCGCAATGCGATCGCGCTGAACAGCGCCGTGTTCAACCTGGCCAGGATCACTGGCCCGGCCGTGGCCGGCCTGGTGATCAGCCTGGTCGGGACGCCGGCCGCGTTCTTCGTCAACGCGGCGTCGTATCTGGCCGTGCTCACGAGCCTGCGCTTGATGCGCCAGTCAGAACTGCACCCCGCCGACCGGGTCGCGCGGGCCAGGGGTCAGCTGCGTGCGGGGCTGGCCTACGTGCGCTCCCGGCCGGATCTCCTGATGACGATGATCCTTGTCTTCTTCATCGCCACCTTCGGCATGAACTTCACGGTGACGACCGCGCTGATGTCGCGTTCGGTGTTCCACACCGGCGCCGGAAGGTTCGGCGTCGCGTCGGCTGTGTTCGCCGTCGGAGCGCTGATCGGGGCGCTGGTCGCCGCCCGCCGAAGCCGCTCCGGCATGCGGCTGCTTGTCTACACCGGGCTGGTGTTCGGCGCGCTCGAGGTGCTGACCGGCCTGATGCCGACCTTCTGGCTGTTCCTCGTCGTCCTGGTGCCGACCGGCATGGTGGTGATCAGCTTTACCACCGCGGCCAACTCGACGACGCAGCTCAGCGTCGCGGCGGAGATGCGCGGCCGGGTAATGGGCATCTACATGCTCGTCTTCCTGGGTGGCGCACCGCTTGGCGCACCGCTAGCCGGCTGGGTCGCTCAGCAATTCGGGCCGCGGATGAGCCTGATCGCCGGCGGAGTCATCTCGGTCACGGCCACGGTCGTCGTCGCGGGGCTGTTGCTGCGCAGCCGCGGCGTTCCGGTCGGCAGCTATCTGCGCCGCGGGACTGACCTCGTGCGCGCCGCCGCGTAGCGGCGGCCCCGTGCCCGAGGGCGCGCGGGCGAAGGATTCCTGAGCCAGCGCCGGTCTTCCCGACGCCGGACCGGTCCGGTTAGGGCACCGAACCGGTGCGCCTTTCTGGTCCGGCTGATAACCGTGGTCCCGCTGTCCGGACTCCTCTCGCTGGCCAGGCCGCCCGTGCGGGCAGCCGAGATGATGCGAGATGAGCGCGCGCTTGATAGCAATGGCTGCGTGCGACTCTTCGTGGCGCTGGTGCCGCCGCCGGAAACCAGGGCGGAACTCGAGGCAGTCCTGGCGCCGCTGCGGCCCGGCTGGCCCGGGCTCAGGTGGACCAGCCAGGAAGCCTGGCACGTCACGCTCGCGTTTCTTGGTGAGGTGGACGGGGCCGCGCTGACCAGGCTCGCGGACCGGCTTGAGCGGGCAGCGGCCCGGCATCCCAGCCAGGTGGGCTCGCTGCGGGACGCGGGCGCGTTCCCGTCGGCCGGGAAGGCGCGGGTGCTGTGGACCGGCATCGCCGGCGACCGGCGCGCGCTTGCCGCCCTGGCGGCGTCGGTCGCCGCTGGCGCGCGGCGGGCTGGCGCCCCGCCCCCCGATGAGCGCAGGCGCTATCAGCCGCACGTGACGCTCGCGCGTTGCAGGATGCCGGCCGATGTGACGCCGCTGGTGGCCGAGCTCAGCGGGTTCGCAGGCTCGTCCTGGACCGCCGCGGAGATTCACCTGATCCAGAGCCAGCCCGGACCGCGCCCGCGTTACGACACACTCGGCAGCTGGCCCCTGCGGTCGGCTGCGCCCAAGGAATCGGATCGACTCGGCGCACCATGAGCGCGGCCGTCCTTACCGAGTCGGAGGCGACCGCTGAGTGCGCCGACCTCGGGCTCGGGCGCCGGTCAGATGTCGATGTCCACGACGTCGGCGGCGCCGGGGACGTCTCGCACGGACCGGGCGCTGGGACCGACATACCGGGCACTCGGCCGGACCAGCCTGCCGGTCTGCTTCTGCTCCAGGATGTGCGCCGCCCAGCCCGCCGTGCGCGCGCAGGTGAACATCGACGTGAACATGTGCGGTGCCACGTTGGCGAAGTCGAGGACGATCGCGGCCCAGAACTCGACGTTCGTAGCGAGCACCCGGTCCGGGCGCCGGGCGTGCAGCTCATCGAGCGCCGCCTTCTCCAGGGCCGCGGCAACCTCGTATCGCGGCGCGCCCAGGTCCCTGGCGGTACGGCGCAGCACTCGTGCCCGCGGGTCCTCGGCCCGGTAGACCCGGTGTCCGAAGCCCATCAGCCGTTCGCCGTTGTCGAGCAGGCGCTTGACGTACGCGCCGGCGTCGCCGATCCGCTCCACCTCCTCGATCATGTACAGCACCCGGGCGGGGGCGCCGCCATGCAGCGGGCCGGACATCGCCCCGACCGCGCCGGACAGGGCGGCGGCTACGTCGGCGCCGGTCGAGGCGATCACCCTCGCGGTGAACGTCGAGGCGTTCATGCCGTGCTCGGCGGCCGACGTCCAGTACGCGTCGATGGCCTTGACATGGCGCGGATCGGGATCGCCGCGCCAGCGGATCATGAATCGCTCGGTGATGGTCTTCGCCTCGTCCACCCTGCGCTGCGGGACCATCGGCAGGCCAGGGCCGCGGGCTGCCTGGGCCACGAACGACAGGGCCATGACCGAGGCACGGGCCAGGTCGTCGCGCGCCTGCTCGTCGCTGATGTCGAGCAGCTGATGCATGCCCCAGGCCGGGGCGAGCATGGCGAGCGCGCTCTGGACGTCGACCCGGATGTCGCCGGAGTGGACCGGGATGGGGTACGGCTCGGCGGGCGGCAGGCCGGGCTCGAAGGCGTTGTCCACCAGCAGTCCCCAGACGTGGCCGTAGGTGACGTGCCCGACGAGATCCTCGATGTCCACGCCCCGGTACCGGAGCGAGCCGCCCTCCCTGTCGGGCTCCGCGATCTGCGTCTCGAACGCGACGACACCCTCAAGGCCAGGCACGAAGTCGGACATCGGTGTCTCCTCCTTCTCCTCGACCGGCCCTCGCCTGACGGGCGGTCGGACGGCGGGCTGTGCCGACCTGTAACGGCCAGTGCCTGCCTGGCATGCCGGGCGGGCACGCCAGCAAGCAGGCCGAGCCGACATGCCGGCCAAACGCCGTTTAGCTTACGACCCGGTCATCGCGTGACCACAGTGCCGCCTGCCGCTTCCGATCCCGGCCCGCTGTGTGAAGATCTGTACCCATGGCATTGGCTAGCAACGCAGCGCACTGGCCAGACGAGGGCATCGACGAGGCGATGATCGCGCCGGACCCGGATGACCAGTTCAGCAGGTGGATGGCCGACGCCGTGGCCTTCGGCATGCCCGAGCCCACCGCCATGGTGCTGGCGACCGTCTCAGCCGCCGGCCAGCCCAGGGCCCGGACCGTCCTGCTCAAGGGCCATGACGCGGCTGGCTTTACCTTCTACACCAACAGGACGTCCCGCAAGGGCACCGACCTTGATCAGGTACCGCGGGCCTGCCTGCTGTTTCCGTGGCACGCCATGCACCGGCAGGTGATCATCGAGGGGCCGGTCTCGGCTCTGTCGGCGGCCACCAGCGAGATCTACTTCCGCACCAGGCCGCGCGGCTCGCAGCTAGCCGCCTGGGCGAGCAGGCAGTCCACCGTGATCGCGTCGCGTCGCGAGCTGGACGATCGCTACCGCCGGATGGAGCACCGCTGGCCGGAGGGCGAGGATGTCCCGCTGCCAGAGTTCTGGGGCGGGTACAGGCTCGAGCCGCGGACCGTCGAATTCTGGCACGGCCGGTCGAACCGGATGCACGACCGGCTGCGTTATCGCCGGCATGCCGGGGCCTGGGTGATCGAGCGCCTGGCGCCGTGACCCGCGGACCGGCGGACTGACCCCGGCAGGCCGCCGCTGGCCGCCTGCCGGGACCGTCCTGGCCGGCTGGCGCCACGGGCTGGCTGACCCGCCGGAATGGCCCGCCGCGCGTCCTCGCGGCCGGCGCACGCGGACCGGGCACCGTGCGGTGATTCAGCTGTGCGAGCCGTGTGAGCTGCCGGTTTTGTCGTCGTGAGGTCAGCCGAAGTGCCGCGGGGTCGTAGCATCGTAAGCCAGAGGGAGGCATCGGTGGCGACGCACGGCTTGATCGATACGACGGAGATGTACCTCCGCACGGTATTCGAGCTGTCCGAAGAGGGAATCGTGCCACTGCGGGCGCGGATCGCCGAGCGGCTGTCCCAGAGCGGCCCGACGGTCAGCGAGACGGTGGCGCGGATGGAACGGGACGGGCTGCTGCAGGTGGCCGGTGACCGGCAGCTGTGGCTCACCGAGCAGGGGCGTGCCCTGGCGATCCGGGTGATGCGCAAGCATCGGCTGGCCGAGTGCCTGCTCGTCGACATCATCGGCCTGCCATGGGAAGAGGTTCACCTGGAGGCATGCAGGTGGGAGCATGTCATTTCAGACAGCGTGGAACGGCGGCTGGCCGAGCTCCTGCATTACCCGGTTCGGTGCCCGCACGGGAATGTTATTCCGGGCCTGGCCGAGCTCGGCGTTCCTGAAGCGGCGGTGGGCCGGGTCGAGGCTGCCGCGCAGGAGCATGCTCTGGCAATGACCGCGATGGCGGCGGCCGGCGCCGCGCAGGTAATTGTTCGCCGGATCGGCGAACAACTGCAAAGTGACGCCGCGCTGATGCTTAAACTCAAGAACATTGGGATACAACCGGGACGCGAGGTTACTCTCGCGGCCAGCGGCGGCGATATACAGGTGACAGGTGCGGGCAGGGTCGACGGTCTGGCGGCGGTGTTGCCGCGTGAGGTTGCCGCGCATCTGTTCGTCTCCGAGGCATAGAGTATGCCTGGCAGGTGGCCGGTGAGTGCAGACGACGAAGCCGCGGTACAGGCGGCACTGGTGGCAGAGGCAGCGCTGACCGCCGAGGCTTTGCTGGCCACGGAGGCGGTGCGGGCCACCGAGGCGGCGCGGGGCGCGAACGGCGGGCCGGCGTTCACCACGGACGTGATCCTCGACCAGGTCGAGACCGGCATCCTGGTCGTCGACCACTACGGCGACATGCGCTACGTGAACTCCTTCGCCGCCGCGCTTTTCGGGGCGCCAGACCCGCAGCACCTGACCGACGCGCCGTTTCGCTCGCTCGGATTCGAGGAGGACGAGCTCGACAAGGTGCGCAACCTGGAGCGCCAGGCGTGCCGCGGCAGGGACTGGGAAGGCACGCTGTCTGTCCGGCGGGCCGACGATTCGATCGTCTTCGTCCGGGTGAACGCCGTGCCGCTCCGCTCGGTGTCCGGCGAGGTCACCGGGACGGTGATCCTGGCACGTCAGGCGGTTCAGCTCGGCAGCGGTCCCGGCGTGGACAGGTTCGGGCTGCTCGACCGGATCGGCGAGCGGCTGGCCGGGTCGGTGGAGCTCGATGTCACGCTGCGCCAGGTCGCCGAGACCCTGGTGCCGCAGCTCGCCGACCACTGCTTCATCGACCTGCTGCAGGGCAAGGACCTGATGCGCCGGGCCGCCATGCACGCCTGGGGCTGGATCCCGCCAGCCGGAACCTGGACGACCGTCGGGGAATCGATCAAGTACCCGCCGGGGCATTTCTGCGCTCAGGCGATGGACTCACAAGACACCATCCTGGTCTCCGACGTCTGGGAGGGCACCTACCCGGCGCCGACCGCTGAGAGCATGCGGACCAGCCAGGAACGCGGTCTGACCTCGGTGATCGCGTCGCCGCTTGTCGCGCGCGGCCGGCTGCTCGGCGTGCTGAGCCTGGCGCTGTCGTCGCTGACCCAGCGCGACGGGCAGCACTACGTCGCCGACGACCGCGACTTCGTCGCCGCGATCGCCAGCAGGGTCGCGATCGCGATCGACAACGCGATGCTGTTCGAGGAGGAGCGCGACACCGCGCGGAAGTTCCAGGACAGCCTGCTGCCGAACGACCTGCCCGTGCTCGACGGCCTCGAGGTAGCGCACAGGTACGTGCCGGCCAAGCCGCTCGAGACTCACGGGCAGGGCATCCAGACCCAGGTCGGCGGTGACTGGTACGACATCATCCCGCTGTCGGCTGGCCGGGTCGGCATCGTGATCGGCGATGTGGAAGGCCGCGGCGCCCGGGCCGCGGCGATCATGGGTCAGCTCCGGTCGGCGCTGCGGGCGTTCGCGCAGGACGACAAGGCGCCCGCCGACATCCTGCGCAGGCTCGACGAGTGGTGCCGCACGCTGGTCCCGTCCGGAGACGACGAGCGTGACGACTTCGCGTTCGACTCGCCGCTGGTCAGCTGCACCTACCTGGTCTACGATCCGTGGTCGCGCAAGCTGACGATCGCCAACGCCGGGCACATGGCGCCGCTGGTCGTCTCCGGCGATGACGTCCGGCAGATGAACCTGGAGCACCAGAACGTCGTGCTCGGGCTCCCGAAAGGAATGTCAGGCGGCGTGCCCACCTACCGCGAGGAGACCCGCGAGCTGCCGCCGGGCTCCACGCTGATCTTCTACACCGACGGGCTGGTGGACCGGCGCCACCGGATCGACGGCTCGGGGCACTACGAGGACGCCGAGGTGCTCGACATGCTCCGGCAGGCCATCCTGTCGGTGGCGCACGAGGGTGTCGAGAAGCTCGCCGATGCCGCCCAGAACGCGGTCCCCGGCGAGATCGACGACGACATGGCGATCGTGGTCGTCCGTACGTCGGCGGTCGAGCTGCGCAAGTGGGAGCACACGTTCGCGGCCGAGCCGATCAGGGTCTCGGAGGCCAGGAGGCAGGCGCTCAAGACGTTCGTCGAATGGGGGATGGACCCCGATCAGGTCGACGTGGCCTGCCTCCTGGTCTCCGAGGTGGTGACCAACGTGGTTCTGCACACCTCGGCCGCGGCAGGCCAGCGCCATGAGTTCATGATCGAATCGGTGGGCCTGGCCGCGCTGCATGGCGGCCTTGACGACTGGGACGAGTCCCCGTACCCCGACGACTTCAGCGGGGCGTCAGGCCAGGAGTTCGTGCTCAAGATACGCAAGGGCGAGGATTCGGTCTGGGTCGAGGTCTTCGACTCCGACCTGCGGCTGCCCAGGATCCGGGTGGCCGGGGAGAACGACGAGGGCGGTCGCGGCCTGTACCTGGTCGACCAGCTGGCGTCCCGGTGGGGTTCCCGGCCGACCGAGGACGGCAAGTCGGTGTGGTTCGAGATGCCGATCAAGAGCGGCGTGGTCGCGCTGTGACGGACCCGGCCTGACGCCGCTACCGGCTGTTGGCCACCCAGAGGACCAGGACCACGATCACGAAGCCGGTCACGATCATGGCGAAGATGCGGCTGGTCATCGGCAGCCCGATCCGCCGGCGGGTCCTGCCGATCACGAAGGCGAAGAGAACAGCGAGGAAACCGAGCAGGATCAGGCCGTTGGTCACCGCAGCCTCCCGTCGTTCATCGCCTATTTAGCATAACGGGAATTCTCCGCCTTACCCTGGCTCAGCTTCCCTGCTCTGGTTCGGCCTTGGGCCGGCGGCCGGCGGCCGCCGGCAGTGGCTGGTGGAGCTGCTGGTGGGCTGCTGGTGCGGACCGGGCTGTTCCCTGATGACGTGCGCGGTACGGTGCCGTGAGCCTATTGTCCGTTTTGCCAGGTTTCGGAAGATGCTCTCGCCGGGTCGATGCGCGGTTTCACTCGGTGGTGCGACGGGCGGGGCCGAGTGAATGCGCGGTTCCATCTTGAAAAATCGTGATCGAATGCGGAATCCACCAGGCCGCGCCGCCACCGGGCGCACCCCGCGGCCGGGCCCGCGGTGCGGGCGGGCGCACATAGTCGCCTGCTAGTGGCCAGATCCCGGCTGGCACGGCTATGGCGATCTGGCTACTGCGGGGTAACCTCAGATCGACTAGGCGTTAGTGCTCGGGGCAGTGGAGGTAGTGATGTCTGAGGCATACATCGTCGGCGCGGTGCGCACTCCGGTCGGCCGGCGTAACGGCGGCCTGGCGTCCGTCCACCCGGTAGACCTGGCCGCGCATGTGCTCGCCGAGCTGATCACCCGGACCGGCGCCGATCCTGCCGCGATCGAAGACGTGATCATGGGGTGCGTCTCCCAGATCGGCCCGCAGTCGATCGACATCGCGCGCAACGCCTGGCTCTCCGCCGGACTGCCCGAGTCCGTTCCCGGAGTGACCATCGACCGGCAGTGCGGCTCGTCCCAGCAGGCCGTGCACTTCGCCGCCCAGGCGGTCCTTTCCGGCACGCAGGACCTGGTCGTGGCCGCCGGAGTCGAGAGCATGAGCCAGGTGCCGATGGGCAGCTCGGTCTCGCTGCCGCTGGAGAAGGGCATGGCGTTCCCGTTCGGGCAGGGCTGGCGGGACAGGTACGGGGACCAGGAGATCTCTCAGTTCCGGGGCGCCCAGCTGATGTGCGAGAAGTGGGGCATCAAGCGGCACCAGCTCGAGGAGTTCGCCCTGGAGAGCCACGCCAGGGCAGTCCGGGCGATCGACGAGGGCAGGTTCGCCCGCGAGATCACCCCGGTCGCCGGGGTCAGCGTGGACGAGGGACCGCGCCGTGACACCTCCCTGGAGAAGATGGCCGAGCTCAAGCCGCTGCGTGAGGGATGGGAGGTCACCGCGGCGGCCGCGTCCCAGATCTCCGACGGCGCGGCGGCTCTGCTGATCGCCTCTCCTGACGCGGTGCGGCACTACGGGTTCACGCCACGGGCCCGGATTCGCGCGCTCGCGGTGATCGGGTCCGACCCGGTCTTCATGCTGACCGGCCCGATCCCGGCAACCGAGCAGGCGCTGGCCAAGGGGCACCTCGTCATCGACGACATCGATGTCTTCGAGGTCAACGAGGCTTTCGCGCCGGTCCTGCTCGCCTGGTCGGCCGAGACCGGGGCATCGCTCGAGAAAGCCAACCCGAACGGCGGGGCGATCGCGCTCGGCCACCCGCTCGGCGCTACCGGCGCGATCCTGATGACCAAGCTCCTGCACGAGCTGGAGCGCAGCGGCGGAAGGTTCGGCCTCCAGACGATGTGCGAAGGCGGCGGCCAGGCCAACGCCACCATCATCGAGCGGCTGGCCTGACCGACCGACCCGGCCCGGCTGAGCCCTGTTCCGGTCGGCTCGCCTCGTTCCCGACCCGGCTGATCCGGCCGGCCTGGGCTGATCCGGCCGGCCTGGGCTGATCCGATGACCTCTACTGTCGCCGACAGGGAATATGTAACTTCAGTTGTAGGTTCGCCTAAGTAGAGATGGAGATTATCTGGGACCGAGTGCCCGGATGGTCATCGCACGGAAGGCGAACCACAATGCTGCTGACATCATTTGACCCGTTCACTGCCGAGGTAGACCGGATGTTCCGGCGCACCTTCGGCCCCGTATCCGTCGGCCGGACCGTCATGGGGATGGACGCGATCCGCCGCGAGGACGGCTTCGAGCTCCGCTTCGACCTGCCGGGCATTGACCCCGACAGCATCGACGTGACCGTGGACACCGGCGTGCTGACGGTCAGCGCGCGGCGGTCCGAGGAGTACGGCGAGGAAGAGAAGCCGTTCGTCCGCGAGCGGGTGATGGGCTCGTTCACCCGGCGCGTCCGGCTGTCCGACTCGGTCGACGCCGACAAGATCGAGGCCGGCTACGACCGCGGCGTGCTGACGGTCCTCGTCCCGCTGGCCGAGAAGGCGCTGCCGCGCAAGGTCGAGATCAAGACCGACGCCAAGGCGCAGATCGCCGCCTGAGGCGGAGGTACGCTGCCAAGGGCCCGTGCGGCTGCGTCCGCGCGGGCCCTCAGCTATTCGTGGAGGTGAGCCGTGCCATCGCTACCTCTGGATGATGAGAACCTGCCGCTGTTCACGGTTGGCCAGGTGTCCACGATGCTCGAGATCCAGCAGGCATTCCTGCGCCGTCTGGACGAGCACAGGGTCGTGCGGCCATCGCGGTCATCCGGCGGACAGCGTCGTTATACCCGCCGTGAGATCAGCCTCGTCCAGTACGTCGTGGAGCTCGTCAACGACGGCATGACGCTGACCGGAATCCGCCGGGTGCTCGAGCTGGAAGCACGGGTCAGCAGGCTTGAGGCCGAGCGCAGCGCGCTGCTCGCGGCTGTCGCCGAGCGCGACCGACTGCTGAGCCAGCGGCTCGGGCCGTCCGCGCAGGATGTCCTGCCGTCCGCCCGGGACGGATCGCCGTCCGCGCACGACAGGTCGGCCGGCCGAGACCACCGCCCGCCGGGCTAGCCCGGCTCCGAGGACCGGGGCATGTGCCCGGCCGCGGGCGTGTGCCTGCCGGGCGCAACTCCCAGCCCTGGTAGCCGGGCATTGTGCATCACGTGCCCGGATGTGGCCCGGGTCCTGATCGCGCCGCCGTGGTGCGCGGTCAGGACCCGGCCTTGTCCCCTCCTGGCTTCGTCGCTGGCGAAGCCAGGAGGCGGCCGGATCAGACCTTGGCGCGGTAGAAGTTCAGGTAGGACCTGGACGGGGTGGGGCCGCGCTGGTCCTGGTAGCGCGACCCGTAGACCGGCGAGCCGTACGGGTGCTCGGCCGGTGAGCTGCACTGGAACAGGCAGAGCTGCCCGATCTTCATCCCCGGCCAGAGCTTGATCGGCAGTGTGGCCACGTTGGACAGCTCGAGGGTGACGTGGCCGGAGAAGCCCGGGTCGATCCAGCCAGCCGTCGAGTGGGTGAGCAGGCCAAGCCGCCCTAGCGAGCTCTTGCCCTCCAGCCGCCCGGCGATATCGTCGGGCAGCGTCACCACCTCGTATGTGGACGCGAGCACGAACTCCCCTGGATGCAGCACGAACGGCTCATCGCCTGCGGTCTCGACCTGCCTGGTCAGATCGGACTGCTCGATGGCGGGGTCGATGTGCGGGTACCGGTGGTTTTCGAACACCCGGAAATAGCGGTCCAGCCGCACGTCGATGCTGGACGGCTGGATGAGCTCGGGCGAGTACGGGTCGAGCCTGACCCGGCCCGATTCGATCTGAGCCCGGATGTCCCGGTCGGAGAGCAGCACGCAGGCAACCTACCGGTTTCCGCACCGCGGCGTGGCGTACCGGCCGGTGCCGAGTGATCCCGGTGGCGTTCCTCGGGTTTATGCCCACCTGGGTCGTGCGGCCCCGCGCTCCGGTAAGATACCGGGGCAGAGTAGCTGGCGGCCGGTTCCCCGGCCGGGCGCGGGTGTAGTTCAATGGCAGAACATCAGCTTCCCAAGCTGACAGTGCGAGTTCGATTCTCGTCACCCGCTCCACGTCTGCGCAGCTCATGTTGCCTCCCTGCCCAGGGTGATGCCCTCCCTGGCCGTCACTCGCGGTTACCGTGCAGGTAAGGCCGCCAGTGGAAGGCGCGCCTGACTGGAACGAGCGACCGTCTGCCGTTCAAGCTGACAGTGCTGGTAGGTCTTGCGATGGCGGAACGGTCGCCCGCCTGGCGGCATGCAGATCGCCCCGCAGGACCGGAGCTGTGCTCGCCGGGTGTCGGAGTAGTTTGGTCCATTACCGGGAAGGATTGCGGATGCTGCGGTTGTTGCAGATAATGCGATTAGAAGGCAGACCCGGTACGGAGGAGGCGGCGGAGATGCCAGGCAGGGTTGGCGGGACGATCAGGCCCGGCGACGCGGACGCTGAGCTTGCCAACAGGGCGGCGCGGCGGATCAGGGACTATCTGACCATGCATCCGGGAGATGATCCGGTCAGGATTCAGGGCGAGCTAGCCGGTGATGATGCCCTAGTCGTCCCGCGGGAAGCCGCGGTGATGTTCGCCCAGATCCTGGCGATGCTGGCAAGTGGCCAGGGCGTGCAGTTTCTGCCGGACGCGGCTGAGCTGACCAGTCAGCAGGCGGCCGACCTCCTGAACGTCTCAAGGCCTTACCTGATCAGGTTGCTGGAGACGGGCAAGATCCCGTTTCGCCTGGTCGGTACGCACCGCCGGGTCGGCTTCGCTGACCTGCGCGAGTACAAGGCGCGGGATGACCAGGCGCGCCGCCGTGCTGCTGACGACTTGACGGGGCTCAGCCAGGAACTGGGGCTGTACTGACCGATGGCCTTCACAGTTGTCTATGACGCCAACGTGTCCTGTCGGTAGCCCGTGTAGCCTGACGGTAGATATGGAGGTGCGCGATGTCAGAGCCAGAAGCACACAAGCCAGTCTCCGAGGGGGTGACCCGGGAGCGAGCCAAAGGCGACGTGCTCGCTGCTGCGCACCCGCTGCCTCCTGATGAGGAGGTACTGATCGATGACCTCACAGAGGATGAGGATCACCTCTTCCTCGCCGCCGTGCTTGAGGCATGAGCCCAGGATCCCGCGGCGCGGTCGTCATCGACACCGGAATCTTCGCTGCACGTCTGACACCCAGCGGGAGCTTACTGGCCGCGCGCTATCGACCGCTCCTTGAGGGTCGGCCAGCTGTAATCTCGTTCGTCACCGTCGCTGAGCTTGGTTATGGCGCCAGACTGGGTGGGTGGGGCCCGGGAAGGTTGCGCCGGCTGGAGTATGAGATAGCTCGAGCGGAGATCGTCTGGCCGGGGCCGAACCTGGCGAGGCATATGCCTCGCTCCGCACATGGTGCGTCCGGACCGGGCACGGCCTGGGCCAGAAGGAGCATGAGGCAGACCGCTGGGTGGCTGTGACAGCGATCTGGCTCCAGGTACCCCTCGTGGCGTACGACAGAATCTTCGCCAATGTGAAAGACCTCGAACTCCTCACGAAGCTTGGCGACTGAACGAGTCCTTCGTGCCATTAGCGTGCCATTAGCCAGGGTGATGAGGGGTCAACCACGGCTACTAGGGACCATGAGAGTTGCCAGCTCAGCGCCCCTAACAGGCGTAACCGCTCGGCTTCCCAAGCTGACAGTGCGAGTTCGATCTCGTCACCCGCTCTGGCCCTGTCCGGTTTAGCCTCTCATGAGAAACAACACCTGGCCTGGCTGGACCTTGGCTGGTCCACTGAGCAGTGCCGCGAGACTAGTTGTGATCGCCGCAGTAAAGCCCCGATCCTGGGGGAACGTCTTGGTCGATACCAGGATCAGGCCCGCGTGGGATTGTCCAGCTGCGCGGTATCTGCCGTCCAGGGGAACGAAGTCCTTGATGTTGGCTGTCACCAGCGCCCGGCCCTCTGCGGTCGCGTAGGCGAGTGCTTGTTCGTCCGGAAGCGCCACTAGGGCTGGATCGGCGACAACCGAGATGACGTCGTGAGCTTTGGCGCGGAGTTGCTGGGCGATGCTGTCGGAGAACATCTCGTCGAGCAGCAGCGGATGGCCCACCTGCTATCCGGCCAGGAGCTGGCGCTCGCGTAGCCAGGCCTGTTCGGCGGCTTCCTCGACCGCGTCGGCGGCGGCGATCTCCGCGTCGACCTCGCCGGGGTAGGCTGCCCAGTACCGGACTGCGGTGCTCAGCAGGCGCAGCGTTATGCCTGAGTTATCGCCGACCAGGCTCAGCAGGTCGTCGCTGTCAAGTCCGGGCTCGGCAGCATGAGCTGACCTGATGGCGCGGATGACTTCCCAGACGTCCGGGCCTCCGGCCAGGGCGGCGCGCCGCCCGGTGGGACCGGACCGGAAGATGATTCCGGGGTGCTCGGTCATCCGCAGGGCCTCGTCGACCAGCCGGTTGGCTGCCGAGGACAACGACATGCCAGGGTTCGCCGCGACGAAGGTAACCAGCCGGTCCGCTACAGGCGGATCGAACCTGACAGGTGTCGCGGGACGCTTACTCACGACTACATCGTAGTCGTTTAGAGTCACCCCAAGCAATCCAGCTACGGTGGCTTGTGGTCGGCCACCAGCGAATCTGGGGCCGTCGAGGGCGGGCCGGGCAGAGCCGTGACGCAGCCCCGGGCCATTAGCGGGCCATTAGCCAGGGTGAGGACGGGGCACCAGCGGTCACTACCGGCTAGCCGATTTGGCAGGTCAGAACTCCTATCGGCGGTGATCGCTGCGCTTCCCAAGCTGACAGTGCGAGTTCGACGTGGTAGATCAGCGCCGGAGGGCGTCTTGCCGGCTTCCATTGTCCGGCTCTCGTCCGCCGCCCCAAGGCCGCCTTCGGCGCCGCTGCGCGATCGGCTGCGCCGAGTCTTGGCCCGGCACCCGCTCGCGCGGATCTGGCACCTACGGGAAGGACGGACCAGGCTGGTGACAGCTAGCCGGTAGGACGCGCGTGCGGTGCTAGCGTGCTGACCGTGCTCATCTGGCTCAACGGGCCCCACGGTGTCGGTAAGACGCAGGTGGCCTTCGATCTGCACCGCAGGCTCCCGGGCAGTGTCGTGTGCGACCCTGAGCATCTGGTGGACGGGCTGCGCCGGATGCTGCCTGAGAAGGAGCTGCGTACTGACCTCCGTGGCGTTCCGCTGTGGCGCTACGGCGTCCGCGACGTGCTGTGCACGGTGCTGCCGGTTGCCGCCGGACCGGTGATCAGCCCTATGACGGTGTCCGATCCTGACGGTCTCGCCGAGATCATCGGCCCGCTTCGTGCAGCCGGGCATGCGGTCTATCACGTGACGTTGCTTGCTTCCAGGGACGTGCTGCTGCGCCGGAGGCGCTCGCGCCTGGAGACAACGCGCGGCTGTGCTGCGCGGCAGCTGGATCGCGTCCTGGACGCGTTGCTGGCACCGGAGTTCGCCCGCCACCTGAGCACCGACGGTATGCCGATCGGGGCCGTGGCCGACGACATCGCCTGCCACGCCGGGCTCAAACTTGAACCTGACTGCGATGGCCTGGTCAGGCGCCGTATCCGGCGCATTGGCGTTCAGCTAGATCACATCCGCTGGGGCTGAGCCCAGCGGATTCGCCGGATACATGGGCAGTCACGGTCACTCCCGGCGGTCAGCGACGGTACCCGGCGGGCAGCCGGAACCCGCTGGTCAGGCGTCCTATCTGAACGGCCTGCGCAGCGTCCCGGGCCGATAGTCGCGGTTGAGTCACGCTCAGCATGCCAGGCCTAACGCGAGCGGTTGCACGCGTAGAGCGCCTGAACCCTGCCGCTCACGCACTCGGGGAGGGCCGACGGGTCACGAGCACAGCGGCAAGACCCAGCAGTATCAAAACAAGCGGTATCGGGCACCACCAGTGCTCCCAGAGGGCAGTCAGACCATGATCAGTCTCACGCCCTACCCAGAAGACGCCGAAAAACAGGAGGACGGCGCCCGCAGCCTGGCCCGTTCGACGCATGGTGGAAGGTTATCCCGGCGGACGTGTTCGCACGAGCGTCAGCAGGCAACGGCTCCGCTGTGGAAGCAGGTCGGGATGGCTGCCAAGCCCCGTGCGGCTGAGGGACATGCTGGCTGACATGGTGGCTTGGTCACGCATGATGGAGCCCGTAACACCTCACCCTGAAGCTCGTCTCCCAAGACATGCAGGAACGCCTGACGAAGTCACACCAAGCGCGTATCGATCCGGGCCAGGATCAGGCCGGGGACCCCGCCGGGGACCTGTTGAGCCAGGCACGCGCGGGCGATGGCGACGCCCTCAACAAGCTCTGCGAGGAGAACTGGCTGCCCGTCTACCGGTCGGTTGCCAGGTGGGCCCGCACGCCAGCCGAGGCAGAGGACCTGACCCAGGACGTGTTCGTCCGGGCCATCCAGTCGATCGGCAGCTACCGCGGCGCCGACCCGGGCGCCCCGTACCGCGCCTACCTGCTGCGCATATCTCGCAATCTGGCCATTGACCGGTGGCGGGCCAGGCAGGCGGCAGGCGCCGTGACCCACCAGCCGATCTCCGAAGAAATCATGCACCGCCACCCCGGCACGGATACCGGGCCAGAGGCGACGGTGATCAGCCGTGACGAGTGCGAGCGGCTGCTGGCCGCTCTCGACCGGCTCCCCGATGCGTACAGCGACGTGCTCAGGCAGCGCGTCTTGTGCGGCCGGACCGCGGCCGAGGTAGGTGCGCTTACCGGGCAAACGGCCAACGCCGTGCGGCAGCTGCAGTTTCGCGCCATGACCGCGCTGCGCCGGGAGCTAGCCGCCGATCAGGATGGAGAGGACAGATGAACGATCCGGACGTCGACGCGCTCGACCGCGATCTTGATGCGCTCGCCCAGCGCGGCCAGGTCGGTACCGGTGCCGCTGGCGGCGAGGACGTGCTTGCGCTGCTGGCGATGATCCCGGCCGCGGAGTGTCCGGACCGTACCACCGGCGAGCGCGTCGCCAGGGCCGTCGCGGCGAAGCTTGGCGCCGGGCCGGGCCGGGAAGCGGTCGCGGCCGCGATCGCGCACCCAGACGGCCACTCTGGGCTGACGGTCCTTGACACCACGAGGGTCGGCCTGCCATCGCGTGC
>DATNIU010000129.1:0-2245 GCA_035604275.1 Streptosporangiaceae bacterium | reverse complement strand
ACCCAGCCGTTGACGCGCTCCCACGTGGTGAGCTCGGCGACCCGGTTCAGGTCAAGCAGGACCTCGGGCCGCCGCGCGTCGAAGTTGATCTCGACCATGACGTCGGTCCCGCCCGCGATCGGCACCGCGGCGGGGACCTCGGCCTTGGCCTCGATCGCCTCGCCGAGCGATCCGGGCTGCACGAATCTCATGCCGCTACCAGGCTTTCCCAGGCGGCGGCGCGTCATCCCTGGTGACCGTGCCCTCGATCAGCCCGTAGGGGCTGTCGGCGGCGTAGAACACCTCGCCGCTGTTCTCCAGCCCGAAGGGCGACATGTCGACCTCGAAGTGGTGCTTGTTCGGCAGCGCCAGCCGGATCTCGGCGATCTCGGGCCTGCCGCCGAGCACGCGCTCGCCCATGGCGTACAGCGTCTGCTGCAGCGAGAAGCTGTGCGTGTCGGCGAACGCCTCGAGCATCAGGTCCCGGGCCGCGCGGTACGAATCCGCCCAGCACGGCGCGGAATCCGCCACGCTGGCGTGGCGCCATCGCGCGCTGACCGCGGTGGCCAGGATCCGGTCGGTGGTCTCGGCCAGCGTCGTGTACCGGTCCCTGGCGAAGCCCCAGAACTCGGAGCCGACCGTGTTCAGCGCGGTCAGGCCGCTCACCCCCGAGAGCACCCAGGAATCGGTGCCGTCGTGGCTGACCGTGGCGGTCCGCACCTCGCGGCCCGACCGGACGAAGGAATGCCCGGCCAGCCGCTCCCACGGGTACTGCTCGACGGCCACCCTGGCGAAGGAGATCGCCGCCTGCGAGGCCACGAAATGCCTGGCCAGCCGCAGCGCGAAATCCTCGATCTCGCCCACGCCACCTTCCCTGGCGAACGCGAAGACCGCGTTCTTCTGCGCGTCGGTGGTCAGCACGTCGGAGTTGTCGCCGGACAGGTGGGTCGCGGTCAGCTCGCCGGACAGGGCGACGCTGACGTTCAGGTCCGTGATGACGTCCGCGGCGTCGTCGCGGCTGACGTGCAGCAGGCGGACCTCTGCCTTGCCGTACTGGTTAGCGCCGAGCACGATGGCCATGGCTCAGCTCCCGCGGTAGGTGGAGTAGGCGTACGGGCTGAGCAGCAGCGGCACGTGGTAGTGATCGCCCGGCCCGGTCACCTCGAAGGTCACCGTGACCTCCGGGTAGAACGACGCGGACCCGCGCGCCGAGAAGTACGCCCCGCTGCCGAAGGTGATGCGGTACACGCCGGGGCTGGCCGTCACCTCGTCGGGCAGCCTGAGTCGGCCGTCGGCGCCGGTCTGGCCCTCGCCCTCCGGCGACCACCCGTCGTCGGCGCTGCGTTCGAGCCTGACCAGGACTCCCGCTGCGGGACGCCCGGTCGTCGCGTCGAGGACGTGCGTGGAGAGCGTCACAGGCTCAGCAGCTTCGTCATCCGCACCCGGGTTATCCTCAGTAGCTCCCGGCGCACCACCGCCCGCTCGGTCTCGGTGTCGTTGCCGAGCCTGGCCTGCAGCTTGGTCAGCATCTCCTGGCCGGAGAGGCCGCTGGCGCAGATCAGGAACACATGGCCGAAGCGCTGCTCGTAGGAGACGTTGCCTTCGGCCAGCGCCTGGCGAACCTGGTCGCCGGCGGACGCGGCGCCGGACTGCTCGGCCGCCGACCATCCGCCGCCCGGCGTACGCTCACCGATCCGCGGGTGCTCGTTCATGCTCTCGACGATATCGTCCCAGCTCAAGGCGCTGAATGCGGCATCCACCGCGGCCTGGAGCTCAGCTGGGTCGCGGTAAGGCCGACCGTCGGCGATCAGCTTCGCGAACGACCGGCTGGCGCAGCACGCGAGCACGTCCCGCTCGGCGGCCTGCGGTGATGCCGCGTTGAAGGCCGCCAGTGTGGACCGCGGCGGGCTCGGGTTCGCCATGCGAGCATCCAATCAGTCGACAGCGCGCACCGGGTAGGCGCCATCGAATCAATCAACGGTAACCTGGCTACAGCCGCTTTGTAGCTTTCGCTAAACGCGTGATGATCATGATGCGCGAGGAGGGTCCGTCGCAAGGAGGTGTTTCCGTGCGCGTGCGGGACTTGCTCGACGTGCCCAGCCTGGGACTCAGGCTGCTCACGGACGTCTCCGGCGCGGATCGCGTGATCCGGCACGTGTACACCACCGACCTGCCCGATCCCAGCCGCTACCTGACCCCCGGGGACCTGGTGCTGACCGGCATGATCTGGTGCCGCGAGCCGGGCGACGCCGACCGGTTCGTCCGG
>DATNIU010000128.1:0-27839 GCA_035604275.1 Streptosporangiaceae bacterium | reverse complement strand
CGGGCAGAACGCTGCGGGCAGAACGCTGCGGGCAGAACGCTGCGGGCAGAACGCTGCGGGCCGGAGTGCTGCGGGCCGGAGTGCTGCGGGCAGAACGCTGCGGGCCGGAGTGCTGCGGGCAGAACGCTGCGGGCAGAGAGTGCTTGGCGGAGAGGGAGGACCGGACTTATGCGAAAGCCATCGGTGATAGCGAGTGGAGCGGCGGCGCTGGCGGCGCTGGCCTGCGTGGCTATCGGCCAGCTGCCGGCGACGGGTGCGCCGGCGTCAGCTGCCGGGAAGGCCGGCTCGGCCGGTGTCAGCGCGGCAGGCAGGACGCTCGCGTCAGCAGCCGCGAGCAGCCAGTGGCCGGCTCGCACGGTGCTGCGGCTGCCGCTGCGGCTGCGGATCAGCAATCAGGTGGTCGATCCCAGCGCCCGGGCGGCCTTCGTGCTGTCAGCCAACGCCCCCGGACTGGCCTACCGGCTGATCCGGCTGCCGCTGTCCGGTGGTCCGGGCCTGGCCGGCGCGGTGGTTCCGGTGAACGGCATCGGTCTCGGTGCTGGATCTGTCTGGGTATTCGGTGCCCGTCCGGCCGCCCATTCGGCCTTCAAGCTGGTGCTGTACCAGATCAGCCAGACGACTCTCGCGGTCAGGCGGTCGTGGACGCTGTCGCCCGCCGAGCGCCGGTCCGGATTCGTGGGCTTCGCCGCAGGCGGTCACGGCACCGTGTGGGTCGGCTTCCTGCGAACGGTCCTGCGGATTAACGCAAGCTCCGGCGCCATCGTCAGCCGGATCCAGATCCCCCGCGGGCTGACGGTCAGCGACGTGGCCGCGGACCCGACCGGCCGCCACCTGTACGTCGCGGCGAACTCTCCGCTCGGTGAGACGACGGTGGTCGAGTACAGCGCGGCGACGCTCCGCAAGCTCGCGAGCAACGCCAGCGGAGATCTGAGGTTCTCGGTGGGCGGCGCGACGGCTACCGCCGTTCCCGGCGGCGTGTGGGTCTCGTTCAGGACCGGCTCGATGGGCGAGACGGTGCTGCTGCGACAGCAGGGCCTGCGATTTGTTAAACTTCCTGGCTCTGGTCATCCGGGGAGCCTGTTCAGCTGGACTATGTTCGCCAGCACCGAATTCGCTGGTAACGCGCTGTTCCTGGCCCGCCAGGACGGGATCGTCGCCTGCATGAGCCCGAGCACCGGACAGGTGCGGGCACGGGGTCACGTCAGCAAGCTGATCGGGGCAGGGAACTTGCTCGGCGCCACCCAGTCCGGACGGGTGCTTTACGGCCTGTCGCAGACCAGCGTCGTCGCGATCAGGCCGCCGGCCGCCTGCCAGCGGTAGGTCGGGGTGATGTGCCGGATCGGCTGCGGACTCCGCGGGCGATCCGGCACGAAGATCAGGTCAGGCCGATGAAGTCCGCCATGAGCTCGACTGTGTAGGTGAAGAAGTCGTCGGCTGGGTCCACGGTGCCCTTGAGCTGGCGGAACAGCTCGAAGCTGACCATGCCGAACAGCTGGGTCCAGGCGATCAGCGCCCGGGTGATCATGGTCGGCGGCACTCCCGGCGCGATGGCGGTGGCGACGAAGCCGGCCTGCTCGGCGAGCACTGGCGGCAGCGGCCGCGCCGGGCGGGCCATCGGCGCCTGGCCGGTCGCTGCCTGGCCGGTCGTCGGCCGGCGAGTGGCTTGCCAGTCAGAGACTAGCTGGCTGCTGCCTGTCTGGCCGGTGTCCAGCTGGCCGGTCGCTGGCCGCGCCGCTGTCGCCTGGCTGGTGGCTGTGCTTGGCGCGGGTGAGTCCTGCGCTCCGTGCCAGGCGTCGGCCAGTACCTCGCCGATGACCAGCGCGACTCGCCCGGCTGGCGCGATCGTCGCTTGCGGCGCCTGGTAGCCGGGCACCGGTGAGCCGTAGATCAGCGCGTACTCATGCGGGTTGGCGAGCGCCCAGTTCCTGACCGCGCCGCAGGCCGTGCGCCAGCGACCGCGGATGTCACCTCGAGCAAGCGCTCGCTCGGCGGCCTCCGTGCTGGCGCCAAGTGAGTCGTAGGCGTCGATGATGAGCGCGGTCAGCAGTTCGTCCCGGCTCGGGTAGTAGCGGTAGATGGCCGAGGATGCCATGCCGAGCTCGCGGGCGACAGCACGCAGCGACAGCTGTTGTGCGCCGTGGATGGCTAGCTGGCGACGTGCCTCCGCCTTGATCTCGCGGGTGAGCTCGGCCCTGGCCCGCTCGCGCGCGGTACGGCTCGCTGCCCGTGTCACTGTTCCTGGTCCTGTCCCCGCGGCGGTCATGGGGCCTAGTCTGGCAGAGTTGGAAGCGGCGATCAACAACAAGAGCACTGCTCTTGACACGGTCGACTGCCCGAGTACACTGATCTATGTAGAGAGCGGTGCTCACAATAGAGATGCAGAGGAGCGTCAGATGGCTGCGAGCCCAGAACCGCGATATGTCATGCCGACCACGCCGACCGGACGCAGGCTCGGCCGCCTGTTCAACGCCTCGATTGCGTGGCTGACCAAGCGCGGGGTCAGCATCTGGGGAAGCCGCGTGCTTTACGTCCGCGGCCGGACCAGCGGCGAGTGGCGGTCAACGCCGGTGAATCTGCTCAGTTACGAAGGGCGTCGCTACCTGGTCGCGCCGAGAGGGCATACCCAGTGGGTGCGCAACCTGCGGGTGGCCGGGGGCGGCGAGCTGCGAGTCGGCCGGCGGATCGAGCGCTTCACCGCGGCCGAGCTTGCCGATGAGCAGAAGCCTGAGCTGCTCCGCGCCTACCTGAAGCGATGGAAGTTCGAGGTCGGCGTGTTCTTCGACGGAGTCGGCCCGGACGCGCCAGACGCCAGGCTGCTCGAGATCGCGCCCGGCTACCCGGTTTTCCGGATCAGCTGAGCGCTTCGACCGGCAGGGACGCGCTCAAGGCACCGGGCAAATATTGCTTATAGGGCATAATGGTCGGCCTGGCGGATCTCGCGGCCTGGTCAATGCGCGGTTTGATAGCGAAAAATCATGATGGATTGCGGGATCCACTCGGCCGGCGACTGGGCTGGGGGCGACGCGGCTGGCCGGCGGCCGGATCAGATGGTCGGCGGAGAAGCTTGATTTGATCGAATACCTGTTCGATAATGATCGAGTGAGTGCCGCGATCGTGCAGGTCATGTCGCCGCCGGAGGAAGATGCCTGGCGGGATGGGGACATGCGGCCGGCGCCCGTGTCAGCTGCATCCGGCCCGGCGGTCTCTGTGTCGCCTGTGGCCGTGTCGCCTGTGGCCGTGTCGCCTGTGCTCGGGCCGGCTGTGCTCGGACCGGCTGTGGCGGGGTCGGCTGCGGGCGGGCCGGCTGTGGCGGGCCGGGCTGGCGTTGGCGGGCCGGCTGGGCTCGCTGGCATTCTGGCTGGCGGCACGGTCAGATCCGGCGGGGAGATCGGCGCGGGCGACGGTGTCCTGCCCGGTACTGATCTGCTCCCGGTGCTTCCCGCCCTGCGGGATCTGCTGCCGGGCGGCGCTTTGCAGCGCGGCTCGGTCGTGGCGACGGGCGGCTGGAGCTTGCTGTGCCTGGCGCTCGTCGCGGGGCCGGTGGCTTCGGGCGCGTGGTGCGCGGCGGCCGGGCTGCCCCATCTCGGGGTACGTGCGGCGGCCGATGCCGGGCTCGACCCGGCCCGGTTGCTGCTGATCGACGATCCTGGCCCGAACTGGCCGCAGGTGGTCGCGTCGCTGCTTGATGGCTGCGATCTGGTTCTCCTGCGTCCGCCTGAGCGGCCCTCAGCGCAGGTGCGGCGCAAGCTGGAGGCCGTCGTCCGGCGGTACGGCGCCGTGCTGCTCGTGGTGGGGGACTGGGACGGGGCGCAGATCCGGCTGCGGGTGATGAGCCAGGAGTGGGCTGGGATCGGCGCCGGGCACGGGCGGCTGCGGGCACGCCGGGCCCGGGTCCTGGCGGATGGGCGCGGCGGATGGTCACGGCCGAGAGAACGCTGGCTATGGCTGCCAGGGCCCGACGGCACGATATCTGCGGTGGCTGATAGCTCTGTGGCAGCGGCCGACGGGACTGGACTGGGCAGTTTCTGGCTGGAGACGAGCGCCGGGTGACGGACCCGGCGAGTTCCCCGCGGCGAGTGCTGGTCGTGCGCTGCCCGGCTTGGCTCGCGGCGGGTCAGGGCGGGCCGGCGGGTCAGGGCGGGCCGGCGGGTCAGGCAACCGGACCCGGCGCGCTGGCCTCCGGGCAGACCGCACCTGGCTCGCTGGCATTCGAGCAGGCAGTAAGCGTGGTGCGGGAGTTCTGCCCGCAAGTCGAGGTGCTTCGGCCTGGCATCTGCGCGATCGGTGCCCGCGGCCCGGCTCGGTTCTTCGGCGGGGAAGCCGGGCTCGCGAGAAAGATCTCCGAAGCCGTGGCCAGGCTCGGGCTGGACTGCCGGGTCGGCATCGCCGACGGCCTGTTCCCCGCACTGCTGGCCGCGAAGCTAGCGCCGACCTGGGACGGGCCGGGCAGGGTCAGGCCGGCTGGCGCCGAGACCGGTGGTGCTGGGTCTGGCGGGGCGGCTGGAGCTGGGACGAGGCCTGGGCCTAGCCGGCCGCCTGGCGCCGAGATCGGCGGGGCGGGGCTTGGCGGAGTTGGATCGGCTGATGGCGCGCCGGCCGAGGGTGTGGCCCCCGTCATGATCGTGCCACCTGGAGAGTCGCCCGCGTTTCTGGCCCCGCATCCGGTCGGGGTGCTTGGCCAGCCAGAGCTGGCGGATCTGCTTTCCCGGCTCGGCATCAGGACGCTTGGGGAGTTCGCCGGTCTGCCGGCCGCCGAGGCGGAGGCCAGGTTCGGTGCGCAAGGGCTGCTCGCCCACCGTCTGGCCCGCGGGCTTGATCCTCGTCCTCTTGCCGCACTGCCGCCATCGGCCGACCTCTCGGTCGAGGTCGAGTTCGATCCTCCGGCCACCCAGGCCGAGCCGGTGGTGTTCGCCGCGAAGTCGCTTGCCAGCCAGATGCACTCCCGGCTGGCCGCAAGCGGTCTGGCCTGCGTCCGGCTGCGGGTACAGGTGATCTGCTCCGACGGCCAGGAGATAAGCCGGCTGTGGCGGCACGATGGGCTGCTGTCTGAGCTTGCCGTGGCCGAACGGGTGCGCTGGCAGCTTGACGGCTGGCGGACCGGACGGCATGCGCACGACGCGGGGGAAGGTCGGCCGGGCGGCGCAGACGGCGACGGCAGCGCAGGCGGCGGCAGCGCAAGCGGCGACGGCGACGACGATGGCGGTGCTGGCGGCGGTGCCGATGGCGGTGGCAGGGCCGGCCAGACCGGCTTCGATCTGGGTGCGGGAGCGGACGACGAGGTCGAACCAGGCGGAATTACCCTGCTGCGGCTGATTCCCGACCAGTTGGTCCGCGACCGGGGCCGTCAGCTCGGCCTGTGGGGTGACGCGCTGGTGAGTGACCGGGTCGCGCGGGCTGCGGTCCGGGTGCAGGCCATGCTCGGCCACGGCGCCGTGCGGCACCCGGTTCCTGCTGGTGGTCGCAGCCCGGTCGAGCAGGCGCTGCCGGTGCCCTTTGGCGACGCTCAGGTTCCGCGGCTCCCGGCCGACCGACCCTGGCCGGGGAAGATCCCGGCCCCGGCCCCGGCCACGGTTTATCCCGCGCCGCGGCCGGCCACCGTGACCGACAGCTCAGGGAAACTGGTGACAGTGACCGGGCGCGGGCAGGTATCCGCGAGTCTGGCCGCGCTGTCGGTGGCCGACAGCGCGCCGCTGGCGGTCACCGCCTGGACCGGGCCCTGGCCAGTCAGCGAGCGGTGGTGGGACCCGGCGCACGCCTGCAGGAAGGCCAGGTTCCAGCTGGTCACCGAGGAGGGGAGCGCCTGGCTGGCGGTTGTCTCCGATGGCCGCTGGCTGATCGAGGCCAGCTACGACTAGCGCGTGCCAGGTAGATCGACGGGACACGCCCTAACCGTCGGGAAGACTCGGCCGCCCTGGTCCGCCAGCTTGTCCCGAAGCGGCGTGCGATGATCGCGATCATGACGGGTGACTGGCATGGCGCCGCCGTGTCCGAGCGCCTCGGCGGCTTTCTCGATTCGCTCGCCGGGAGCGCCGAGCCAGGACTGGCCGTCGGCGTGTACACCGGCGGCACCCTTTACGCCTCGGCGGCGGCGGGTGCCGCGGTCGTCGAGCACGATGTCCCGATCACCGAGCACACGGCCTTCGACATCGCATCGGTCAGCAAGCAGATGACCGCCGCCTGCGTGTTGCTCCTGGCCCGTGACGGGCGTCTCGACCTCGACGCTGACATCCGGGTCCTGCTGCCCGAGCTCGCCCTGACCAGGCCGGTAACGCTGCGGCAGTGCCTGACCCACACCGCCGGGCTCCGCGACTACTTCGCGCTGTGCGATCTTGCCGGGATACCGGTGCCTGGCATCGGGGAGCCCAGGTTCATGCACCTGATCACCGGCCAGAGTGATCTCGATTTCGCCCCGGGTTCTGCGTTCTCCTATTCGAACACCGGATATGTGATCGCGGCCGCCATCGTGCGCCGGGTCACCGGTGACGGCCTGGCCCGTTTCGCCCGCGATCGCCTCTTCGGCCCGCTCGGCATGAGCGCGACGCGTTTCCGCGACGAGGTGTCGGTGCTTGTGCCGCGGCTTGCTTGCGGCTATCTCGCCATGCCGGGCGGCTTTCGGCGCTGCGATGTGACCGAGGAAGTTGTCGGTGATGGCGCGGTTGTGACCACGATCGCGGATCTGGCTGCCTGGCACGGCTTCATGTCATCCGGCGCCGTGCTCGGCGCCGACATCCGCGACGGGCTGCTGGCCAGGCAGATCCTCGCGGACGGTACCCAGATCGACTACGCGCTCGGGGTTGCGGCCATCGACGTGGCTGGCACGGCGGCCTGGTGGCATTCCGGGTCATGGGCCGGTTACCGCTCGGCCGTCATCTATCTGCCAGCCGAGCGCGCGGGGGTCAGCGTCCTGGCCAACCGCAACGACCACAATGCGTCGCTGGTGGCGCTCGCGGTTGCTGGAGCGCTGATCACGGGCGCGGATCCCGGGTCGGGCTACGAGGCAGCGGGCGGGATACCAGTGCCGCCAGATGCCGCGCTCGGGAAGCGCGACACAGTGACCGGACTCTGGCACGAGGACGACGAGGATCTCTTCCTGGAGCTCCATCAGGCAGAGTCGGGCCAGGTCGCGGTGCGCGGGGCCGGGGCGGAATACCGGTACCGCCTGAGCACGGACGGCGCCTGGCACGGCATCGGACCGGCCGGAGGGAGCCGGTACACCGTGCGGGACGGAACGCTGATCGCCGGCTGGGGCCTGTCGGCACAGGCTGAAGGCCGCTACCGGCGGGTGCCCGAGGTCGGCGGACCGCCGGCCGTGGCCGACGCACCGTCGGCCGTGACCGCGGAATCGCCGGTCGGGACGGTGGGGTCGGCCGGATCCCCGGTCGCGGCCGCTGGGCGGCCGGCTGCGCCAGACGGGCAGTCGGCTGCGCCAGACGGGCGGCCGGTCGGCACCTACCGAAGCGGCGAGCTGGCCGCGTACGCGGATGTCACGGCTGATGCTGCCGGGGCGCTCACGATCACGATCGGGCTGGCTGGGCCGCGCTCCCTGGAGCGGGCCGGGCCTGACGTGTGGCGGGGCGACGGGCTGACCGTGCGGATCGACCCGGCCGGCTCGGGCCTGCTGGTCAGCACCCCAAGAGCTCGCCGCGTGCGGTTCGATCCGGCTGCCGGGCCTCCGGCTGACCGCGGCGTGATCCGCGGTCTGCTGGACTGGCGCAAGCCGCTCTAGCGGGCGGCGCGGCGCCGGGAGCCGCGCTCTCGCGATGGCGGCCGGGTCTCGCGCTCGCGGTGTTCGTGCAGAACATTCGCCGGTAACCGGGCGCACGGCAGTTGGCCCACATCGCGGCGAGGTTGCGTTCGGCAAAGGCCGTGCTTCCACGGCGGCGGGTGTCACCGTCGATGAGGCAGTGCCGCATACGAGCGGCGGACAGCTGGGCATGGATCTCGTCGCCCACGCTGGTCTTGCCGACCTCAGATCGGCCGCCGAGAAACAAAGCCTCGCTTCGTCTCGCCACCCGAGCGCCTTAGCGAGTGTCATGGCGACGGCTTCCGGTGTCACTAGCGTGGTGGCGCTATCGGACAGGCGGCGCACCGTAGTTGCCGCGTCTTCCCGTTCCCCGTAGGTTTCCGCCGGCCCTTGAACACGAGGTACAACCAGACCGGTTATCGAACAATAATTCGACTAGGATCAAGTTTTGTCGGTGCCTCTCGCTATGATGGTCGAAGATGTTGAGAGATGAGTCGGCAGCCGGGAGGAGGTGATTGTAGTGCCTGGGATGAGTCGCGAGGCAGCAGCTCAGACCGTGCTGACGGACGTTGCACGGGTGGCGGCCGATGGTTTCCTGACCTCGGAAGGACTTCGAGGTCAGGAAGGGCTACAAGGACTGTCCTGGTCCTGGGATCTCGACTTCGAGGCGCTGCTGGCCGCGATCAACGAGCCGGCACCGTGGAACAGCCCTCCGCGCGAGGCCGCCGAGTCCGCTCACCGCGCCGATGCCAGTGTTGCCGCCGAGGAAGGCGCCCAGGCTGGACCATCTAGTTCGGCGCCTACCGCAGATAGGCCAGCGAGCACGGCAGGCGCCGACGGTGTTCCCGCGGCCAGTGACTCCGCGGCCAGTGACTCCGCGGCCAGTGACTCCGCGGTCAGCGACGGCTTGGCATCTGGTGACGCGGGCGTCGGGGAAGGCGCGGGTGCCGCTGGCGCAGATCTGGGTGAGGCTGATCCGGCGGAGGCGGATCAGGCAGAGCTGATGGAGGCAATCGAGGCGGGCCGCGCCCGTGAGCTGCCGCTGGCGGTAATAGCCGGGCGTATCGCTGAATCGCTTCCGACCGGTCCCGACCTAGCCGGGTGGCTGGCGGTCGGCCCGGTCAGCCAGCTGGAGGACGGGGCGCTGGCCGGGGTAGCCGCCTCGTATCGGCGGATGGCGGCCTGGGCGCAGGCCGGAGAACTGGCTGCGGTTGCCGAGATGGCGTCCCGGTCGGCTGCGGCTGACGACAAGATCGGTGTCGACGCCGGGGGACGCCCGGCCAGGATGCCGGATGAAGCCTGTGCGCAGGTCGCCCTGGCACTGACTATGTCCCAGTGCGGTGCCTCCTGGTGGACCGATCTCGGGATCACATTGACCTGGCGGCTGGCGGCCACCGGGACCGCGTTGCGTGCTGGCGAGATCGACCTGCCGCGGGCGCGACTGATTGCCGAGGCTACTGCGCTGCTGAGTGACGACGTTGCCCGAGCGGTCGAGGCTCGGGTTCTTTCTGCCGCAGGGCATCAGACGACCGCACAGCTCCGCGCCGCGCTGCGTCGCGCGGTCATCGCCGCGGACCCCGAAGGAGCGGAGCGGCGCCGTCAGGAAGCCGAGCGGCGGGCCAAAGTCAGCCTCTATCCCGACGAGGAAGGCACCGCCTCGCTGGCCGGCTACAGCCTGCCTGGTACCCGAGCCGCTGCGGCAATGGCCCGGATTAGCGCTCTTGCCAGGGCCATGAAGGCGTCTGGCGCGAGCGGCGGCATCGACCTGCTCCGTGCCCAGGTCTTCCTTGGTCTGCTGCTAGGCACCCTCCCCTACATACCGCCCGCTCCTGATAGCCCATCTGATGGCTCCTGCCCGGACGGCCCGGATTCGGGCCCGGGTTCGGGCGGCACGGGTTCGGGCGGTTCGTCCCCAGACGGCCCGCGCTCGGATGACTCGCGCGCGGGCGACCCTCGGATAAGCGACCCGCGCACCGGCTGTTCATCTGGCGGCCAGCCAGATGGTCCTTCCGCTCGCCCGGCTACTGGCCGGGCGGGTGACAGCCGAGGTCCAGCGAACGACGCTGGACTCGCTGGTCGGGGCCCTGGCGGTGAGGGCGCTGACGAGCCTGACTCCGGCGATCGCGGTATCGATCAGGAGGCCGACGACCCGGGTCCGAGTGGTCCAAGCCCTGACTATGATTGCGGCCTCGATAACGAGCCTCCGTCGGGCATTGGCCTGCATAGCTCGGACGATGACGATGACGGCTGGTCAGATCTCAGACCAGCGCCAGCATGGCCAGAGGTAACGGCATTCCTCCGGCCCGCTCCGCCCGCAATGGGAGGGCTGCAACCAAGTTCCGGCGGGCTGCTCGATCTCACCCTGCCCTGGACCGCTCTGGCAGGCGACTCGACAGAGCCCGGATATCTCAGCCGGATCGGTCCGATCACGCCCGTGCAGGCCCGTCATCTCGCCGACCTCGCCGCCAGCGACGCCACCGTGCAATGGCGCGTCATCCTGACCAGTCCGGTGGGCCGGGCGCTGACGGTCGCCCGTATTCCCCAGCTGGTTCGCGCTGGTCCCGCAGAAATGATCGGCCCGCCAGGGTTCCCGCGGGGGGACCCGGACTCCTCGCTAATCGGCCGTGTCACCCTGACCGTCTCCGAGGAAGCCCTGAGCCGGCCGCCACCCCAACCTCTACCAGCCATTCTCACCCTGGCTCTTGATGTCGCCGCGAGGGCAGCCGCCCGTGCGGCCGAGCAGGCCGTGGCCGACGCCATCGCTGATGGTGGTTGCGCGCACACCGAGGCCAGCCTCGGTTACCGGCCTTCTCCTCGGCTGAAGGAACGGGTCAGCGCGCGGGACGTCACCTGCAGGTTCCCGACTTGCCGGCAGCCCGTCTGGCGGTGCGACCTGGACCACTCGATTCCTTACGACCAGGGTGGCCGCACGTGCGCCTGCAATCTTGGCGGCCTGTGCCGGTTCCACCATCAGCTCAAACAGCATCCTGACTGGCAGCTCACCCAGCTGACACCGGGCCAATTCCAGTGGACCACCCCGACCGGTCGCACCTACGCGACTGGACCCGACAGCCATTCGATCTAGGCATCCAGGAGCAGCAGCGATGGGCTGGGACAATCCGCCGGTGCCGTGGCGGGAGTTTGAGCGGCGCCTGTCCTGGCAGCCGGGCGCGGGGCAGTCAGGGCAGCCGGGTTCGGGGGAACCGGGACAATCGGGCGCAGGGCAGCCGGGTTCGGGGGAGCAGGGACAGTCGGGCGCAGGGCAGCCGGGGGAGCCGGGTTCGGGGCAGTCGGGCGCGGGGGAACCAGACGCGACGGGGACTCTGTCGGTAGTAGCCCAGCTGCCTTCGGGCGACCGGCGTGGCGGGGAGCCTGGCGCGGGGGAGCCTGGCGCGGGGGAGTCCGGGACCGGGGAGTCCGGCACGGCGAAGTCCGGCCCAGGAGAGCATCGCAGTACTCCGTGGGCAGAGTTGCACTGCCACTCGTCCTATAGCTTCCTCGACGGTGCGTCTAGCCCGGAGCAGCTAATCGCCGAGGCGGCCCAGCGCGGCCTGACCGCGATCGCCATTACCGATCACGACGGCATGTACGGGGTGCCACAGTTCGCCCAGGCAGTGGCGCGTCTGCGCGGAGCTGGGATCGGGACCGACCTGCAGACCGTATTCGGTGCCGAGCTGAGCCTGGACATTCCCGCCGCGCGGAACCGCGCCACCGCCGCGCGGAACCGTGCCACCGCCGCGCGGAGCCGCGCCAGCCCGGGCTCGGCACAGCCAGCCGAGGGAACGCCGAGGACAGGCATTCCGGATCCGGCCGGACGGCATCTGCTTGTGCTGGCCCGCGACCCTGAGGGATACCGGCGGCTATGCGAAGTGATCAGCGCCGCCCAGCTAGCCGGGGGAGAGAAGGGCCGACCGGTATACGACCTCGAAGCCCTGGCGCAGGCGCACGGCGGGCACTGGGTGATCCTCACTGGCTGCCGCAAAGGCGCGGTACCTGCGGCGCTCACCTCGACCGGCGGGCTCGCGTCGACCGGCGGGCTTGCGTGGGCCGGGGGACTCGGGCCGACCGGGGGCCTCGGTCCTGGGGGGTTCGGGCCTGGCGGGCTCGGGTCGGCCGGGGGGCTTGCGTGGGCTGGAGGGCCCGGGGCGGCTGGAGGGCTCGGGCCGGCTGGGCGGCTGGGCGACGGGCTGGACGCAGCGGCGGCTGAACTTAGGGCACTCACCGACATGTTCGGCCGCGACAACGTGATGGTGGAGCTGATCAGCCACGATCACCCGGACGACGACGAACGCAATGACGCGCTCGTCGTCCTCGCCGGTCAGGCCGGCTGCGGCGTGGTCGCGACCAACAACGTGCATTACGCGACACCGGCCGATGCCCGGCTGGCGCAGGTGCTTGCCGCGATCAGGGCTCGCAGCAGCCTGGATGAGATGGACGGCTGGCTGGCCGTTTCCGGGGCCGCCTACATCAGGTCGGGGGATGAGATGGCGCACCGGCTCCGCCGTTACCCGGGAGTACTCGAGCGGACCGTCGAACTGGCCGCCGAGTGCGCGTTCGACTTCAAGGTGATCGCGCCGAAGCTCCCTGACTTCCCGGTGCCCGATAACCACGACGAAATGAGCTGGCTGCGCACCCTGGTGGCGGGCAAGGCTCCGGGACGATACGGCCCTGAGTCCAATGAGCGCATCCCCGGCGCCTACCGCCAGATCAAGCGCGAGCTCGGCGTCATCGATCAGCTCGGGTTCGCCGGCTACTTCCTGATCGTGCACAACATCGTGGAGTTCTGCGAGAAAAAGGGCATCCTCTGCCAGGGACGTGGTTCGGCCGCTAATTCGGCAGTCTGTTACGCGCTCGGAATTACCAGTGTCGACCCCGTTATACATGGATTGCTTTTTGAGCGGTTTCTCTCGGCGGGCCGGGACGGCCCGCCGGACATCGACCTGGACATCGAGCACCGCCGCCGCGAGGAGGTGATCCAGTACGTCTACGATGCCTACGGCCGGGGCAAGGCCGCCCAGGTCGCGAACGTGATCTGCTACCGGCCGAGGATGGCGCTGCGCGACGCGGGCCGGGCGCTCGGTTACGCGCCGCACGAGCAGGATCAGTGGGCCAGGCAGGTCGGGCCGCGTCAGTATGCCGCCGGCCAGCCCATCCCGCCCGACGCGGACGTGCCCGAGGCCGTGGTCGCGCTCGCCGCCCGGATCCAGAAACTGCCCAGGCACCTGGGCATTCACTCCGGCGGGATGGTGATCTGCGACCGGCCGGTGGGCGAGGTGTGCCCGGTGGAGTGGGCCCGGATGCCGAATCGCTCGGTGCTGCAATGGGACAAGGACGACTGCGCGTACGCGGGCCTGGTCAAGTTCGACCTGCTCGGCCTCGGCATGCTGACCGCGCTGCGGGACTGCTTCGAGCTGGTGGCGAAGCATCACGGGGTCCGCTGGGACCTGCACTCGATCCCGCAGGAGGATCCCGGCGTCTACGACATGCTGTGCGAGGCCGACACGGTCGGGGTGTTCCAGGTCGAGTCGCGCGCCCAGATGGCGACCCTGCCGCGGCTGAAGCCACGGGAGTTCTACGACCTGGTCGTCGAGGTCGCGCTGATCAGGCCGGGCCCGATCCAGGGCGGCTCGGTGCACCCGTACATGCGCCGCCGCCATGGCGACGAGCCGCCGTATCTGCCGCATGAGTCGATGCGCCAGGCGCTGGGCAAGACGCTCGGGGTACCGCTGTTCCAGGAGCAGATGATGCAGATCGCGATCGACTGCGCCGGGTTCAGCCCGACCGAGGCCGACCGGCTGCGCCAGGCGATGAGCTCACGGCGCGCCCCCGAACGGATCGAGGAGCTTCGCGCCCGGCTGCTCGAGGGCATGGCCGAGCGGGGCATCCCCGCTGACGTCGCCGAGGACATCTACCTCAAGATCCTGGCGTTCTCCAGCTACGGCTTCCCCGAGTCGCACGCGATCAGCTTCGCCTACCTGGTCTACGCCAGCGCGTGGCTGAAGTGCTACTACCCGGCCGCCTTCACAGCCGCGCTGCTCCGCGCCCAGCCGATGGGGTTCTACTCGCCGGCCAGCCTGATCAGCGATGCGCGCAGGCACGGCGTCGAGGTACGCGGCGTCGACGTCAACGCCAGCGCCGTCCTCGCGACGCTGGAGGCAACCACCGGAGAGCCTTCAAGCCATTGGGATAACGGCTCGCTCACCGCGGTCGCCGAAGAAGACCCGGTGCGGCCGGGGGATGGCGGGGGTTCGCTGCGCGGCTCGGTTTCAGGTCCGGTGGCCCCGGCGTGGCCGGGGGATGGCGGGGGTTCGCTGCGCGGCTCGGTTTCAGGTCCGGCGGCCCCGGCGTGGCCGGCGGAAAGCGGGACGTCGGCGGCTGGCTCGGTCCTGGCCGCCGAAACGCCGGTGCCGACCGGCGGGAGACCTGCGGCTGGCCAGCCTGCGATCAGGATCGGCCTGTCCGAGGTGCGAAACCTCGGCGCCGCCGCTGCCGCCGCTATCGTCGCCGGTCAGCCATATTCCGATCTTGAGGACTTCGCCCGGAGGACCGCGCTGACCGCGCCGGCGCTTGAAGCGCTGGCTACGGCCGGGGCGTTCGGCTGTTTCGGGCTGGACCGGCGCGAGGCGCTGTGGGCGGCCGGGGCCGCCGCCACGATCAGGCCCGGGCAGCTGCCTGGCACCACCGTGGGCCTGGCGGCACCGCCGCTGCGAGCGATGACCGCGTCCGAGGAGACGTTCGCCGACCTGTGGGCAACCGGGACCTACGGGACTCACCCGATCGAGCACATCCGCGGGCTGCTCGCCGAGCAAGGGGCGTCGCCGGCCTCCAGCCTCAAGGCGGCGCGATCGGGCAGCGCCGTGGTCGTCGGCGGGCTGGTCACGCACCGGCAGCAGCCGGGAACCGCGCGCGGCGTGGTCTTCCTCAGCCTGGAGGACGAGACCGGGATGGCCAACGTGATCTGCCCGCCAGACGTCTGGCACCGCTACCGCCGCCTTGGCATGGACGCGAGCGCGCTGCTGGTGTCCGGCAGGGTAGAACGGCTGGACGGAGCGGTCAGCCTGCTCGCCACCGGCCTAAGGCGGCTGAAGGTCGTCGCCGCCGCCCGCAGCCGCGACTTCCGCTGAACGGAAGCCGCGGCCGCGGGCGTCGCCGCGGCCGGCAGCGCGGTTCACGACCAGGCCGGCGGAGTCACGGCTGCCGCACATTGCCTGCAGATGAACCGGAGCCTGAACAGCGCGGCCGGGCCCAGGCACTTCTGCGGCGGCTGAGCGACCGCCGCGGTTCCTGTTCGACGCGGTTGCCGCTAGCCGCGCGGATCCAGCTTGGCGGCAGGGCTGTCCGCGGGGTGAAACACGCCAAGCACGCGCATGGTCGTCGCCCCGGTGTTCTCCAGGCAATGCGGCTGCCCGGGCGGCAGGTGCGTACAGGTGCCGGCCGAGATGACATGATCCGCGCCGCCGACGTGCACCACGCCCTCTCCTTCGAGGACCAGCACCACCTCGTCATAAGGGTGGCTGTGATCCGGCGCCCGGCCAGGCGGGATCTCGCCAACGAATTGCGTGGCCACGGCGCAACCTCGGCTCGGGCCGAACAGCACCCGGAACTGCCGGTCACCGGTCGTCTCGACGGCGCAGTCGCGCAGGTCGCGGACCAGCGGCACGCCGGGATCGCCCGCCCGACCGCGGTCGTGGTCGGCGCGAGCCCCGGTGCCAGGTGTCGCGGCGGGCAATGTCACCGCGTCGATGCGGAGATCGGCCTGCCCGCCGGCGTGCAGCCGGTACCGGACGCCCGGCGGGACCCAGAGCCCCTGGTCGGGCCCGGCGGGCAGATCGGGACGGCCCTGAATGTCCAGCCGGCCGCTGCCGCCGATCACGAACCACAGCTCGCCGGCGGCTCCCGCTGTGCCGCGGTACTGCGCCCCGGCCGGAACGTCCACCAGCCGACGGCCGAGAGAAGCGCCGCCCGATCCCGGTTCAAGCAGGATCCGCTCGGACGCGCCGGTAGGGGTGCGGCCGGCCTGGACGTCCTCGGCGCGGACGACGGCGGGCGCCTTCGATGGCCACGGAGACGCAAGACTGCCCATGGAGATCAAATTAGGACAAGCCAAATGCCCGGTCAACGAGAGAGCACGCGGGCGGACCTGCTAGGTGTTGACGATGACGATTTCAGGTCTACAGCAACAGCTCAGGGACTTCGTTGCGGAGCGTGACTGGGACCAGTTCCAGACGCCGAAGAACCTCGTCATGGCCCTTGCGGGCGAGGTCGGCGAGCTCACCGAGATCTTTCAGTGGCTGACCGCCGATGAGTCCAGCGGCGTGCTGGCTGACCCGGCTCGGGCGGCCCGGGTTCGCGAGGAGATCGCGGACGTCTTCGCGTACCTGATCCGGCTCGCTGACGTCCTTGAGGTGGACCTGGAGACAGCGCTGACGGAGAAGATGATCCTGAACGCGGCCAAGTACCCGGTGCAGGCCGCACGGGGCACCGCGGCGAAGTACACCGACCTGCCGCCTGCCAGAGCGCCTGACCCAGCCTGAGCTCTACCCGACGAGAGAGCGGAGCAAGTCGCGAGTCTCGGCGTCGGGTGAGTAGATCACCGTGCCGACCATCCCGCGGGTCAGCAGTACCTTGTAGACGTTGCGGACCAGCTTCCCGAACTCCAGGTCGGGAACCTGCGCCGGGCTCCGCAGCCTCGGATCCCTGTTGGCGGCACGATTCGGGACCCACCCCTTGCCTCGCCAGACGAAGTCGGGTCCGATGATGACCCCGTTCCAGTCGTACTCGAACCCCTGAGCGGTGTAGATACAGCCAACCTGGCCGAAGCCGGCCGGATCGGTGGCCCATAGCGGGGACGGCGGTGCGCCACCTACCGCGCGGTCGCCCTTGACGTTCCACGGCCTCGACCAGCCGCCGATCACCACATCGGGTACCAGCGAGCCGTCCGGCCGAGGATCGCTCCACGGCCAGCAGTACCCGGCCGCCATCCGGGCACCGTATCCGGCTCCGGCCTTGGCCAGCAGCAGATGCTCCATCTCCTGCGGAGTGCCGGCGAGGTGAACGCTGAAGGCGGGGTCGCCAATCCAGGAGACCGGTCCGCCCTCCGTCAGGCCGAGCAGGCGGTGCACCCATGCCACGTACGCCTCGCTCCCGCCGCAGCGAAACTGAGCGTCCAGCGAGATCCGCACGGTGGCCAGGCCCAGCTTCCGCGCGTGTTCCTCGATGTCGTCAACCGTTCCGAGCTCGCCGGGCCGGACGACCTGGTGCTCGTCGAGCAGGAATACCGGCACTCGCGCCGCCGACATGAGCTCATCAATCTGCGACCGTCCGCTGCGCAGCCTGGCCCGCGTGAACCGGTCAGCCGAGGTCTCCCGGATCCGGTGGGCCTCATCGCAGATGAGTACCTCCAGCCCGTTCCGGTCCGCATCGATGAACTGATTGAAGTACTTGAACAGGTCCTGCGTCGCCCTGGAGCCCCGGCCGGCGACCTTGCGCAGGGTCAGCGTGAAGGACTGCGAGCCGGTCGCGTGCAGCACCGCGCGGCCCTGCCGCGCGAGCTCGCCGAGCAGCGAGAGAGCGATCACGCTCTTGCCGCTGCCCGGACCTCCGGTCACGATCACGACGGTCTTCGCGTCGCTGGCCCTGGCGGCCTCGGCGGCATGCAGAACCACGTCGCAGGCCAGCCGCTGCTCATCAAGCAGAACGAACTGCTCGCGGTCCCGGATCTGCGCGGCCGCGACCTTCAGGAGCTGCCGGCTGGGCGCCGCTCGCATGCCCAGAAACTGGTCGGCATAGGGAGCTCCGGGCACGGCGGGATCCAGCCGGGATCGGAGAAAGCTCAGGAACTCACCCCTGCGGTCACCGGTGAAGAGCCGGCCGTGATCGGATTCGCCCAGCCTCCGCAGCACGGCCACGCCGAAATCCGTCGCATTGTGCAGGTACGCCGCTCCCGCAAGAGCCTCGTCGTCGTCTTGCAGGCCGGGCAGAAATCGCAGCAGATACTCGCAGTAGCCGCGAATCTGCTCGAGAGGATTCGGCCTGGGGCTGTGGCCGTATCCGTCAATCAGCACCAGCCGCGGATCGTCCTCGAACAACTCGGCGCTGCTCCACTGCTTCAGCTCGACCGCCACGTAGGAAGCCGCGCCACTGCGCGGATGGCGTCCGGCGAGGATCGCGTCTATCCGGCCGCTGGCGAGCGGCAGCCGGTGCTCGAGCAGAACCTCGACATTGCCCAGTCCCGCGTCCAGCAGGTCATGGGCGAGAACCGGGATGCTGCGATCCCACGAGCGCTTCTCGGCGGGCGATGGCCGCGCCCCAAGGTCGTACAGCATCTGCTCGAACATCAGCTCAGCCACGCTGCCGCTATCAGCGAGGGCAGCCAGACTGGCAGCCGAACGGCGGATCAGCGCCAAAGACCGGCTCCACGCAGCACGACAAGATCGCGCGGGTGGGAGCATGTCCGGGCGGCCGCATTTCAGGCACGCCCCGGAAGCCCGTCGGGCCGCCGTATGGGCTGACCTTACCGGTGTCCGCCGCGACTCCGGTCGGCGGTGCGCGGCCCGGTGATGACTGCCGGGCCGGCCAGACGGCCCGTGTCGCACGGTGGAATTCCCGAGCCGGGCGTCGTTCCGCGTTCGCTGCCAGGCAGGCAGCCGGCCTGATCACACCCTGGGGCGGCCAGTAGGTTGATCGCAGCGGTGCGGATGGAGAGGACGGGGCATATGGGGCAGGCTTCGGGCCAGGCGACGAGCGGGACCGCGATGTGGAATCCGTTCGCGAACATGGCATCGCTGGCGGGCAACGCGATCAGCATCGTCGGGGGCAAGGGCTCGGTGGTGCTCGACGCCGACGGGCGGGAGTACGTCGACGCGCTGGCCAGTCTGTGGTACTGCAACGTCGGGTACGGCCGGGCCGAGCTGGCCGACGCTGCCGCGGCTCAGATGCGCAAGATCGCCGGATTCCAGGTCTTCGAGTACTTCAGCAACCCGCCGGCCGAGGCGCTCTGCCGCCGCATCGCCGAGCTGGTGCCGGTACCCGGCGCCAAGGTGTTTCTCACCCCCGGCGGCGGGTCCGATGCCGTGGACACGGCGGGCAAGCTGGCCCGCGCCTACTGGCGCGCGGTCGGGGAGCCGGGCCGGCAGGTGATCATCTCCCGCACGCACGCCTACCACGGCATGAATGCCTACGGCACGTCACTCGGCGGCATTCCGCTGCTCACCGAGGCCTTCGCTCCGCTGGTCGGCCAGGTCGAGCAGGTGCCGTGGGATGATCCCGGCGCCCTGGAGAAGACGATCGAGGCGATTGGCGACAGCCGGGTCGCCGCGTTCTTCTGCGAGCCGGTGATCGGGGCCGGCGGGGTATATCCGCCGCCGGCCGGCTACCTGAGCGCGGTCAGGGAGATCTGCCGCGGTCACGACGTCCTGTTCGTCGCCGACGAGGTGATCACCGGGTTCGGCCGGGTCGGCGAGTGGTTCGCCAGCGGCCGGTTCGGCCTCGAGCCTGACCTGATCACGACGGCCAAGGGACTGAGCTCGGGATATCTGCCGATCGGCGCGGTGATCGCCTCGCAGCGGGTGGCCGAGCCGTTCTGGCGGGCCGGGTCGAGCGAGGTGTTCCGGCACGGCTACACCTACTCGGGGCATCCGGCCGCCGCCGCGGTCGCCCTCGCCAACCTGGACCTGATCGAGCGCGAGCAGCTAGTCCAGCGGGTGGCCGGGCTCGAGCCGGTCCTTGCCGCGGCGCTGAGCCCGCTGTCCGGGCATCAGCTGGTGAGCGAGGTCCGATCGGGCACCGGGCTGCTCGCCGCGGTCGAGATCGCCGAGGGCGCACGGGCCGCCGACCCGGCGATCGGCCAGCGCCTCGTGCTCGCCATCCGCGAGCGCGGCGTGATCACCCGTCTGCTGCGGGGGGTCGCGCTCCAGGTCTCGCCACCGTTCGTGATCACCGAGCAAGAGATCAGCCGGATCGTCGAGGCGTTCGCCGGCGGCCTCGACGCCGTCTCGTAGCCGGCTAGCGGCGGGCCGGCGCCCACGGCGCCAGGCCACCGCGCCGCCGGCCACGCGCTGGGCCCAGGTTGACGTGATCGACGGTAACCGGATACTGCACTCAGGCACGATCTCGCCAGTGACGTTCGATGGCGCTGATCCAGCCACCCGCACGCATATGGCAGGACGGGCTAGCCGGCTCCCGCGCTGATCAGCCTGGGCAGGAACACGGCGATGCCTACCCCAAGAGCGGCGGCCGAGGCAATCAGCACCGCCCCGGCAGCGGTATCTTTCGCGATCTTGGCCAGCGGGTGAAACTCGTCCGTGCACAGGTCGGTCAGCGCCTCGACCACGGTGTTCAGCGCCTCGGCGGTGAGCACCAGGCCGATCGCGGCCAGAACGCATGCCCAGCTCACAGCGCTGATCCTCAGGATCAGGCCGGCGGTCACGGCGGCCGCGGCCGCCAGCAGGTGAACTCGCATGTTCCGCTGCGTGCGCACCGCGTACCAGGCGCCCTGGCCGGCGAACGAGAAGCTCCGCAGGAAGCCTGGCTTCGGCCTGCCGGGCCCGTGGTCCTGGCCGAAACTTGACTGAGGGCTCATGCGGGCCACCTAACTCTCTGGGGAGTGACTGACAGCATGCCGATGGATCCGCGGCACGCGATCTTGTTCGAGCCCGTGACGATCGGGTGCAAGACGCTGCCGAACCGGTTCTACCAGGTCCCGCACGCCTCGGGTTTCGGGTCAGGCCGGCCGAGAGCCCAGGCGGCGTTCCGATCGATCAAGGCTGAGGGTGGCTGGGGCGGGGTCTGCGTGGAGTACGCGGCGGTCTCCCGCGACTCGGACGAGACCCCGGAGGTCAGCGCGGATCTCTGGGATGACGACGACGCTCGGGCGCTGGCGATGACCGCCGGGGCGGTGCACGCCCACGGCGCGCTGGCCGGTCTTGAGCTGTTCCACGGCGGCGCGGCCAGCTCGAACGGCAGCTCGCGGTCGGCTCGCCTGGCCCCGAGCCAGGTCGCCTCCTTCCAGTCGGGCAGCCTGGCCAAGGAGATGACGCTCGACGACATCCGGCGCGTGCAGCGCGACTGGGTGACCGCGGCGAAGCGGGCAGCCGCGGCCGGTTTCGACATCGTCTACGTCTACGGCGCCCACGGGTACCTGCTGACCCAGTTCCTGTCGCCGCGCACCAATCATCGGACCGACGGCTACGGCGGCAGCCTGGCGAACCGTGGCAGGTTCTGGCTGGAGACCCTGACCGCGGTGCGGGACGCGGTCGGCGCCGAATGCGCCGTCGCCACCCGGATCGGCGTGCACGGCGCCGCCGGCCTGCCCGGCATCGAGATCGACGAGATGCTGGCCCTGATCGGCATGGCCAGTGACCTGGTGGACCTGTTCGACGTCACGGTCGGCGCGTGGCCGGAGGACTCGGGCACCTCTCGCTACTACCCGGAGGGCCATCAGCGGCCCTGGACGCACCGGGTGCGCGAGGCCACGGCGAAGCCGGTCGTCGCGGTTGGCCGGTACTCGACTGCCGACCTGATGGCGGACGTGATCCGGTCCGGCGCGGTCGACCTGATCGGCTCGGCCAGGCAGGCGATCGCCGATCCCTTCCTCCCCGCCAAGATCGCCGCTGGCCGGCTCGACGAGGTCAGGGAGTGCACCGGCTCGAACGTCTGCATCCTGCGCGAGGAGACCTTCAGGCACGTCGGGTGCGTGCAGAACGCCACCGCCGGGGAGGAATTCCGCCGCGGCTGGCATCCCGAGCGGTTCGGCCCGGCCAGGAACGCGAGCCGGCCCGTGCTGGTCGTGGGAGCCGGCCCGGCCGGGATGGAGTGCGCGGTCGTGCTCGGCAGGCGAGGCTTCGATTCTGTGCACCTGGTGGAGGCCGAGCCCGAGATCGGCGGCCGGCTGCGGTGGACCAGGCGGCTGCCGACGCTCGGGGACTGGGGCCGGATCGTCGACTACCGGGCGGTCCAGCTGGCGAGACTGCCGGTCGAGGTGATCACCGGCCGGACGCTGACCGCGGCCGAGATCCTCGGCTACGGCGCCGAGCTTGTGGTGATCGCCACCGGATCGACCTGGCGTGGTGACGGCGTCCAGCCCGGCTACCCGGCGCCGATGCCCGGCGCCGACTCGGGCCTGCCGCACGTGCTCACTCCCGAGCAGGTATGCGCTGGCAAGCGCCCGGCCGGGCAGCAGGTGGCGGTCTATGACACCGACGGCTACTATCTCGGGCCGGCGATGGCCGAGCTGCTGGCCGGGGAGGGCTTTGAGGTAACGGTGGTGACCACCCACCCGGTGCTGTCGCCGATCAGCGACCAGACTCTGGAAGGCGAGATGCTCAGGGACCACCTGCACCGGGCCGGGGTCCGGGTCGTGCACGCGACGACGGTGACCGGCATCGTGACCGGGTCTGCGGTGGGCCCGCACTGCCTGACCGGAATCGACCGGTACGGCGAGCCGTGGACCATGACGTGCGACGGAGTCGTGCTCGTCACCCAGCAGGTGTCCAGCGACGGCCTGTACCACGAGCTGACGGCCGCCGACCCGGAACCGGCTGGAATCAGCGCGGTCTACCGGATCGGCGACGCGCTGGCGCCGCGGATGATCTCTGAGGCGATCTTCGATGGCCACCGGCTGGGGCGCGAGATCGACCTGCCCGACCCGGCGCTGCCCGCGCCCTATCTGCGTGAGCCCGCCGCGCTATAGGGCCGGCCCGGTTAGCTCCAGGAGCCGGCCGGATCGGGCGGGTCGGGGAGCCCGACCTGGCGCCTGGCCTCGTCCTCGGAGATCTGCTGGCGATTGTAGGCCTTGGCGGCATAGCGGATGGCTGCCACCTGAAGCAGTTTCAGCTCGTTTTCCTTGTCGTACTTTGTCTTTGCGGACAGGAAATCCAGGTAAATTGCATAGCAGAAGAACCAGTACCGCAACCGGACCAGAGTTGATTCAGTCCGCTCTTTATCCCTGGCCGACTGAATAACTGCCTGAAACGCGGACGCGACCGAGCCGCCGAGCTTGCTTTCAAGCTCATGGAGGTCGTCTTCGGTCGGTCCCGCGGTTATCTCGTGGGTAAGCCTGCTGCGGATCCGGTTCATCGCCCGGAGCGCGTGACCGTCTCTGCGGTGAATGAGGCCGAATGCCTGAGCCATGTCAATCTTCTGCCGGAATCCGATGCGATCCAGGTCAAGCGCGCGAGAGTCAACGGCCGCGACTTCGAGCAGCTGGTTGATCAGGCTCTCGGTCCACAGATGCCCCCGGAGCAGGACTTCGAGCGTGGTATCGGGCGCGAAGAGGTGCTGCTCGAACTGCTGCCTGCTGATCGTCAAGGGATGCCCCAGTCCACGCCGCGGGCGCCCGCAGAGCGAGCTTCCTGCCGCCTGGCCCGCTCCGCGCCGCTTGTCCTTAGTAGCTGCCGGATCATAGGGCGGCGGACGGCGGCAGGTCAAGGAGACTGCCCGGTCGTCAGTGCACGCTGACGTCGTCGAACAGGGTGCTCGTGGCGTCGCCGGGATCGTCGTCGTCGTGGCTGGTCAGGGTCAGCGTGTAGGTGTGAGTGCTGACCACCGCGCGGCTGACCGGCCGCCAGCCGGAACTGGCGACGCAGGTCCGGCCCAGGACGGTGCTGGTCCTGCCGGTGGTGTCGTCTTTCAGCGTCGCGGTCGCCCAGTCGTAGCTGACCCGGTCCGGGCAGGTCACGTTGTACCAGAAGGTCAGGGTGGCGCCCCCGGCGGTGAATGTCTGAGCGATGCTGGAATCGCCGTTAGTCGCCGTGATCGCGCCGGCCCTGGCGGCGTACCTGCCTGAGTGCGCGCCGACGGCGACGATGGAGGTGGCCGCGCCGCTGGTGGTCCAGCCGGAGAAGGTGCCGGTCTCGAACCCGCCGTTGACGATTCCGCCCGGCGAGCTGACCGTCCAGCTGAACGCGGCCGTGCCCGAGGCGCCGGTGGTGTCGGTCACCTGGACCACGACATGCCAGAGGCCTGCGCTGCCCGGCGCGCCGGTGATCAGGCCGGTGGACGAGCTGATCGCCAGGCCGGTCGGCAGGCCGGTCGCGCCGTAGGTCATCCTCTGGCCTGACGCCGAGTCACTGGCGTGGATCTGCAGGCTGACAGCCGTGTTCACGAGGGTGCTCTGATTGCCAGGGCTGGTCACCGTGACGGTGTTGCCGCTGTCTGCGACGATCGGGTGCGACAGCTCGCAGCCACCGGTCCCGCGGTTGGCGTCGTTGGCCCAGGTGGACTGCATGGCGAACGATCCGGTCCCGAGCACCACATCGCCTGCGCCGCCGGCCGTCCCCGGCTGGATCCAGGCGCACTTGTCGGCGGTCTCGGCGCCGCCAGAGTCGGTCCAGCCGCCTGCCGGGTTCTGGTCGGTGATGGTCTCGGCGTACTCGTGGCCCTCGACGATCGACACGCCGTCCAGCTTCCCCGCGCTGCCCGAGTTCACGAAGTCCTGCCCGCACGACGCACCGGCATCGGTGACATACGGCAGGTTCGTGAACGCGATGTCGCCATACGGCGACGAGGCAGGCCCGCCGCTCATGCTGATGTCGCCGTTGTAGTCATGCCACGCGCAGAAACCGCCGCCTGGCGTGTTGAATCCGTCGGGATTGGTGCCGGTGGGGGACAGGATGACGTACTGGGCGTCGCGGTTGGATGCGGCGGTGGTGTTGCCGAAGTGCGCGGCCGCGCTGATCGCCTCGACGGCCAGCTGGTGCCCGGTCGCACTGCTCGGTGACGAGGTGCTCTCATCGACCCAGACGCCGGCCAGCGCGCCGCCGGTCGGGTAGGCGACGTGCAGCTGGTTGCCCGACGGGCAGGTCTGCGAGCCGGTCGCGACGCCCTCGCAGTACTGGGTCATCACCCCCGACCACAGCTCGCCGCCGGTGCCCAGGCCCTTGAACAGCTGCTGCAGGTACGGCGCCTCGCCCGACGGGTCGCCGGTCAGGGAGACGTTGCCGTTGCCGTCGGTGGACTGACTGCCCCACTGGGAGCCGTAGAACACCAGGTAGACGCTCTCAGGGCCGGTCGTCACGCCGATCCCGTCGATCCCGCCGCCGTAGTTCAGGTTGTTCGCCGATGCGGCGTGCACATGAGTGCGCTGCCAGGCGAGCATCGCGCGAACCCGGCCAGCGACCGGCACCACGCCGTGCCGGTAAGGATGCCGGAACGCAGGCGAGTGCGGATCGGGCACGGCGTGCCGCGCCTGCTGGTCGGCCCGTCTGAGACCGGCCTGCCTCAATGCAGCCTGGCTGAGACCGGCCTGGCCAGAGCCGGCGGCCGCCAGGCGAGCTGACCCGGAATCGGCGGCGGCTGCGCTCATCAGCCCGGGCTGAAGGCCGAGGGTTCCGGCTGCCAGCACAGTCAGCACAGTCAGCGCGGCTCGGACGCCCAGCAGGTAGCCTCGCATCTTCGTTCCTTTACGTCATTGGCTGATTTAGGGGAATTGCAGACCGGCAATCTCGATCAATGTCGCTGATCATAGCCTGGCGGTTAGCGGGACCGGATTCTATTGGCGTTTTGGATCACGCCCGGATTCGGCTGGCCTCATTTGTCCCGCAATTAGATATCAGCATCATCTGGGCACGGCGCCGAACTCCGGCTGGTGCGGTATGTGACCGAAATTCAGCGAACCGGCAGCCACTGCTCAGGATCTCCTCAGCTAGTGGTGTCACGATCGGTTCCGGTCAGGTGGCACGTCGGTGCCTGCCGACTGCAGGCCGGCCCACGGCGCTGGCCATCAGGCGATCCCGGGAGCATTGATGTTTCTTACGTATTTGCGGCGCGAACTGAGACGCCGGGCCAGGCAGGCAATTCTCATCTCCCTCGGCCTGGCGCTGGGCATCGGCCTGGTCATCACCGTGACGGCGGCCTCGGCGGGCGTGAAGAACGCGCAGTCGGACGTGCTGCACTCGCTGTACGGGGTAGGCACCGACATCACGGTCACCCAGGTGCCCAAGGCCGGCACCGGAGGCCCCGGCGGCTTCGGGTTCGGCTTCAGCCGCGGCACCGGCGCCCGCCCGGCGCCGGGTACGAAGTTCAGCAGCAACCGGCTCTCACCCGGCCGACTCGCCCCGATCGGCACCGGATCAGTAGCTACGATCTCGCATCTGACCGGCGTGGCCGCCACGACCGGCTCGCTGTCCCTGGACGACATCAGCATTTCCGGGACGATCCCGGCGTCCGGAGGCGGGTTCGGAGGCGGCGGGACAGGCGGGCGCGGCTTCATCACGCCGAAGACCTTCAGCATCGCCGGAGTCGATTTGTCGACAGGAGCGATCGGACCGCTGTCCTCAGGCAAGATCACGTCGGGACGGACGTTCTCCCTGTCGGACGCCAGCGGGAACGTTGCCGTCGTCGACTCGGACTATGCGGCGCAGAGCAAGCTCAAGGTGGGCTCGACGGTGTCGGTCGGCAGCTCGGCCGGCAAGTCGGCCAGCTTCTCGGTGATCGGCATCGTGAGCACCCCAGCCGGGACATCGTCCGATGTCTATGTCCCGCTGGCCAGGGCGCAGGCGCTGTCCGGGCTGAAGAACGACGTCAACACGGTCTACGTGGCGGCTACCGGGGCCACCGCGATCGGCAGCGTGCAGCGTGAGATCACCAGGCTGATGCCGACGGCGACCGTGACCACGGCCAGCTCGCTGGCCAGCGAGGTGACCGGCTCGCTGGCCAGCGCCGCGAGCCTGGCGAACAACCTGGGCAAGTGGCTCGCGATCGCCGTGCTGGTGGCAGCCTTCGCGCTGGCCGCCCTGCTGACCATGGCCGCGGTCGCCCGGCGGGTGCGGGAATTCGGCACGCTCAAGGCGCTTGGCTGGCGGAGCAGGCGGGTCGTGGGCCAGGTGATGGGCGAGGCGCTGGTGATCGGCGTGGTCGGCGGCGGCGTCGGCGTGGCACTCGGCTTCGGTGGCGCGGCGCTGATCGGCAGGTTCGCGCCCCCGCTGACCGCGACGGTCGGCCAGGCGACCGGCTCCGCCACGCCAGGCGGCTCGCGGGTGTTCTCCGGCGGCGGTTTCCCTGGCGGCGGTGGCGGCGGGTTCGGCGGGGCATTCCGGCGGCTGGCTAGCTCGCCGACGGTGACCGTCCACCTCAATGCGCCGGTCACTATCAGTGTGATCGGCGCCGCGGTGCTGCTTGCCGTGCTCGGCGGGCTGATCGCCGGAGGGCTGGGCAGCTGGCGAGCGGCACGGCTGCGGCCAGCTGCCGCCCTGGCCCGGGTGGCCTAGCCGGTGGCCGCCGACGGGCTCGATCGAGCTGCGGATGGACCGGACAGTCAATCGAGGCAGGCATGAAGCACCGTCCTTTGGAGCACCGTCCTTTGGAGCACCGTCCTTTGGAGCACAGTCGTTTGGAGCACAGTCCATGTACAAGCTGACCAGCGTCACGAAGACCTATCACAACGGGCGGAATGTGGTGACAGCGCTGCAGGGGGTGGATCTGACCGTCCGTGACGGTGAGTGGCTGGCGATCCAGGGGCCGACCGGCCATGGCAAGTCCACGTTGCTCCAGATGCTCGGCGGGCTCGACCGGCCCACCTCGGGCTCGGTCGAGCTCGACGGCCAGGACCTGGCCAAACTGCGCGAGGGCGCGGTCACGGCGGTGCGGGCGAAGTCGATCGGTTTCATCTTCCAGACCTTCAACCTGATCCCGACGCTCAGCGCCCAGGAGAACGTCGAGGCGGCACTGGTGCCGTTGCGCGTGGGCGCCGCGCAGCGGCGTGACCGGGCGGCCGCCGCGCTCGCCGACGTCGGGCTTGGTGACCGGCTCAGGCACCTGCCATCCGAACTCTCCGGCGGCGAGCAGCAGCGGGTAGCCATTGCCCGCGCCCTGGTCAAGGCGCCCAGCGTGCTGCTGGCCGACGAGCCGACCGGCAACCTGGACGAGGACACCAGGGACGAGATCATCGCACTGCTCGAGAAACTCTGGCGGGATCGCGGTCTGACGCTGATCCTGGTCACGCACGACACGCCGGTGGCCCGCCGCGCCCAGCGGCTCGGCGTGATGCGCAACGGCAAGCTCTCGATCAAGCAGGACATCAGGCCGACGCCAGGCGACGTCAGCTCAGCGTCGGCAGTCTGAGCACGGCGGAGCGGGGCGGCCCGGTTGTCCGGGCCGC
>DATNIU010000127.1:0-12713 GCA_035604275.1 Streptosporangiaceae bacterium | reverse complement strand
CCGATGCGGCCGCACCCGGCGCGGCACTCGCCAGCGCGACTGCCGCTGGCTCCGCCATCGCCGGCGCTGCCGCTGGCACTGCCCTGGACGGGGCCGGCTCGGCAGCCTTGCTGTCGGCGGGCACCGCTGCCTTGCCCCTGGCCGACCTAGACCGCGCCGGACCTGGCTTCGGCGGCCCGCTCGGCTGGCTCCCGGCGCGATCGTTGCCGCGGCCGGGCGGCTGCGGATGGTCCGTCAGGTCGACAGAGACAAGCACGCCCCGGCCGTTGCACTGCTCGCACGGCACGGAGAACGCGGCGAGCAGCCCTGACCCGACCCGCTTCCTGGTCATCTGCACCAGCCCGAGCGAGGTCACCTCGGCAACCTGGTGCTTGGTCCGGTCGCGGGCCAGGCACTCGATCAGGCGCCGCAGGACAAGATCGCGGTTGCTCTCCAGCACCATGTCGATGAAGTCGATCACGATGATGCCGCCGATGTCCCGCAGCCGCAGCTGCCTGACAATCTCCTCGGCCGCCTCGAGGTTGTTCCTGGTGACTGTCTGCTCGAGGTTGCCGCCCTGCCCGGTGAACTTGCCGGTGTTGACGTCGATGACCGTCATGGCCTCGGTCGTGTCGATCACCAGCGATCCACCGCTGGGCAGCCAGACCTTGCGGTCCAGCGCCTTGGCCAGCTGCTCGTCGATCCGGTAGGCCGCGAACAGGTCCTTGTCGTCGGTCCACCGTTCCAGCCGGTCAGCCAGCGTCGGAGCGACGTACCTGACGTACTCGTCGACCAGGTCCCACTCACTGTCGCTGGCGATGACCAGTTTCGTGAAGTCCTCGTTGAAGATGTCCCTGACTACCCGGATGGTCAGATCAGGCTCGCTGTAGAGCAGGTCGGGAGCGGTCGCCGTCCTCGCCTTCCGCTCGATCGCCCGCCACTGCGCGACCAGCCTGGTCACGTCGTGTGAAAGCTCCTCCTCGGAGGCGCCCTCGGCGGCGGTCCTGACGATGATCCCGCCGTCCTCGGGCGCGACCGTCTTCAGAATCTGCTTGAGCCTGGTGCGCTCGGTGTCTGGCAGCTTGCGGCTGATCCCCGTCATCGACGCGCCAGGCACGTAGACCAGGTACCGCCCCGGCAGGCTCACCTGGCTGGTCAGCCTGGCGCCCTTGTGGCCGATCGGATCCTTGGTTACCTGCACCATGATCGACTGACCCGATTTGAGCGCTGACTCGATCCGCTTGGCCACGCCCTCCAGGCCGCTGGCGTCGAAGTTCACCTCACCGGCGTACAGGACGGCGTTGCGTCCCTTGCCGATGTCGACGAATGCGGCCTCCATCGAGGGGAGGACGTTCTGCACCTTGCCGAGGTAGACGTTGCCCACGTAAGACTGATGGCTTGCCTTGTCCACGTAGTGCTCGACCAGGACGCCGTCCTCGAGCACCGCGATCTGCGTCCGCTCGCCCTGCTGGCGGACCGCCATCACCCGCTCAACGGCCTCGCGGCGCGCCAGGAACTCGGACTCGCTGATGATCGGCGGGCGCCGCCGGCCTGAGTCGCGCCCCTCGCGCCGCCGCTGCCTCTTGGCCTCAAGCCGGGTGGATCCCTTGACCGCCCGGACGTCGTCGGTCTCGGCTGCCGCGGCCCGCGGCGCTCGCACGTGCACGACCGTGTCGGACGGATCGTCGGGCGACTGCGTGTCCGCGCCGCTCGCTGAGCCGGTGCCTGACCCGTCCCGCTGGCGGCGGCGACGCCGGCGGCGGCTTGACGAGCCGCCGCCCGCCGCGTCGCTGTCCTCCGGGTAATCCTCTGCGGATCTCTCGTCACCCGCCTCGCGCGGCAGCGCGGCCGGGGCCGCGGACTTCCCGGTCTCCTGCCCGCCGCTCGTGCCCCTGGACCTGGATCCATGCTGGGCGGCATCGCCGGATGCCGAAGCTGCGTCAGCACCGGCCGGGCCCTCCGCGGGCAGGCTCGCACCAGGCTCGGCCGTACCGGCCTCGCCCGGGCCGCCCTTGCCGCGCCCGCGGCCGCCGCGACGCCGCCTGCTGCGCGAGCCCGTCCCTGCCGAGCCGGCCTCGTCTCCGTCTCCGGCAGTTCCGGCGGCGTCGTCAGGGCCCGCACCGGGCGCGGATCCGCCCCGCGCGGCCGGCCGCGGCTCGGTCAGATCCGGCGGCTGGAATATCACCACCGGAGGCTGGAAGGCGGCCGCGGGGACTGGCTGCCCGGCCGCGGGACCGCGTCGCGGCGCCGGCTCGGCTGCCGCGCCGGGAACGGCCGGAACGGCCGGGCTCGCCGAAGCGCCGCCGGCGGCGGGCGGCGATGCGCCGGCGGCGCTCGCCTCGCTCTCCGCGGCACCGGACCGGAACTCAGGTGGCCCGGCCGGCCTGGTCACACCGCGGCGACCACGGCGAAGCAGGCCGCGACGCTGACCACCCTCCTTGCTGGGTTCCTGGCCAGCCGCTGCGGGCTGGTCAGGATTGGGCTGTAGGTTCTGTGGCTCGGTTTCGAGCATCCGGGCAATCTCTTCCTTGAGGCTCCCGGGCGCACGGGCCAGCAAGCTGGACCCGCGCGTCGCGCGGAAGCTGTTCGTTCGCACGCACCTGTCCGGCGGGCGCCGGGTCGGCGCTCCCCGCCTGCAAGCACATTGCCTTGTCTGTTCCCTGTCGCGTCTTCTGCCCCGCCGAGTCGGGCAGGGCTGCCGACGGCAGTCCGGGCGCTGAGCGCCCGGCGGCATCGGCGGCCAAGATCATCCCCGTCTCAGCTGCGGCCAAGCCATCCAGCGGTCCCTGCCACAGCCGGGTCACCACTGGGGGTGAAACGGGCGCGAGGGCCGATGACTGGCGAAGCGCGGTCAGGATGTCATCGGGTCGGACGGCAGGGGTGATCTGCCGAACAATCATTCGAAGTATCGCACATCCGGCGACCGGACCCGCTCCGGCGCGCCGGTCGAGGTCGAGCCTGACGACGGCGGCTCGCACATCGAACCGCCGCAGCCCCTTGCTGGTCAGGCGTTCCACCTCCACGCTGGGCGCGGCAAGAAACGCCTGGACCGCCGCGGCCGCGGCGCCAGGCTCCACCCCAGGCAAGACCACCTCCCACTCGGAGGCTTCCAGCCCTACCGCGACGGACTTAGCGCCCGCCTCGACGACCTCAATCACGTCAATCCCGTCCGGCAGTGCTGCGTCGAGCCGCCGACCTACGTCGGCGGGCTCGCATTCGCGGGTGAGCGAGAGCTCTGCGTACTCAGCCTCGCTCGCGGACCCCGTCGGAGCCCCGCCCGGATACGAAATCTTCGGATGCGGGGAGAAACCCGCGGAGTAGGCAATCGGCAATCTTGCCTTGCGCACTCCCCGCTCGATCGCGCGCGCGATATCCCGGTGGCTCGCGAAGCGCATCCTGCCTCGCTTAGCGTACCTGATCGTCAGCCGCTGGGCTATTGGCGCAGGTGGCGGTCCGGTTGGCAGAGGCCTTGCCATCTACGCGGACCGCCAGGCGCCGGCCGCGGTCCTGGCCGCCGACCCAAACCCTGCGGCTTCGCCGGTCCGGGCCGCCGCTCCGCCTCCAGCGGGTGCCCCGTTCCCGGCCGCTGACCCGTTCCCGGCGTGGTCAGGCTGCTGCCCCGCGGGCCGCCGGTCGAGCACGGTCAGCGGCAGCAGCCTGGCACCAGTCGGCCCGGTCTCGATCTCGGTGCCCATCGCCGGGCACACCCCGCACTCGAAACACGGCGTCCAGCGGCAGTCTTCGACCTCGGCCGGGCCGGCCGGATCGATCGCCGCCTGCCAGTCCTGCCACAGCCAGTCCCGGTCCAGCCCGGCGTCCAGGTGGTCCCAGGGCAGGATCTCGCCGTACGGGCGCTCCCGCGTGGTGTACCAGTCCAGGTCGATGCCGTCCTCGGCGAGCGCAGCCGCCGAGCACGAGGCCCAGCGGTCGAACGAGAAGTACTCGCTCCAGCCGTCGAACCTGGCGCCGTCCTCCCAGGCCGCCCTGATCACCTTGGCAACCCGGCGATCGCCCCGCGCCAGCAGGCCCTCGACCACGGACGGCTGGCCGTCGTGGTAGCGGAACCCGATCGAGGAGCCGTAGCCGCGGTCCGCCCGCATGGCCGCGCCGAGCGCCCTGAGCCGCGCGTCGACCGTCTGGTGGTCGCACTGCGCCGCCCACTGGAACGGCGTGTGCGGCTTGGGCACGAATCCGCCGATCGAGACCGTGCAACGGATGTCGCGCCGCCCGCTGGCCTTGCGCCCCGCCTCGATCACCCGATGCGCCACCCTGGCGATCGCCAGCACGTCCTCGTCGGTCTCGGTCGGCAGACCGCACATGAAGTAGAGCTTCACCTGACGCCAGCCGCTGGCGTACGCCGCGGACACGGTGCTGATCAGGTCCTCCTCGGTGACCATCTTGTTGATCACCTTGCGGATCCGGTCGGTCCCGCCCTCCGGCGCGAACGTCAGCCCTGACCTGCGGCCGTTCCTGCTGAGCTCGTTGGCGAGGGTGATGTTGAACGCGTCGACCCTGGTCGAGGGCAGCGACAGCCCGGTGTTGGTCCCCTCGTACCGGTCGGCCAGGTCGGTCGCGATCTGGTTGATCTCGCTGTGGTCGGCGCTGGACAGCGAGAGCAGCCCGACCTCGGTGAAGCCGCTGGCCGCCAGGCCGGCCTCGGCCATCTCGCCGATGGTCGTGATCGACCGCTCCCTGACCGGCCTGGTGATCATGCCGGCCTGGCAGAACCGGCAGCCGCGCGTGCAGCCGCGGAAGATCTCCACGCTGAACCGCTCGTGCACCGACTCCGCGATCGGCACCAGCGGCTTGCGCGGGTATGACCAGGAGTCCAGGTCCATCACGGTGTGCTTGGCGACCGCGCGCGGCACCCCAGGCCGGTTGGGCGCGACCTTGCCGATGGTGCCGTCTGGCCGGTACTCCACGTCGTAGAACCGCGGTACATAGACCCCGCCCCCGGCGGCCAGCCGCAGCAGCAGGCCGTCCCTGCCGTCGGGCCGCCCGGCCAGCTTCCAGGCCCGGATCAGCTCGGTGATGGTCAGCACCGCCTGCTCTCCGTCGCCGAGCACCGCGCCGTCGATGAACTCGGCGATCGGCTCGGGATTGAACGCCGCATGGCCGCCCGCCAGCACGATCGGGTCCGCATCGCCGCGGTCCGCGGCCGACAGCGGGATCTGGGCCAGGTCAAGCGCGGTGAGCAGGTTGGTGTAGCCGAGCTCGGTGGCGAAGCTGACGCCCAGAACGTCGAACGCCCTGACCGGCCGGTGGGCGTCCACCGTGAACTGCGGCACGCCGTGAGAGCGCATCAGGTCCTCGAGGTCCGGCCAGACGCTGTAGGTGCGCTCGGCGAGCACGCGGTCGCGCTCGTTCAGCACCTCGTAGAGAATCTGGATGCCCTGATTGGGCACGCCTACCTCGTAGGCGTCCGGGTACATCAGTGCCCATCGGACGTCGGTAGCGTCCCAGTCCTTGACGACGCTGTTGAGCTCGCCTCCCACGTACTGGACCGGCTTGCGAACCAGCGGGAGCAGCGACTCAAGGCGCGGGTAGACCGACTGCACAGGCATCGTTACAGCCTACCGACCGCATCCGGGCGGTCGCGCGGAGGCAGACCTCCCCGCGCAGACCGAGCACACCCGGAGGGACCGGGCACCCGGCCCGACCGAGCACGTGGGTTGACAGACTATGTTTCAGGTCTGGATCATAGGAATTCGGGCAGCAGCACCTTGATGACGTGCCACCACCGCGCGGCCAGCCAGCACAGAGCCAGCCAGCACACGACCAGCCAGCACAGAGCCAGCCAGCACGGAGCCAGCCAGCACAGGACCAGCCAGCACAGAAACGGACGTTCATGCACCTGAACCCTTACATCGTCCTGGGCAGCGCCGTCGTGGGCCTGCTGGTCGGGCTCACCGGGGCCGGCGGCGGCGCGCTGATGACCCCGATGCTGATCTTGCTGTTCGGAGTCAAGCCGTCCTCGGCGATCTCCAGCGACCTGGTGGCGGCCGTGCTGATGCGGCCGGTCGGCGCCGCCGTGCACCTGCGCAAGGGAACCGTCAACCTGCGCATGGTGGGATGGATGGTGCTCGGCTCGGTGCCGATGGCCTTCGCCGGCGCCTATCTGCTGCGGCTGCTCGGCAACGGCTCGGCCGAGCAGCAGCACGTCGAGATCGCGCTCGGAGCTGCGCTGCTGGTCGGCGCCGGCGCCATGATCCTCCGCTACGTCCTTGACCGGCGGGCCGGCCAGAAGCGGCTCGGGACCATCTCCGACATCAAGGTGCGGCCGCTGCCGACGATCCTGATCGGCGCGACCGGCGGCCTCATCGTGGGCATGACCTCGGTCGGGTCCGGTTCGCTGATGATCGTCCTGCTGCTCTTCCTGTACCCGCTGATCGGCGCCAACCAGCTGGTGGGGACCGACCTCACGCAAGCCGTTCCGCTGACCGCCGCTGCCGCACTCGGCGCGCTGCTCTTCGGCCACGTGGAGTTCGGCGTGACCGCGTCGATCGCGCTGGGCAGCGTGCCCGCGGTCCTGATCGGCGCCTATCTGTCATCGCGCGCACCCGATCGCTATATCCGGCCGGTGATCACCTTCGTGATCTTCGCCTCCGGCCTGAAATACGTCGGAGTCGGCACCACCGCGCTCGGCTGGATCCTGTGCGCGGTAGCGCTGGGCGGCGGACTGTACTGGCTGCTCAAGATCCGGCCCTGGCGGAACGGCCGATCCCAGCGCAGCGAGGATGCCCCGAGTGGGGCCGCCGCGGGCGGGGATGGCGCGGGCGGGGATGGCGCGGGCGGGGCCGCCGCCCGCGTCCGGCCGGCCGTTGTCGCGATCAGCGACGACGCCGCCAGTGCCTCGGCGGCCGGCCACGCGGCTGCGCTGACCGGCAGCAAGGCAGCCGCCAGCGACAACCTGGCGCCGCCAGGCGGGGTCTGAAGCCGGGCCGCGGCCGGGCCTGAGACCGGCCAGCTCTGATCAGCGCGACGGCGGCTCGGGCAGCGCCATCGCGCCAGCGGGCTGGTCGGGCCTCGGCCGACGGGGTTCGCGCACCCCGGCCGGGGGCGGCCCGCCCCGGCCGCGCGGCCCGGTCCGCGGCCTCAGCCGATCAGCGATCCACCGGGCAGGCGCAGTGAGCGCGATCCAGACCGGGTTCGAGATAAAGCGCCATGCCAGCAGTCGGCGACCGTGCCCGAAATGCCGATCCGAGACCGGTGACCCTCGTCTCGGGCCCGGGCCTGGGCTGAACCGCGGCTGACGCAGGTAATGCCGGCGGACCAGTTCGCCGAAGAGCAGCACTGCCGGGGATAGCGCAATCACGATCAGCGTGACAGGCCATTGACGGAGCCTGGAGCCCGCTTTCCTGCGCCGCGTCATATTCCGCGTCATATTCTCAAGTATGCGCCAGCGCATGCCGCGATGGCCCGACGGCGGTTTCGCCCTAAGCTGATGGCGATCTGCGCCTGGCCGCCCGGCCCCGGACACCGGCTCAGCCGGGGGAGGCCAGCTCAGGGCCGGCTTTCGACCCGTGGCGAGCGGCCCTTCGGCACTGCCGAACTCAGCCGCCAGCCTGCATTGTTGAGGCAGGCAATCCAGGCACCGCGTTCTCTCGGCCGGCTTGCCGACTACAGGACCGCTCTAAGCTGGCGAATGACCATGGACGCCGGAAAGGGGCTCACGGTGGTCGATTCGGGAATGCCGCGGACATCAGGATCTCCGTTCGGCCGGAGACGAGCCCCTGGCGGCAGGCTGCGGACACTGACAATCCTGACCGGGCTGGTCGTGCTCGCCATCGGAGTCGGACAGGCCGCTGGCACGATCCCGAGTCAGGCCGCCACCGCGGCCCAGGTCCTGGCGGCCGGCCCGGCCAGCGTCCTGGCGGCCGGCCCGGCCAGGAACGACGGAACCGCGGCTGGCACGGCGACCGCCTTCACTCCCGCTGCCTGCACCAGCGGCACCTGCTGGATCGATGTCAATGTCGCCACGCTGTGGGTCAGTCCGTCGTACCCGAGGCCGATCGACCAGCCCGCTCTGGCCAACCCGCCGGACGTGCCGGGCTGGATCGCGGCCATGACGGTCGCGCAGAAGAGGTGGCTGGAAGGCAAGCTGGAGACGCAGGCGCTGTACGGCACCGCGGTGACGGTGATCGGTCATGACGGCACGGCCTGGACCAGGGTCGCCGTCCCCAGCCAGTCAACCAACCGGGACGGGCGCGGTTACCCGGGTTGGGTCCCGACCAGGCAGCTGACCAGCACATCTCCGAGTAACACCGGGCAGACCGCGACCGTGCGGTGGAAGTCGGCCTGGCTCTGGAGCGACTGGCGGGCATCGGGTGTCACCGGCACCAAGGTGATGCAGGTCTCCTACGGCAACCGGCTGCCCGTCTTCAGCGCCACATCGACCTACGTGGTCGTGACGATGATCGATGGCAGGCACGTCGCGCTGGGCAGGCAGGTCCTGTCGCTGCACAACTCGGGCACATCGTGGGGGGCCACTCGCGCGAATGTCGTCGCCGAGGCCAGGAAGTTCCTCGGGCTTCAGTACCTGTGGGCCGGCACGTCGGGCTTCGGCTTCGACTGCTCCGGGTTCACCTACTCCGTCTACCGCACATTCGGCATCGCGCTGCCAAGGGACGCGGACCGGCAGGCCGTCCACGGCACGCCGGTCGGGTACGGGTCGCTGCTGCCCGGTGATCTCGTCTTCTTCCGCAGCGGCCCCGGCGGCCCGATCATCCACGTCGGACTGTACGTCGGCGGCGGGAACATGATCGACGCGCCGCACACCGGCGCTCCGGTGCGTTACGACGCCGTGGCCGCCTTCGGCGGCTACGCCGGCGCGCGCCGCTACCTGTCCCGGTAAGGCGCGGACCGGCACGGACCGCGCTGGCCGGCAGATCAGCTGGTGAAGATGCAACGGCGGCGGCGCACCGACTGGAGCAGCCCGACGGCGATCATGTCGGCGAACATTGCCGAGCCGCCGTAGGAGACGAACGGCAGCGGCAGCCCGGTCACCGGCATGATCCCGATCGTCATGCCGATATTGACGAACGCCTGGACCGCGAACCAGATCGCTATCCCCGCGGCGACCAGCATCCCGAACTGGTCCTCGGCGCGGGCCGCGATCCGCAGCGCCCGGAGCAGCATCAGCCCGATCAGGCCGATGACCGCCAGCGTGCCGACGAGGCCGAGCTCGTTGCCCACCACCGCGAAGATGAAGTCGGTGTGCTGCTCGGGGACGAAGCTGCCGGCGATCATCCGGCTGTGAAACAGCCCGGTGCCGTGCAGGCCGCCCGAGCCGATGGCGATCCTGGCCTGAGCCGCGCTGTACCCGGTGCCGCGCGGATCGGCCGAGGGGTTGACGAACGAGGTCAGCCGGCTCAGCTGGTAGGCCTTGAGCAGGTGCAGCCGGACGACGGCCGCTACCGCTAGCGCGCTCCCGGCCGCCATCGCCGTGATCCAGCGCAGCCGGACGCCGGACAGCACGATCAGCCCGACGACCAGCAGCACCAGCACGATGGTGACGCCCAGATCGGGCTCGGCGATAACTTCCACGATCGGCACGGCGGACAGGCCGACGGCCAGGCCGACGGACCTGACCCCCGGCCTGGTCTCTCCCGGCCGCAGCTCGGAGAGGATCATCGCGCTGATCACGATCACCGACAGCTTGGCGAACTCGGACGGCTCGACCTGGAATCCGGCGCCGAGCGAGATCCATGACCTGGCCCCGTTGACGATGCTGCCGAGCGGCGTGAGCACCGCCACCAGGCCAAGGCAGGAAAGCCCGTAGACGATCGGCGCGTACAGCCTGAACTGCCGCTTGTCCATCGAGCTCACGATCAGCATCAGCACGAGCCCGAGCGCGATGTTCAGCAGCTGCTTCAGCAGGAAGGTGTGCGGGTTGACGCCCTGGGCGAGCAGCAGCGGCTGAGTCGCCGACCAGATCAGCAGCGTCCCGAGCAGGCTGAGCGCCAGCACGGCGCCGAGCAGGATCCAGTCGGCGTCCCTCATCGCCGAGTCACGTCCGGCGACCCGGCCCAGGACCCGCCGGATGGCTGGCCAGGGCAGCAGCGGACGGCCGCGCGAGTGACCGCTTACCCAGCTCATCGGTGATGCCTCCGGTGCCTGGCGGGCCGGCCGGCCGCCGGACCGAAGCCGGGCGGCGGCGCCATCTGGCCGGCCGCGTTGAGGTGCGGCAGACCAGGCAGCACTCCGCCGGGCAGCGCCGCCTTGTGACCTTCCAGCCCGTAGATCGCGTCCCAGATCTGCCGGATGGCCGGCGCCGAGACGTCAGCCCCGTAGCCCGAACTGGGGATCATCATCACCGCCACGAACCTGGGGTGGTCGCAGGGCGCGAACGAGGCGAACACCGACGTCGCCAGGTTGCCGGCTACCTCGGCAGTGCCCGTCTTGCCAGCCACGCAGACCCGGCCGAGCGGGAAGCCGCCGAAGGCGCCTGCGGCCGTGCCGTGCGTGACGACTCCGGCAAGCGCGCTGCGGATGTAGGCGAGCGTGGACCTGGCCACCGGGAGATGCCCGGCCACCGGCGGCGTGATCCGCCTGATCAGCCTGCCGTCCGGGCTGAGCAGCGCCTCGCCGATCCGCGGGCTGTACAGCGTGCCGCCGTTCGCCAGCGCCGCGTAGGCGCGGGCGAGCTGCAGCGGGGTGACCGACACGAACCCCTGGCCGATGGCCGCGATCACAGCCTGGCCCGCTGTCCAGACGTTGCCGTACCGGCAGTCGTCGTACTCGATCTGCTGCACGTAGCTGCCGTTCGCCCGGCCGTACTTGCACCAGTTCAGGCCGGTGTGAGCATTGTCCTTCCAGAGGTAGTACAACCACTCACGGGTCGGCACCCCGCCCGGGTTCTCGGCGGGCAGATCGATCCCGGTGTACCTGCCGAAGCCCCAGGCCACTTCCATCTTCTGCATCTCCTGGATCGGAGCGTGCGGCGAGGTGACCACGTTGGCGCCCGGGTGGTCCCGCTTCCAGATCGAGTAGGCGAGGTCGTAGAAGACCGTGTCGCAGGAGACCACGAGGGCGGTGTAGAAGCTCATCGGACCGAGTGACGGGCTGCCGTCGTTGGCGTAGGAACGGCCGCCGATGCTCAGCGCCGCGGGGCAGTCGTAGGTGCCGTTGAGCGGGTACCCGGCGGCTACCGCGGCCGCCACCGAGGTCACCTTCCACGTCGATCCCGGGGCGTACTGACCCTGGGTGGCCCGGTTCAGGATCGGCTCGCCGTCGGCGGCGCCGAAGAGCCTGCGGAACTCCGGCTGGGAGATGCCCTTCGTCCAGACCCTCGGGTTGTAGGTCGGGTAGCTGGCTATCGCGATGACCCGCCCGGTCGTGGTCATCACGACCGCGGCGCCGCCCGCGTTGGCCCGGTTGCCCGCGGCCTGGCTCCTGGCGATCGCCGCGGCTAGCGCGCTCTCGGTCTCGCGCTGCACGGCCGCGTTGATGCTGGTGACCAGGTAGTCGCCGGGCCGCGGCCTGACCTGACTAAGCGTGCCGGTGACCTGGCCGGCCGCGTTGACGGCGAGCTTCCTGGTACCGGGAACGCCGCGGAGCTGGCGGTCGTACTCCAGCTCAAGCCCGGCCTGCCCGACCAGGTCGACCGCTGAGAACCCGGTGACCGGAAGACCCTGGGTCTTCAGCTCGGCGGCCGTGATCGGCTGAAGGTAACCGAGTGTCTGCGCCAGGTCGGTCGAGATCGGCTGCTGATAGTGCGTGACCGGCTGGACCCCTGCTGTCACGCCGGGGAACGCGCGCTGGTCCTCAAGCACTTGCAGCGCGAGCCTGGTCGGCACGTGCTGGGCGACCGGGATCGGCTGGTAGGGCGAGCCCGGCCAGCACGGCTGGCCGACCCCGACCGTGCACATCCGCACATCGCGCAGCATGGTCCGCTGGCTGATCCGCAGCAGCCGGGCCAGGCGGCGCAGTTCGGCCTGCCCCCCGTCGCTCTGTTTCCACAGCGTCGGCATGCTCACCGAGACCACCAGCGCCGGGTGGCTGTCCACCATCGGCGCACCGACGTCGTCGGTGATCAGGCCGCGCACCGGCGGCTCGATCACCTGCCTGATCCGCTCGGCGCTCGCCTGCGCCGCATATGCGGCGCCGGCCCTGGCCTGGATATACCAGACCCGTACGCCGAGCACCGCCAGAAGCGCGGCGACCACCAGGTACAGGACAGCGAGCCGTGACCGCGAAGCCGGGATCATCGGTAGCTTCCCATCCGCCTGCTGCCGATCCGCCAGACCGTCGCCCGGCGGCCCGCCTGCCACGATCCGGGCAGCGCCAGCACCGCCCTGTGCCCTGCTCGCAGCCGCGCCGTCCTGCCCCGCCGCTGCCGGGCCGTCCTGCCCGGCCGCTGCCGGGCCGCTGGATGGCGCGGGGCGCTGCGGGCGAACCTCGGCGCCTTGCGCACCCGACCGAACCGCCCGCTCACCGCGCCGCCCTGACTGGGCCATGCGAAAGTCGACCGCTCAGAACCCGGCCACCGCGACACCGAGCCGGGCCGCGGGGCGCCCGGCCGGTATCTGGACCTGGCCGGCCGGCCAGGATCCGCGCGGCCGACGCTGGCCAGGCTCCGGGCCGAGCGGAACCTAGGTTCGGCCAGCAGGCCCGTGCTGGTCCGGGCGGCAACCGCCAGGCTCCGGGCAGCGCGGAACCTGGGCCGAGCCGACCGGCCCGTGCTGGCCCGGGCGGCAACCGCCAGGCTCCGGGCAGCGCGGAACCTGGGCCGA
>DATNIU010000126.1:0-27166 GCA_035604275.1 Streptosporangiaceae bacterium | reverse complement strand
CCGTCGGCGTCCTCAGCTCCCGTCGGCGTCCTCAGCTCCCGTCGGTATCGTCGGCCAGCCGGAAGACAGGGACCGGCTCGTGCTCGCCGGACCGCTCGAAGCAAATCCGCAGGCGCTGGCCCACGTGCACGGTGTCCGGGTCCGCGTCCGCTAGCTGGGACCACCACCACGGCCCCTCGTCAAGCTCGGCCACGACGACCACCGTCCTGATCGGCGGGCCATCAACAGTTTGCCGACCGTGGACGACAGACCACGAGACGACCCTGGCCCCGCCCGACGCCTCCTCCGAGCGCAGGTCCGCCGAGCCGCATGACGGGCAGGTCTTGGCCTGCGGCTCGGCAGCGGCCGAGCACTGACCGCAACGGCGGATCAGGAAGACGCCGTCGGTCGCGGCGTCGAAGAACTCGGCGGTGTCGTCGTCGCGCCGCACTGGTCCTACCGCCACGAGACCTCCCCGGCTCATTGCCTACCCGCAACCATGATCGTGCCTGATTGTCAGCCCACCTAGCCCGGTCGAGCCCACGGGCCGGAAAACGGGAGCCAGCCCTCAGCACGGATCTTCACGCTCCCGCGACCTTCCCGACGGGGTGAGGTGACATAGCACGGATTACGTGGCCCCAAAAGGTATTAGTCGGGCGTTAACATCACTGAAAGCCATGGTAAGTCGCGGGAAAGCTGCTCGGCGCGGGGCAGGGCAGGCGCCCATGGACGGGTCAGGCGCGGGAGACGGGTCAGGCGCGGGAGACGGGTCAGGCGCGGGGGTGCGGGCTTAGGACGAGGGTGCTGTGGTGATCGAGCACGCCGCCGTTGCCGCTGACCAGGACGACGTCGTGGTCGGGGACCTGGCGCCGGCCGGCCGCGCCGCGGGCCTGGATGACCGCCTCGGACAGCGGCGTCATTCCCCACAGGTAGTAGGAGGAGAGCTGGCCGCCGCCGGTGTTGACCTTCAGGCTGCCACCGGGGCCGAGGACGCCGCTGGCCGCGAACGGGCCTCCGTCGCCCTTGGCGCAGAACCCGTAGTCCTCCAGGGTCACCAGGACGGTGAAGGTGTAGCAGTCGTAGAGCTCGGCCACGCCGACGTCGGCGACGGTTACGCCTGCCATCGCCAGCGCGGCCGGACCGGACACCGCCGCGCCCGTGCTCAGCCCGAACTCCTCGCTGCGCCGGAACGGGTGCCCAGGATGGCCCTGGCCCCAGCCGAGCACGTGCACGGGGGGCCGGGCCAGACCCGCGGCTCGCTCCGCGGTGGTCACGATGACCGCGATGCCGCCGTTGGACACCAGGCAGCAGTCGAGCAGCCGGAACGGCTCGGCGATCCAGCGCGACGCCAGGTAGTCGTCGATCGTGATCTTCTCGCGCAGCTGAGCAAGCGGGTTGAGCGCCGCCCAGCCGCGCTGCGCTACCGCGATGGCGCCGAGCTGCTCGCTGGTCGTGCCGTAGCGCAGCATGTGCCTGCGGGCGGCCAGCGCGTACATCGGGTTCGCGCCCGCGATGCCGCTGGCCGTCACCAGCCCCATCCAGCCGGTCGGCGCCCGGCCGCCGCCGTAGACGGCGCCCGCGCCGCGATCCGGCCGCAGCGGCGCGTCGGCGAACACGCAGGCGACCACCTGTGCCATGCCCGCCTGAACCGCCATCGAGGCGAACTGCACCATCGCGCCCGCCGTGGCGCCGAAGGCGTTCATCTCAGACAGCAGCCGCAGGTCGCGCAGGGCGAGGTCACGCTGAAGGCCCAGCCCGACGCCACGGCTGACTCCGGCCGACGTCAGCAGCCCGTCGATGTCAGCCAGCGCCAGGCCGGCATCGGCGACAGCGGCGCGGATGGCGTCCGCGGCGAACTGGCCCGCGCTCCGGCCGTACACCCGGCCGATCTCGGTCATCCCGAGCCCGGCGATGACCGGCGCCCTGGCAGCCCGACCGCCGCCGCGCGAGTTGTGACGGCTTGCGGTCGAAGGTGTGCTCATCGGGCCTCCCAGGATGGCGCTCGCTGCTTCGCGGCCGGGTGGGTCAGCGCTGGTCACGGCTCAGGAGCCGAGCTCCATGCCTGAGTATCTCGGCTACCAGCAGGTCCAGGTCACCGGGGCGGGCGCCGGGGTTGACGATGCAGGCGCGCAGGGCGGCCTGGCCGCCGACGGCGGTGCCGGCGCAGAACGCCCGCCCGGCGTCCTGCACCGCGCTGGCTAGGCGGCGGTTGAGGTCGTCGAGCTGCCCGGCCGTGCCGGTCCAGCCGGCCGGCCGGTAGCGGAAGCAGACCACGGACAGGCCCCAGGCCAGCAGCTCGAGGTCGGGCGCCGAGCCGACAGCGGCGCGGAGGTAGTCAGCCAGTCGAAGGTCGCGGGCGATCAGGTCGCGGTAGCCATCCAGGCCGAGGTGCTGGATCGCCATCCAGATCTTGAGCGCGCGGAACGGCCGGGTCTGCTCGAAGCCGTACTCGCTGAACCACGGTGACCCCGGGCTCTCGTCGTCGGTGCGCAGGTAGGGCGGGATCAGGCTGAAGGCGCCGCGCGCCAGCTCCGGCTCGCGGAGCAGGATCAGGCCGGCGTCGACCGGGATGTAGAGCCACTTGTGCGGGTCGATGGCGATGCTGTCGGCCCGGCCGAGCGCGTCGCGGGCACCGGAGTACTCGTGCAGGAGCAGCACCGGCGGCCCGCCGTACGCGGCGTCCACGTGCAGCCAGACATCGCGCTCCGCGCACACCGCGCCGATGTCCGAGAGCGGGTCGATGGCACCGGTGTTGACCGTGCCCGCCGAGGCGATGACCGCGACCGGCAGGTCGCCGCGCTCGGAGTCGGCGTCGAGCAGGCCGGCCAGGTGCCCGGGCCGGATCCGGTCCCTGTCATCGACGTCGATCTCGCGGATATTGTCGGTGCCGATGCCGAGCAGCTCGGCGGCCTTGCGCACGCAGCCGTGCGCCTCGCGGCTGGCGTACAGCCGCAGCCGCGGCCCGCCCGCCTGCAGGCCGCTGGCGCGGACGTCGATCCCTGCCCTGGACATGGCCTGGTGCCGGGCGGTTGCCAGCGCGGTCAGCGTGGCCATCGACGCGCCGCTGACCAGCAGCCCGCCCGCACCGACCGGCAGCCCGGCAAGCCCGGCGAACCAGCGGACGACCTGATGTTCGAGGTAGTAGGCGGCGTGATCACCGCCGGCCACGCTGGGATTCATCGCCGCTGCGAGCGCCTCGGCAAACACCCCGAGCACGGCAGGCGGTGAGTTGACCCAGCCGAAGAAGCGAGGATGCCCGTTACCCAGCGGATACGGGGCGATCTGCTCGGCGAAGCGGGCGAGCACCAGGCTGGCCGGCTGGCCGGTTCCCGGCGGCGGCTCCGTGGCCCAGGCCCGCCGCACGGACTCCGGCACCGGCCGGCGCACGGGCCCGCCGGGCAGGCCGCTGAGGTAGCCGGCCAGCAGGCCAGCGACCTGAGTGCCGAACTGCTCGATCTGCCCCGCCGTCCACTCCCACGCACCGGGCGCCAGCCTGTCCGCGCCCGGGGGATCGCTCAGAGCTCGTCCCTGCCGTGCGCGCCGTCCCAGTCGAGCAGCGGACCGTCCGGCACGATCCGGCTGGGATTGATGTGCGAGTGCGTCATGAAATAGTGCCGTTTGATGTGATCGAAGTTGGTCGTCTCCCTGAAGGCCGGCCGGGAGTAGAGATCTCGCGCGTAGCCCCACAGGCCCGGGTAGTCGGTCAGCCGCCGGATGCTGGTCTTGAAGTGCGAGTAGTAGACCGAGTCGAATCTGGCCAGGGTCACCCACAGCCGGACGTCGGCCTCGGTAGGTGCGTCCCCGACCAGGTAGCGCTGGCCGGCTAGCCGGTCTTCGAGCTGGTCGAGCGTCGCGAACAGCTCGGTGACCGCCTGGTGATAGGAGTCCTGTGACCGGGCGAACCCGGCCCGGTAGACCCCGTTGTTCACCGAGGCGTAGACGACCTCGTTGATGGCGTCGATCTCGGCCCGCATCCGTTCCGGGTACAGCTGAACGTCAGGGGCGGCCCACTGGCCGAACTGGGTGTCCAGGTCAATCGTGATATCGGGGAAATTATTGGATACGATACGGGCCGTCCGCGTATCCCAGAGCACGGGAACGGAGATGTGCCCGTCGTAACCAGGTTCGCTGGCCTCGTAGGCCTCGCGCAGGAACGCGAAGCCGTTCACCGGGTCGAGGCCATGCCCGGCGCCCTCGCGGAACGCCCAGCCGCGGCCGTCCCTGATCGGGTCCACCACCGACAGGGAGATGACGTCCTCCAGGCCGAGCAGCTTGCGGACGATCGCGGTGCGGTGCGCCCACGGGCAGGCCCACGAGATGTACAGGTGGTAGCGGCCGGGCTCGGCCGGGTAGCCGCTCGAGCCATCGGCCGTGATCCGGCCGCGGAACGGATACGGCGCCCGGACGAACTCGCCGCGCGGCTCTGGCCGCTGCCGGTCACCCGCGCGCCTGTAGTCCCCGTAGTCGCCGAACGCCTCGAAGTCCACCGGGCTGGCACCGCCCGCCCGCTCGTTGATCGCAGTCATCGCGCCTCCTCCTGTAATTAGTTAAGCAGCGCCAAGCGGCCGCCCTTCACGCCGGACACCGTCGGGGCGGGCGCGGTGATCACGGCAAGCCGGGCGGTCGCGGCGAGCGAGGCGATCGGGGTGAGCACGGCGATCGCGGCAAGCGAGGCGGTCGCGGCAGGCGAGGCGGGTCAGTCAGGCCGGGCGAGGGCGGTTGGCGGGGCGGGCCGGTCAGGCCAGACGAGCACGGTCAGGCTGGGCGAGCCGGTCGGACGGGCGTGTTTCGGCCGCGCCAACTGTTGCCCTCACGGGCGTGGCTCGGATGATGGAGGGAGCAGCCAACCTCGGGAGGATCGGATGGATCGGCTCCATGGCCAGGTTCGGGCCGGTGCGATCGCCACCGTCGGACTGGCGGTCACCGCGATGGCCGGCGCGATCGGTTCACCGGGCGCTCTGGCGGCACCGGCGGCTGGCGGACCGCGGTTCACCGCGATCAGCGGCAGCCTGCCCCCGACCACCGACGCGATCACCGGTGCTTACCGCAGCTCGCTGATGCCGATCGAGGTGTCACTCGCGCCGAGGAACCCCGCCGGGCTGACCCGCATGCTGAGGGCGCTCTACACCAGGCACAGCGGCACGTACCAGCACTGGCTGGCCAGAGGCCAGTTCGACGCCCGGTTCGCGCCGACGGCCGTGACCCGCGCCGCAGTCGCTCGCTACCTGTCCGGTCAGGGCCTGACGGTCCAGCGATCATCCTCACCGTTCCTGGTCCGGGCCACCGGATCGAGCCGGCGGGTGTCGGCCGCCTTCCGCACCACGCTCAGCACCTACCGGAGCCGCGGCGGCGCGATCTATTTCGCTAACTCGGCGCCCGTCCTGATGCCCGCCGCACTGGCAACCGAGGTGCTCGGCGTGATCGGGCTTTCCGACACGGTGCGGGAGCACTCGCAGGTCAGGCGCTTCACCGGCGCGATCCAGCAGACCGCGAAGGCCGGGCCGACGGCCAGCTGCGAGCAGCCCTACCCCACCAGACAGCAGTTCTTCGACTTCTTCAACGGGGTCATCAGCGGCATTCCGTTCGGCTTTGGCGGCGGGCCGGGCTGCAGCGGTCTGACGCCGGCGCAGGACAACTCGATCTACGGTGCTCCTCCGGCCAGCCAGAGAACCCGTGGCCGCGGATTCAGCATTGCCGTATTCGAGCTCTCGGCCTACCTGAGATCCGACATCAGGACCTGGGCGCGAATGTTCTACGGCCCGCGCTTTACCCCGCCGCTTGCCGACGTCAGCGTGGACGGCGGCCCGCTCAGGCCGGCCTGCCCGTCGGGAGACAGCTGCCCGCCGAACATCAATGGCTACGACGGAGACGTCGAGGTGAACGCGGACATCGAGATGCAGCTGGCGCTGTCGCCGGACGTCAGGCGCCTGCTGGTCTACAACGCGCCGAACGACTTCACCGGGCAGACCGAGCTGGACGAGTACACCGCGATCGCCAGCGCCGATACCGCTGCCTCGGTCAGCTCGAGCTGGGGGGTCTGCGAGAACGACGCGGGCGCGGCCTTCGCTCGGGCCGAGAACACCGTCTTCGAGCAGATGGCCGCGCAGGGCCAGAGCATGTTCGCCGCCGATGGCGACACGGGCGCCTTCGGCTGCCTGCGCTCCGACGGCACGGCCGGCGTCGACGTCCTCGACCCGGCGTCGCAGCCGTGGGTGACCAGCGTCGGCGGCACCTCGCTGGAGAGCGCGAACCCGGGCGCCAGCCGGCGCCCGGCTTACCCGGCGGGCGTCGAGACGGTCTGGAACAATCACGGACTCTGCAATGCCAGTCCCGACGAAGGCGGATTCCCCGGCTTCTTCTGGTGCACTACCACCGGGGCGGGCGGCGGCGGCTCCAGCCGGTTCTGGGGCCGGCCGTTCTACCAGCGCGGGCCGGGCGTTACCAGCCGGTTCAGCACATTCGGCAACGGGACGACCCGGTGCTCGCTGGCCAGGATCGGCACGCAGTGCCGGGAAGACCCCGACATCTCGGCCAACGCAGACGAGTTCACCCCATACGCCGAGTACTGCACAGCCACCGTGAGCCTGCCATTCGCCCAGTGCGGGTTCAGTGCCAGCCAGAGTCCGCCTGGGTGGTTCGGCATCGGCGGGACCAGCCTGTCCTCGCCGCTGTGGTCGGCGATCATCGCCGACCGCGACAGCTTCCAGGGCTTCCGCAGCGGCAACGTCAACCCGCTGCTGTACCTGCTTGACAACATCGCGCCGCGCTTCTATTTCCACGACATCACCGGCGCCGGCCAGACCACCAGGAGCAACGGCCTGTTCCCGGTCACCCGGGGATACGACGAGGCCACCGGGATCGGCACCCCGAAGATGGCCAGGCTGATCACCGTCACCTTCTGATCACCGGTCCGGCCGGCAGCGCGGCCGGCCAGGCCAGGGTCCCCGCCGGCCGCGCGGTCGGCGCGAGGAGCGAGCCCGCCCGCGGCCTGAGCCGCCCAAGCAACTTCAATGTGGGATATTCTGATTTCGTGATATCCGAAAATGCACAAGATGAGCACGAGCACTGGCCTGCCGGGCTGGCAGAGATCATGGCCGAGGTACGGCCGGCCGACGGCGCCTTCCGCCACCGCCAGCACGTTCACCTGGCGTACCTCGCCGTGCGGCGCTACGGCACCGAAGCGGCGATCGGGCTGATCAGCGACTGGATCAGGCAGATCGCCGCGTACCAGCGGGCGCCGCAGAAGTACAACGCCACGGTCACCACGGCCTGGACCCAGATCGTTGGCCACCACATCGAGGCCGATCCCTCGGTCACCGACTTCACCGAGTTCGCCGCCAGGTTTCCCGCGCTGCTTGACAAACGCCTGCTGTCGCTGCATTACCGGTCGGCAACGCTGGCATCGCCGGCCGCACGCGGCGGCTGGGTCGCGCCAGACCTGGCCGCGTTCCCGTGGAGCGGCTGACATTAGGCAGAATGGCTGCGTGCGGGACTGGGTCGGGTGGCACGAGGCGTACGACGATCCGTCGTCCCCGCTGGCCGCCCGGCTGATCCAGGTCCGCGGTCACCTGTCGCAGGCGATCGACCGCGCGCGCGCCGGTCCGGTCCGGCTGATCAGCCTCTGCGCCGGGCAGGGTCGCGACGTCATCGGCGTGCTGCCAGGGCACCCGCGCCGCTCCGACGTGCACGCGCTGCTCGTCGAGCTCGATCAGGACAACGCGGCTCTGGCCCGTGACCACGCGGCGGCAGCCGGCCTGTCCCAGGTCCAAGTGCGTCAGGCCGACGCCAGCCTGGCGGGCAGCTTCGCCGACGCCCTGCCCGCCGACATCCTGCTGCTGTGCGGCATCTTCGGCAACGTCAGCAGCGCCGACATCAAGCGCACGGCCGAGGCGGCGCCCGGCCCTGTGCGCGCCGGGCGCCACCGTGATCTGGACCCGGCACCGCCGGCCGCCGGATCTGACCCCGAAGATCCGCGCCTGGTTCGAGGCCAGCGGCTTCGCCGAGGTCGCGTTCGACGCGCTCGACACCGCCAGCCTCACCGGGGTCGGGGTCTGCAGGCTCAGCCAGGCTAGCGGCGCCGGCCTACCTGACCAGTCGCTCTTCACCTTTCTCCCGGCCCGTCCTGTTCGGTCCGTGCCCGGCTAGTCCGGGGCTGCCGGTCCGCCGGCCGGAGCTGGATCCCCCCAGCCTGCCAGTCCCGGGCCCGGACGGAAGTCCACGTCATCGCGGGCGAGCGGGGCGGAGCAGGACGAGCAGACCACTGTCGCGACCGTGTCGTGACCGCAGGTCCGGTGGGAGAAGAGGATCGGCGGCCCGTCGTGGGCCGTCCAGCGGTCTCCCCAGGCGATCAGTGCCATCAGGGCGGGCACGAAGTCCGCCGCCTTGTCGGTGGGCAGGTACTCGTACCGGTCCGGGTGCTGCTGGTAACGACGGCGGCTGACCATGCCATTCTCGGTCAGGGTGTCCAGCCGCGCCTTCAGGATGTTGCGGGCGATGCCCAGGTGGTCGTGGATCTCCTCGAAGCGGTTCCAGCCGAAGCAGATGTCCCTGAGCACGAGCAGCGCCCACCACTCACCGACGATCTCCAGGGTCCGGGCCAGCGAGCAGGGCAGCGCGGCGAGGTTGGTCCTGTGCATTGCATCATGCTACTAACCACTGCTAGGTTCGTCAGTAGCAAATTGCTACTGACGAATAACGAGCTGGAAGACGACTGGAGGCGGCTGTGGCCGGGAAACGAGTGGCAGTGGTCACGGGGGCATCGTCCGGAATCGGCGGGGCCATCGCGCGCGAGCTCGCCGCGGCCGGTTTCGAGGTATTCGGCGCGAGCCGCACGCCGCCCTCGGGCGACAGCGGCGGGGGGTTCCGGGGGGTCGCTCCCCCGAGGCAACACAGCGGCGGCATCGAGCATGTGACGATCGACGTCCGCGACGACGAGTCGGTCAGCGACGGCATCGGCGAGATCCTGCGGACGGCTGGCCGGATCGACGTCCTGGTCAACAACGCCGGCTACTTGTGCGCGGGCGCGGTCGAGGAGATCGGCATCGACGACGCGAAGGCGCAGTTCGAGACCAACTTCTTCGGGGTCGCCCGGATGACCGTCGCCGTGCTGCCCGGCATGCGCGAACGACGGGCCGGGCACATCATCTCGGTCAGCTCGCTGGCCGGTCTCGTGCCGGTGCCGTTCTGGGGGCACTACAACGCGAGCAAGTTCGCTGTCGAGGGCCTGATGGAGACGCTCAGGCACGAGGTGCGGCCGTTCGGCATCCAGGTCGCGATGGTCGAGCCCGGCGCGATCAAGACGCCGTTCTACGCGCGGCCCGCGGCCGCGGGTCTCGATGCCTACGCGGGACCGCGAGCCCGTGCCTTCGCCGCGATGGCGGAGTTCGAGCGCAAGGCGCCCGGACCCGAGGTGGTCGCCCGCAAGGTCGCGTCGATCGCCGGTGACCCTCGTCCGCCGCTCAGGAACAAGATCACGAAGGAGGCGAGGCAGTTCACGCTGCTGAAGTGGATGCTTCCCTCGGACGCGTTCGAGGCCGGCGTGCGACGCGGATTCAAGCTCGAGGCAAGTGACGCCGCGCTGTCAGCACGATAGCCGCCTGACCGCTGTGAGCGTTTGGCCGCCGTCTGGAGGGTAGAGGCCAGCGTGGTACACGCCTTATCCCAGGAGAGAGATTTTTCGATGGCACTGATCCTCGTGGCGCTGCTGGTCGTCCTGATCCTCGGCGGCCTCGGCTTCGCACTGCATGTTCTCTGGTGGATCGCGCTGATCGCGCTGATCATCTGGCTGCTGGGATTCGTCCTGCGAGCTGGAGAGACGATCGGCGGCTCGGGCCGTCGCCGCTGGTATCGCTGGTAGACGCCGGTAGGCGCCCGCCCGCGAGCGCAGCCGCCCGGTCAGCCGCCCAGAAAGGCCGGCTGACCGGGCGCTGCCATTCGCCCACGGCCCGATCCCGTGTTGGTCGCCTTCGTTTGCGAACTGCCGCCGAGGGAAGCGGAACCGGGTCCGGAGCAATACCGGGAGGTACGAATGTCAACCGGAACTGTTATCGCAATCGTTCTCATCGCTGCCATCGCGCTTGCCGCCGCCGCCCCAGGCGTAGTCAGACAGACCCGCCGGAGGGAGCTGCGGCGGCGATTCGGCGCCGAGTACTACCGCCTGGTCGACGACCGGCAGAGCAGGCGGAAGGCCGAGGCCGAGCTCGTGCTGCGACAGCGGCACGTCGCCCAGCTAGGCATCCGGCCGCTCGATCAGCGGCAGGCAGACCGCTACGCGGCCGACTGGGCAGCGGCGCAGGAGAAGTTCGTCGACACGCCCGTCAGCGCGGTAGCCGATGCTCAGCATCTGGTCAACGCTGTCCTGCAGGACTGCGGATACCCGCTCATGCACCGCGAGCAGGTGATCTCGGACCTCTCCGTCGACCACGCCAGCGCGCTCGATCACTTCCGCGCGGCGTGCGACATCAGCGAGTCGGTTCGGGCCGGGACCGCGTCGACCGAAGACATGCGGCAGGCGATGATCCACTACCGGGTGCTCGTCACCGAGCTGCTCGGCCAGCCCGGACCGGGCAGCAAGCAGCTGCCAGCCACGGCGAGCATGCGCCGAGCCAGCACGGCGAGCGCGTCAGGAAGCGGGCCAGACTCGTAACCGCCGCGGTCAGCGCCGCGACGGCGGCCAATGCCGCCGCCGCGCTCAGCCGCAGTCAGCGCCACCGCGGTCAGCGCCGCCGCGGTCCCGGCTATCCTCGTGGGCGCACCCCTAAGCCCGCAGTGCCCGGCCTCAACCGCGCAGAGCTCGCTAGCTCGCTCAGCCCGCAGGCCAGCGCCTCACGGCCATCCTGGCTCATCCTGGCCAGCACGCCGGCCAGCGCCGCCCGCCGCTGCCTGCGCACCCACTCCGCCAGCCGACGACCAGATTCGGTGGGCACCAGCATGATCTCCCGCCGGCTGAGCGTGGCGCGATCCCGGGTCAGCAGACCGCCCGCCTGCATCCGGTCGATCAGCCTGCTCGCCGCCGAAGCCGAAGCGCCAAGCGCCCGCGCCAGCCCGCTCAGATTCAGGGACCCGGCCCGGTCCACCACAAGCAGCGCGCGCAGCTGAGCCGGCGGCACCGCGGAGCCGATCTCCTCTACCGCCCGGTCGCACTCCTCGAGCAGCACCGTCAGGCCGGCCTCCGCCCAGCCGGCGTCTAGCTGGCCACTCTCCGAAGAGCCGACCGCCTCGCGTCCCATCACAGAACCTCCGCCGGCCTGCCTCGTGACCAGATCGGGCGCTTCCGGCAGGAGTCATCGGCCGTTCGCGCCGCCGCGCCCATCTCCGGCCTGCCGTCGCGAGCTTGGAACGCGGTCATGGACGCAAGGAAGCCGGCAGTTAGCCGGCCCGGCCAAGGTCTAAGGGCCGGGATCGGCCGGCTCTCTCGTGGCCAGCGGCCGCCCGGCCTTGGCCGATCCCGGCACAGCGAGCCTGGCCGCGGACCGGCCTGGTCCACCGTGGACCGGGGTAGCCGCGAGGGCAGGAATCCGGACAGGACCTGAATGCCGAGGCCGACCGTCCGCGGTGTCTGGCGAAATTCCGCCAGGTCCCGGTCGTCGCGTGATCGCGGATCCCGCTCTGACCCTGGCCTCGGAGCCCGCAGTCCTTCGGCCTCACCCATGCCACCTCCTCGCCGTATCGCGGAACCTATGGCCAGGTGCCGTCCGCCAGAACCCGGCTACCCATGCCTGACCGCAAGAAACCCAGGAGCCGGTTCGAGAGCCGGTCGCCCCAGGTAGGTCAGGACGACCCGCCGACGCTCCCCGATGTGCTGGCCGGGCGGCCGCAGGCCACAGGCTCAGCCAGTTCCGGCACCACCAGCCCGCAGGCCACAGGCTCAGCCAGTTCCGGCACCACCAGCCCGCTGGCCAGCGACGAGTACCTGGCGGTCCGAGTCCCACAGCCGGCCGGCCCGCCGCGCGGCCCGCGGACCGTCGTCACGCTGCGGCCGGTCGGATTGTCACTTGCTGGGCCTCGGAACGTGGCAGGTGACCTTCGGATTCACGCCCACGTAATTGAGCGGGCCGGCCACGATCGTCAGAGCTATGTTGCCTATTCTCGAGCAGTTTGGATCGGCGCTGCTGTAATAGTGCCGCTGGGCGCCGGCAACTGCCCCGATGATCAGCCACAGCACGAGCACAATCGATGCGACACGCATTTCGCTTACCTCCAAGAAAACGGCCAGGCGCCGTCAGCTAGTCGATTTCGCCAGCTCCTAGCTGACCGCCTGCCAGCTACCCGCACACCGTTACTCAAAACGCCCGCGCCTGATAACCGTGATCGCGCGGCCCGGGTCGACCCGTGCCAGCGGGGACCTGATTCCCGAGATCTCCGTGCGCCGACCGGCACCTGCGACGTGACATCGCCGGAGCGCGGCACATGACACCTCAGCCACGCTCCCCCCAGCCGCATCCTGGCGCAGCTATACCCGCCGCCACCGTGCTTCGCAGCACGAGTACACGCCGAAGATGACGAGCCCGGCAGCGATGACTACCAGCAGCCATGGCCCGAGCGGAGTGCGGGCGAACGCCCGCAGGGTGGAATCGACGCCCTTCGCCTGATGCGGATTGGCATGCAGTCCGGCCACGACGAGGAACACGCCAGCCGCTGCGAAGACCACGCCTCGGGCGATGCCGCCGATGACGCCCAGCCGTTCGACCACCCGGCGGACTTCCGCTCTGGCCTGGCCGAATTGCATCTCCCTGAGGAACTCGCACCGCCCGGCGGAGTAGGCCAGCCAGGCGCCTGCTCCGACGAGCACGAGGCCCGCGATCACGACCGCGAACTGGCCACCGGGATAGCGCATGATGGCCGCGGTCAGGTCGACCGACTGCTTGTTGTTCGATGTCGGAGCGCCCGCACCAAGCGCGAACCGCAGCGTGCTGTAACCGAGGAATCCGTACAGCAGGACCTTGACCAGAGCGATCATGCGCGTGCTCGCCTTCCGGCCACCTGGTCCTGGTCCTCCGTACGCCACCTGGGCCAGGCGCCACAGCGCCAGGCCGAAGAACCCGATAGCGAGCAGCCACAGCACTAGCTCGCCTGCCGGCGTCGCGGCGACCGTCTGCAGCGCTCCGCGATTGTTCGCCTGGTGACCGGGGTGGCCGAGGGCGATCTGGATCGCGATCCAGCCGATGACGATATACATCGCTCCCCTGGCCGCCAGGCCGATCCGGCCGAGTATCTTCATGGCCCGAGAGTGCGCTGCCCGCCGTGCGGTAACGCGCACCCGTCGCGTTCCGCGTCGGGCCGTTCCACTGAGCATTTCCGGGTCCTCCCTAGAGTTCGCCCACCACTGCCCTGCTGACGTGGTGCCAAACCAGGGCATCGCGGCAGCCGGAAAGGAGCCGGACGGATGTGTGAGACCGGAAATTGTGGGCAGCAAGGTTAGCCGCCGTCCGCAACTGGCCGGCGCTTGAGTGCCTAATGCTCGAAGGAAAGGACTGGAGCCGTGTTCGCTATCATTGCCGCGGTCTTGTTCGCGGTCGCTCTCATCATTCACGCGGCGGGCATTGCGACCGACATCATCTTCTCGGTCACGAGCCTTGCCCTCGCCGGGCTCATCTGCCTGGCGCTGTACCTAGCCGGATACGGCTCCGGCTGGTCCAGGGCGCGGCGCCGCTGATGCCCGCGACGTGAACGTGGTTCAGCGCGGTGATCTCGCGATCTCAGCGCGCAGCACGACCGCCCGGAGCCGGGCCCAGCCAACCACAGCGCAGCCAGCCAACCACAGCGCAGCCAGCCACCCCAGCAGCCCGACTAGGCCATGCTCAGGCTGACCGCGGACGGCCACGGTCAGCACCCCGCCCGCGACTGCCATGCTCAGGCTGACCGCGGTCTCATGATGCCGCGGCAGCCATGCGATGGCTGCTGCCGTACTCGGTCAGGCCGAGCAGGCGGCTGCGCAGGTGGCCCAGCGCATGGGCGAGCAGCCGGGACACGTGCATCTGGGAGATGCCGAGCTGCTCGCCGATCTCTGCCTGGGTCATGTCGCCGTAGAAGCGCATCAGCAGGATGCGCTGCTCGCGTCGTGGCAGCTCGCCCCAGTGCGCGGCGACAGACTGCATGTCGACCGCGTGCTCCAGGCCCGGGTCTTCCTCGCCGATCACGTCGGCGAGCCGCGCGGCGTCGGGCCGGTCGCCCAACGGAGCGTCAAGCGAGAACGGCTGGAACACGAGCTCGGCGCACATGGCGGCACGGAGCTCAGCGGTGCTGGTGCCGAGGTGGCTGCTGAGATCCGACTCCGCCGGGATCCGACCGAGCTGCTGCGTTAGCTGGCTGGTGGCCTCCCTGATCTCAAGCACTCGCTCCTGAAGCGCCCGCTCGACGTGCACATGCCAGCGCTTGTCCCGGAAATGCCGCTTGATCTCGCCGGTCACGCACGGCTGTGCATAGGCGGCCAGGCTGCCGCCAAGCGCAGGGTCGAAGTTGTTGATCGCCTTGAGCAAGCCCACGTAGCCGACCTGCATCAGATCCTCAGCGGGCTCGGGGCTCCGCCGGTACCGCTGCACGCAGGACCGCACCAGATTCCGGTGGCGGCTGACCAGCAGCTCGCAAGCCATCGCCCGGCGTCGGCTCCCCCGCGGCTGCGACCGAACGATGCGGAGCAGGTCGCCGTCATCGAGCGTCGCCAGATCCTCGGGCTTTCCGGCCGCCAGATCCTCGGGCTTGCCAGCCGCCAGATCCTCGGGCTTGCCAGCCGCCAGATCCACCGGCTTGCCGCCCGCCACATCCACGGGCTTGCCGCCCGCGAGATCGGCGGATCTGCGGCCCGCCAGAGCCTCGGACTGGCTGCCCGGCAGGGGCGACAGTACCCTGCCCGGCTTCCGGCCGGATACTTTCTCTCTAGAAAGTGTTTCCATGAGGAAAGACTCTCACGTTTGTTTCCATATGGCAAATGTCCAGGTCACAAGGAGGTCACGGCCGCATCTCGGCGTCGTCACATGGGGACGGCCAGAGCTGGCCCGATCCACCAGTTCGGCCGGCAGCTGGGCCAGGAGGACGTCGTACGGCCCGCCAGGCAGATCCGCCGACCGGGATCACTGCCCGCTGGCCGGCGCCATCTGCTCGTTTGCGCCGGTGGGTGGCGGGTAGCCGGCGATCGCGGGCCGCGCGGCCCACGGTGCGCGGATCCGACGTCGACCACGGAAGAGGGGTAACGGACCATGAACAAACAGACTCCCGAAGGCCAGATGTCAGCTCCTGGAATGCTCAATCCGCCGCCGTGGCCCAGCTTCGGCGTGCGACCCGCGGGTGCCGCCGACGACGACACCTACCAGGCCGACCTGGACGCCGCGGACGCCGGAATGCGGGACCAGGACGGCCGAGACTCCGCCCACGGCCACGGCCCGGCCGTGCTGGACTCGGCTGACGACGATGATCTGGACTGCGACGACGCCGGCTCCGGCTTCGGCGCCCCCGGCGTCGTAATCCTGCTGGACAGCGCGACAAGCCGCGCGAGCATCAGCCCCGATGCGGTCCCCTCGGGCGTCGCGAGCCGACCGGACACGGAGCCTGAAAACCTCGTGATCCTTTCGGAGAACGCGGCGTCCCGCACCTACGTCGCTGCTGACAACGCGGCGGCCCCGGCCACCGCCATGACCTCGCCTCCTGCCAGCCCCGCTGCCGAGCCCGCTGCCGGTCCGGCCCAAGTCGGCGCGACATCCAACTCCGTGGCCGGGCAGGTTCCCGATCCGGTCGCCGCCACCTCCGCGTCGGGCCCGCCTGGCCTGATCGGCAGCGCCGATCTCGGGCCTGAACAGGCGGCGGGCGCCGAAGCCGCTGAGGCTGCTCGCCTGGGTGCGCGGCACGAGCAATGGAGGTCCATCCAGTCGGCCTTCGTCGATGATCCGCGCAGGTCGGTCACCGCCGCCGCGGACCTGGTGGCCCAGGTAGTCGGCGAGCTTGTCGCCAGCGCTCAGGAACGCGAGCGCGCACTGCGCGGCGAGTGGGATCGAGACGGCATCGACACCGAGGACCTGCGCAACGCACTCCGGCATTACCGCGGCTTCCTGCAGCGCCTCCCAGCGCTGTGACCGCAGACCCCGACCAGCGCTGCAAGGTCGCACCCGGCGCCAGCCGCTCCCGTGCCTGGACCTGGGCGGCGCCTCGGCCGTGACCTAGGACGCGGCGTCAGCCGAAGCACGCGGTCTGACAGCGCGGCTACCTATGTCATTCGTGACATCACGAGTCGCGGCCGCTGGCCTGGCGCGGCATCGCACCTGCGTCACCCGGATCGGCGGGCCCGCTCCCCGGCAGGCCCGCAGATCGCGCTCCTGCGGTGCGGGCCCGCGGCGTTTACGAGTCCGCCTCGCGGGAAGCGGTAGCTGCTGGCCCGGCCGGTCCGGCCGAAGGGAGTCACGTTCGATGAAGATCGCCCTGGTCGCCGAGCATGTCGGCGAGCAGCCGGATCTCAGTGCCGACGCCTATCCCGGCGACCCGGCAGCCCGGATCCGGTCGCTCGCGACCGCGCTCGCCGGACTTGATCATCAGGTAACCGTCTACTCCCGGAGGGGTCGCGCCGGGCTGGCCGAGAATGCCGGCCCGACTCGCGGCGTCAGCGTTGAGCTCGTCCGTGCGGGCCCGCCGGAGAAACTCGACACGGACCGACTGCTATCGCACGTCGGGACGTTCGCTCGCCGACTCGGTGCGGCCTGGCGGCAGAACCCGCCTGACATCGTGCACGCCCATGACTGGATTGGCGGCCTGGCGGCGCTAGGTGGCGCACGCGACCTGGGCATCCCGGTCGTGCAGACATTCGGCTCGCCCGGTACGGACCTACGGCGCGGTCCTGGCAAGCATGCTCGCGACCGATCCGACCGGGCACGGCTCGAGGCCGGGATAGGCCGCAGTGCCTCCGCCGTGCTGGCCGGAACGTCAGACGATCTCTCCGCCCTGGTGCGCCGCGGGCTGCCGCAGGCTGCCGTGAAGATCGTGCCGGCCGGCGTGGACACGACCCGCTTCCAGCCGCACGGCCCGGCCGCTCAGCGGACCGCCAGGCACCGGCTGCTAATGTTCGCCCCGCTCGCCGAACGTCAGATCGTGGCCGCTGCTCTGCATGCGCTCGTCCGGGTACCGGACGCCGAGCTTGTCATCGCAACAGGTCTGCCCAGCTCTCAGCTGCGCAATGCCCCGTGCTGCCGGGAGGTGACGGGACTCGCCCGCGAGTTGGGGCTTCGGGACCGGCTCACCCTCGCGGGCAGTCTGAGCCAGGCTCAGGCGCCGGCCATCCTGCGGTCCGCCGACATCCTCGTGAGCCCGGCCGGATCCGAGCCGTTCGCGATGGTCCCGATCGAGGCGATGGCATGCGGAATCCCGGTCATAGCGTCCGCGGCCGGCGCTCAGCGCGACGCCGTCATCCACGGGACGACCGGTTTCCTGGTCCAGCCGACCGAGCCGGATCTGCTGACCAGGCGGATCCGTCAGCTGCTTGCCTCCCCCATGCTCCGCGAAGGCTGCGGCATAGCCGCTGCGACCCGGGCCAGGGCTCGCTACTCCTGGGAGCGGATCGGTCTCGAGACGCTGGCGGTCTACGAGGCGCTACCGCGCCCGCTGCCGACGGCCAGTGCCGCGTAGGGCCGGCGGGCTTGCTGAGGGCCGGGCCGGGCGGCGGCGGGCTGCCAGCGAACGCGCTCAGCCAGCCGGGGGCCGGCGCTCCACCCGGCTGTACAGCCGGTAGGCGTGCCGGTCCTGATCGGTCAACGGCGGCGGGCGCAGGCTCCGTGGCCACAGGTGCCAGGCGTGCACGGTCGACGCCTCAACCGCGTACAGGGTGATCTGCGCCTGCAGGTAGAGCCAGGCGAGCAGGCCGAGTACGACACCGAAGACCCCGTAGAGCGCTGAGCTGTGCTCCAGCAGGCGGCGGATCACGTATCCGCCAAGCAGCTGCAGAACCTGCCAGGCGACCGCGGAAAGGACAGCGCCGAGCCGCAGATCGCGCCAGCTCACCTCGCTGGCCGTGGCCAGCCGGAAGGCCAGCCAGAACAGCCCGACGTTCAGGACCAGGGACAGCGCGATGGTCCCGACCTGCCCGGCCACCCCGGCGATCAGATGCCCGGTCACGAGTCCCGACAACGTCACGGTGACGATCTCTCCGACTCCGACGACAAGCACCAGGCTGATGCCGCGAATTGTCGACCACGGGAACGCCGGGCGGCGATCAAGGGGCACTTCCCAGACGGCGTTGAACGCGTTCTGCGCGGCGCCGGCCACGCCGCGCGCGCCGAGCAGGGAGCCGAGCAGGCCGATGACAAGCGCAACGCCGGTCTGGTGCGGCGAATGTACGCTGCCCTGAAGCTGCGGGCCGATGACCGGGTAGGCGCGCAGCGCCGAGCTCAGCACCCGCTGGCGCAGGGCCGCGTCATGGCTCGCCACGATATCCAGCACGGTGATCAGCACAAGCAGCAGGGGGAAGATCGCGATAAAGGTGTAATAGGCGAGCAGCGCTGCCAGGTTGCCTGCCTGGTCGTCGCCGAACTTCTTCCACACGGCTACCGCGAATGCCAGCCCCGGATGGCCTTGCTGCACCCGGTCCGCGGCCCGAAGCACCTTTTCCGTGGTTGTCATCTCACCGGACTGCTACCCAGGGACGGCGATGCCCACCCAGCCGCCACCGTGCCGCCGGCCCGCCCGGCCCAACCCGGACGCTCGACCCTTCCGGCCCGCACCGACGGCCGCCCGGCCCAACCCGCACGCTGAACCACCCGGCAGCGGTCGCCTGCCACGGCCGGCGACGTAGCTAGCCTGGTGCGGCTGACGTAAGGTGGCCTGCGGGTCCCGGCCCTGATTGTTAGCCCGGCGAAATAAAACGGGCATGCGGCAGGTTCAGTGATTGTCCTGGCAAGAAAAGCATCTGCGGAGTAAGGCGGCAGCGTTGGCTACCACGGATCGCAGCCTAGGTGGCACGGAGGCCACCGGCACCGGACCAGCGGCCACACCAGACGGCTCGAAGCGAGGACTGCGCGGAGCGCACTACAAATGGGTAGCGCTGTCCAACACCACGCTGGGCATGCTCGCCGCCACGGTCAACGCCTCGATCGTGATCATCTCGCTGCCCGCCATCTTCCGCGGCATCCACCTGAACCCCCTCACCCCCGGCAATGTGAGCTACCTGCTGTGGATGCTGATGGGCTATCTGGTCGTGTCAGCGGTGCTCGTGGTCACCCTGGGGCGGCTGGGGGATATCTACGGCCGGGTGCGGATGTACAACGCCGGATTCGCGATCTTCGGCCTGGGCGCGCTGGCGCTCCCGTTCGACCCGTTCCACGGTCCGGCCGGCGCGCTCTGGCTGATCGGCTGGCGAATCTTGCAGGCGATCGGCGGCGCCATGCTGATGGCCAACTCCCCGGCCATCCTGACCGACGCTTTCCCGTTCAACCAGCGCGGAATGGCGATGGGCATCAACCAGGTGGCGGGCATCTCGGGCCAGTTCATCGGCCTGATCCTGGGCGGCGTGCTGGCAGCCGTGGACTGGCGGCTCGTGTTCATCGTCTCGGTCCCGATCGGCCTCGGCGGGACCATCTGGTCCTACCTGAGCCTGAAGGAGGCCGGGGCCAGAACCCCGGCGAAGATCGACTGGCTCGGCAACATCACCTTCGCGGTCGGCCTGATCGGCCTGCTGACCGGGATCACCTACGGCATCCAGCCCTACGGCGGTCACTCGATGGGCTGGACCAGCCCGGTCGTGCTGACCGGCCTGATCGGCGGAGTCGCCCTGCTCGCCCTGTTCTGCCTGATCGAGCTCAGGGTGGACGCGCCGATGTTCGACCTCAGGCTGCTGCGGATCAGGTCCTTCTCCACCGGAGCGGTGGCCGCGCTGCTCGCCTCGATCTCCCGCGGCGGGATGCAGTTCATGCTGATCATCTGGCTTCAGGGCATCTGGCTGCTGCTGCACGGCTACTCGTTCATCGTCACGCCGCTGTGGTCCGGCATCTACCTGTTGCCGCTGACCGGCGGCTTCCTGGTCGCCGGGCCGCTCTCTGGCTGGCTATCCGACAGGTACGGCGCCCGGTACTTCGCCTCCGGCGGCCTGCTGCTATCGGCCGCCTCATTCGGCGGGCTGCTGCTGCTCCGCACCAACTTCAGCTACCCGGCCTTTGCCGTCCTTATCTTCCTGTCAGGCGCCGGGATGGGCCTGTTCTCGGCGCCCAACGCCGCCGCGGTGATGAACAGCGTCCCGTCCGAGCAGCGCGGCGCGGCGTCCGGGATGCTCGCCACGTTCACGAACTCCGGCTTCGTGCTCTCCATCGGCATCTTCTTCTCCCTGATGATCGCCGGGCTCGCCTCGACGCTGCCGACCGCCCTGAGCCGCGGGCTGACCGGGCAGGGGGTCCCCGCCGGGGTGGCACATCAGGTTGGCCAGCTGCCGCCGGTCGGCAGCCTGTTCGCCGCGTTCCTCGGCTACAACCCGGTCCACGAGCTGCTCGCGCCGACCGGCGTGCTCCGCCACCTGCCGGCTCGCAACGTCGCCGTGCTCACCGGCAAGCAGTTCTTCCCGCAGCTGATCTCCGGGCCTTTTCACCACGGCCTGGTGATCGTGTTCAGCATGGCGATGACCGTGCTGATCATCGCGGCGATCGCCGCGCTGCGGCATGGCGGCCAGGACGCGGTCAAGGAACGCGCCGCGGCCGAGTCGAACCGGGTCAAGGCCGAGCAGGCCGCCGCCCAGACCTGATCCAGGCCCGCCCCACCGAGTAGATCCGCGCATCTAACCCCCACGAAACCCGGCACCCCCGAGTCGAACCGCGCATCCACCGCCCACCGAACCCGGCACCCCCGAGTCAAACCGCGTATCCATAGCGATTATTCGTGATGGAATGCGGGATCCACCAGACAGGTCCTGGGCGCGGCGGGCAGCGCGACCAGCGTGCCGGCTGGCCGATTCCGTTCAGTGCAGCCAGCCAGGCAGATCGCCGAGCTTGGCACCGCCTGCCACGGTCACGACGACCTGAAGGTCGTCTTCGAGCGCCCGGACCCGGTCGGCGCCAAGCCGCTCGGCCCAGCGCTGCCGAAGCTGGCTGAACACGGCGGCGCTGAGACGGAGCATCTCCTTGCCGCGCTCGGTCCTCACCAGGACCCAGGCTCGCTTGTCGAGCGGGTGCGGCAGCCGGGAGGCGTAGCCGAGTCCCTCGATCGCGACCGCCGTCTTGGCGGCCGCCTGCTTGCTGACGCCGAGCCGACGGCCGAGCTCGCTGATGCTGGCTCCGTCTGGCCCCAGCGCCTGAAGCGCGAACCCGTGGATCGGCCGTACTCCTGGATGGCCCTGGCGGGCAAGCTCTTCGTGCAGCTCGTCAACGAGCACGCGGAAAGCCGACGCGAGCAGCAGCGGCAGCTCGTAGCCCGATCGATCGTCAGCCATCCGCACATCTTGCCGTGGATGACAACGATCGACAACCTGGTGTACGTTTATCGACAACCATGTTGTCGAATTCTCGGAGGAGCGCCATGCCGACCGCCCATGTCCGCAGCAGTCAGGTTCGCCGGACCGAGACCCCCAACGCCGTGATGACCACGCTCGCGTCACCCTCGCAAGGTCCGACGACGGCTCTGAGCCTGTGGCGGGTCGAGATGCGGGCAGGCCAGCGCGGCCCGTCCCATGCTTTCGACTCAGAACAGGTGTGGCACGTCATGGCCGGCGAGGTGGATATCGCGGCCGATGGCCAGGTCGTCAGGCTCGCTCGCGGCGACACTGTGGTCCTGGCGGCCGGGACCGAGCGGCAGGTCCAGGCCGTGACCGATACCCGGCTGATGGTCTGCGGCTACGGCACCGCCGTCGTTTCGGTGACGGGCGAGGATTCCACCCGCGGCGTCCCGGCCTGGATCAGCTGACGCCCGGGGCTCGTTCCCTCGGCCCTGGCCCATCCGGCCGGGCCCGGACCGGCTGCCAGACCGGCCCCGGACCGGCAGCCAGGCCGCAGCCGGGCTGCCTAGCCGACCGCCGCCGACGCTTCCGGCCGACCAGGACCAGGACCACTGCTGGCAGTGGCTCGCAGTTTCGGCAGCGGCTGCCAGGTGGTGTCGAGCCCGCACATCAGGAAGGCGCTATCGAGGGCGGCCGTGCCCGTGGGGAACCGCCCGGCGTCATCGAAGAAGCTCGACTCCAGCTCGTCGACCAGCAGCGGCCGGAAGTCCCAGCCGGAGCAGCCAAACGCCACGCCATCGTAGACCGAGGGGACCGGCGTAGCCGAGTAGCCGATCGGCGAGCGCCTGAAGAACTGGGCCGCCTGATCGAGGCCGCCGAGGACCGACCCTGGCATCGCCTGGCCGGCCAGGCAAGCGCCCACGCAGATCCTGGCTCGGCCGTCCGCGCTGACCATCCGAACCCGGTACCGGCCGCCGCCCTCGCTCACCTCGAACCTGGCCAGATGATGTCGGCCAGGGAAGACTCGGCCCCCGGCCAGGACGGTCAGCCGGGATGAGGTATCGCGGCGCGGGATGTAGACGCCCCTGACCGGCCCGGTCGTCGAATCCCACTCGACGGCGATCCGGTGGGCCGCGCTCTCGGAGCTGATCGGTGCGATGGCCGGGAGGCCGGAAGGGCGGATCCGGCCCAGCCTGATCAGGCAGATGCCTGCCACTCCGTAGCCGCCCGTCACCACCGGCCGGAACGGCGCCGGTACCACCGCCGCCAGCACGTCCGGGTCGACCCGATAGTTGACCAGGATCCGGCGCTCGAGCACCGCGCGGACAATCATGCCCGCTGACCGGGCCGGTCAGCCCGTGCGGGCTGACCGGCATGCCGCGGAAGGTCGACACCGATAATCTCGGCGCCGAGCGCAGCCAAGGTGACGTCGACCGGGACGGACCTGGCCGCGCCGGCGGCCTCGGTCTGTGGCGGCCTCACGACAGCCGCTCCGACACCTGGCCCTGCCTGCGATGCCGGAGCACGATCTGGTCCGGGCAGACGGCGGAGAGGAAGCCGCCGACGCACAGGGCCAGCCGGTCCTCTGCCAGCGAGTAGATGATCCTGTTAGCCTCGCGCCGCTCCGCGACCAGGCCCGCCGCCCGCAGAATGGACAGGTGGCGGGAGACCGACGGCCCCTTGATCGGGAACCGCGAGGCGATCTCCCCAGCGGCCAGCTCGCCGCCGCGCAGATCCTGCAGGATCTGCCGGCGAGTCGGATCGGCCAGCGCCCGGAACACCGACTCGGACTGATCATCTGACATGTAGCTATTTTGATATCTAGCTAAATACATGTCAACTCGGGTGCTGCCGACCAGCCGATTCTCGCGCTGCCAGCAGTCCGCACGCATGGCACTTTCAACCACCCGATCCGGTCATTGCAGAGAGCCTGGCCCGTACCGCCGGCGTGCGCCTACCCGGGGCTTGGCTCGCCAGCCTGGGCCCGCACCCGGCTGATCATGTCCTCGGTGGCGCCCAGGCCGCGGGCCAGGTCGAAATGCCGCTCGGCACACGGGACGCAGTCATGGCGCAGGTAGTACAGAGCGTCATCGAGTTCGCTCGCGATCGTCCGCGGACCGCCGGGATCGGCCAAACTGTCCGCCAGACCCACCAGACCCACCAGACCCATCAGACCCACCAGATCCGCCGCCGGGCCAGCCGGACCCGGGCCAGCCAGGCCGTCCGCCAGACCCGCCGCCTGGCCAGCAGGGCTCCCCGGACCCGCTTCAGACAGCCCAACCTGGCCAGTCACGGCCGCGGTCGCCCGGTCACCAGCGTCGCGCATCTGCCATCCCTCCGCTGCTCGGACCAGCTGCCTGATCAGGCCAGATACTGACTGGCGACCCGCTCAAGGATCGCGCAGAGCTTGACTAGCTCGCTGATCGAGGCCCACTCGTTCGCCGTGTGGAAGTTCCCGCCGCTCGATCCCATCAGCAGCGTCGGAATCCCGGCCGCCTGCATCAGCGCGGCGTCGGTCCACGCGTTCAGGCCGGTGACCTTGGGTGTCCTGCGGAGCACGCTGGCCATCGCGGGGACCACGATGCCCTGCAGTTCCTCATGACCCTCGGCGACAAACGGCTCGCGGTCCAGCCGGACCACGACCTCGCCGCTGAAGCCGCGTTCGAGCCACGCGACCTCGGCGAAGATGGCCTCGATCTCGGTGACCCGGTCGGACAGATGCTCACCTGGCTGGGTGCCGATCTCGATCCCCAGCTTCGCCTGGCTCGGGTAGGTCGCGTAGTCCGTTCCGCCGGTGATCGTCCCGGTGTGGAAGACGGTGCGGCCGTTCAGCAGCGACGGGTTCGCCTCGAACTCCCTGCGGTCAAGCTGGTGCAGCCTGGTAATCACCTCGGCGAGGTGCACGATCGCGTCGATGCCCGCATCCGGCGCCGATCCGTGCGCGGCGCGGCCGTGGCAGGTCACGTCGATCCAGCCGAAGCCCTGGTGCTCGACCACCAGCTCGTGCGTGAACGGCTGCGGCTCGATCACGATCGCCGCGTCGATCCCGCCCTGACGGGCCAGGTGCTCGGATCCGATCGAGACGCCCTCCTCGTCCGCGACGCAGGCGACAAGCAGATCGCCGCGAAGTCGGGCCCCGGACTCGGCCAGCGACCTGAGCACCAGCATTCCCGCCGCGCAGCCGGCCTTGTCGTCGGCCGCCCCGAGCCCGTACATCCGGTCACCGTCGATCCGCGGCACGAGCGCCTCGTCTGGCCAGCCCTCATAGCCGACCGTGTCGCTGTGAGCGTTCAGGCACAGCGTCGGTCCGCCGCCGGCGCCCCGGAGCCTGGCCAGCACGTTCGGCCGGCCGGGGGCGACCTCGACGATCTCGATCTCCGCTCCGGTTCCGGCCAGCCATTCGGCGATGAACTTGGCGATATTCCCCTCGCCCGAGCCGGTGGGAATCAGCCACGGGGTGACCGACTCGATCTGCACCATGGCGCCGAGCAACTCGATGACCTGTTCCTTCGTGACCGGCATCAGGAGCTCTCCTTCGCGAAGTGGCAGGCCACGGCGTGGCGCTGCTCGGTGAGCACGGGATCGGACAACCGGCAGAGCTCGGGCGAACCGAGCCGCCGGTACAGCGGGCAGCGCGGATGGAATCGGCAGCCCGGCGGAACGTTGCTTGCCGACGGCGCCTCGCCGCGCAGCAGGATCCTGTCCCGCCGCACGCCCGCCTCCGGCACCGGGATGACCGAGACCAGCGCCCTGGTGTACGGGTGCAGCGGCGCACTGATGACCTCGTCAGCCGTGCCGATCTCGACGATCCGGCCCAGGTAGACCACGGCGACCCGGTCGGCGACTACCCAGGCGAGGGACAGGTCATGCGTGACAAACAGAATCGATACCCCCCGCTGTTCCCGCAGGTCAAGCATCACCCGCAGGACACCGGCCCGGAGCGACACGTCGAGCATCGAGACCGGCTCGTCGGCGATCAGCAGGTCGGGTCCGAGCACCATCGCCCCGGCGATCGCCAGCCGCTGCCGCTGGCCGCCGGACAGCTGATGCGGATACCGGCGGGCGATCCGCTCGGCCGGATGCAGGCCCACCTGCTCAAGCGCGGCCAGCACCCGTTCCCGCCTGCCAGCGGCGTCGCCGCCGAGCCGGTGCACCAGGAGCGGCTCGGCGACGGTGTCGAAGGCGGTCAGCCGCGGGTCAAGCGACTCGAACGGGTCCTGGAAGACGACCTGGATCACCCGGCGGAGGCGCCGCAGCGCGCCGCGCCGCACATGGGTGATATTTTTTCCGCGAAACAAAACCCGCCCGCTGGTCGGTTCCTCAAGCCGGGCGATCGCGCGGACGATCGAGGTCTTGCCGCAGCCAGACTCCCCCACCAGGGCGAGAATCTCGGCACTGGCGAGCGTGAAGCTGACTCCGTCCACCGCGCGGACCTGCCGCCTGGCCCGCGGCCCGCGGCGGCTACGGTACTGCACCCGCAGGTCGTCCACCACCAGCAGCGGCTCGGATTCCCCCGCCTGCCCGGACCCACCCTCAGCCGCCGCAGCCGCCCCGGACCACCCGCCCGCACCCCGCACAGACCCCACCTCAGCCGCCCCAGCTCCAGACTCTGCCTCGGCCGCGGCGGCGGGCGGCCCGAGCCCGTGCGCAACCGCCGGCCTGGACTCGTCGGCTGCCATCGCTGGTCCAGATCCGGCGCTGCGCAGGCTCGTCAGCGGTCCGGAGGTCATGCGGACCTCGCGAGGACCAGGTCGCTGCGGTGGCAGGCCGCTCGGTGGTCGGGTCCGACCGGCACCAGCGGTGGCTCGTCCGACCCGCACCGGTCGATGGCGATGTCGCACCGATCGGCGAACCGGCACCCGGGCGGCGGTGCGTGCAGGTCGGGCGGGTGACCTCCGATCGCCTCGACGAAAGTCTTAGCCTGCCGGATGTCGGGGAACGCGTGCCGCAGCCGGGCGGTGTACGGATGCGCCGGGCCAAGCGAGATCCCGGGCGGGGCGAAAATGGTCTGGGTAGGACCGGTCTCCACGACCTTGCCGGCGTACATCACGTTGACCGAGTCACAGACCTCGGCGATCACCGACAGGTCGTGCGAGATCAGGATCAGCGACAGTTCCAGCCGGTCGGTCAGCGACCTTAGCAGCTCGAGTATCTGAGCCTGGGTCATCACGTCGAGCGCGGTGACCGGCTCGTCCGCGACGATCAGCTGCGGCCTGCAGGCGAGTGCCATCGCGATCAGCACCCGCTGCCGCATCCCGCCCGAGAGCTCGTGCGGGAACGAGCGGGCACGGCTGGGATCGATCCCCACCCCGTCGAGCAGTTCGGTGACGCGCTCACGCGCCTGTGCCCTGGAAGTCTGCGGCTCGTGCGCCCTGATCGGCTCGACAAGCTGTGCCCCGATGGTATGCACCGGGTTGAGGGAGTTCATCGCGCCCTGGAAGATGAACGCGATCCGTCGCCAGCGGACGGCGCGCAGCTGCTCGCCGGTCTTGGCGAGCATGTCCTCGCCGTCGAAGCTGATCCGCCCGGCTGTGATGGTGGCCTGGATGGCGAGAAGCCGCGGGATGGCCAGGGCGAGCGTGGTCTTGCCGCAGCCGGACTCCCCGGCCAGGCCGAGTACCTGGCCCGTGTCAACCGACAGGCTGGCGCCGTCCACGGCTACCACGGGACCGCGCGGCGTGGCGTACTCCACCCGCAGGTCACTGATCTCAAGCAGGCTCATCGCGCGCCCGTGCCAATCCCGGCTCCCGGCACCACTACCGCACCCGCTGCGCGGCTACACCCTCGCAAAGCGATTGC
>DATNIU010000125.1:0-7668 GCA_035604275.1 Streptosporangiaceae bacterium | reverse complement strand
GCGGCCCGGGCCTGGCCGGCCATCCGCGGACGGCGGTCGCCGGCCGGGCCCGCTGGCCGGCCTGGTCGTGGCCGACTTCTCGCGGGTCCTGGCTGGCCCTTACTGCACGATGCTGCTGGCCGACCTCGGCGCGGATGTGATCAAGGTGGAGAGCCCGGCCGGGGATGACACCCGCCGCTGGATGCCGCCGACCACCAGCGACGGCGTGTCCACGTACTTCCTGGCCATTAACCGCAACAAGCGGTCGGTGGCGCTCGACCTGCGGGAGGAAGGCGACCTGGCGGCCGCCCGCGAGCTAGCCCGCCGCGCCGACGTGCTCGTGCAGAACTTCAAGCCCGGCGGGCTGGCCCGGTTCGGCCTGGACTACCCGTCGGTCAGCGCCGTCAACCCGGGGATCATCTACGCCTCGATCAGCGGGTTCGGCGCCGGCGGCGGGAAGGACCTGCCCGGTTACGACCTCATGATCCAGGCCATGTCCGGCCTGATGAGCCTGACCGGGGACCCGGACGGCCCGCCGTACCGGGCGGGCATCTCGGTGTTCGACGTGATCGCCGGCCTGCACACCGCGATCGCCATCCTGGCCGCGCTGCATCACCGCACCGCCAGCGGCGAGGGGCAGCATGTCGAGGCCAGCCTGCTGGCCTGCGCCCTGTCCGGGATGGTGAACCAGACCAGCGCGTATGCGGCCGGGGGAGTGGTCCCGTTCCGGATGGGCAACTCGCACCCCAGCCTGTTTCCCTACGAGCCGATGCCCACCGCCGACGGGGACCTCATCGTCACGGCGGGCAACGACGCCCAGTTCCGCAAGCTGTGCGAGGTGCTCGGGGTCCCCGAGCTCGCCGACGATGCCCGGTTCGCCGCCAACTCCGGGCGGACGGCCAACCGGGACGAGCTGCGGCCGCTGCTGGCTGGCCGGCTGGCCGCCCGCCCGTCTGGCGACTGGTTCGCCGAGCTGATCGCGGCGGGCGTCCCGTGCGGGCCGATCAACACGGTGGACGCCGGAATCGGCTTCGCCCGCGATATCGGGCTGGAACCGGTCGTGACCGCGGGCGCGGGGGAGTCGGGCGTGCCGACGATCCGGCACCCGGTCAGCTACTCCTCGACCCCGGCCAGCTACCCGCTGCCCCCGCCGGCCCTTGACGAGCACGGCGGGCATATCCGCGCCTGGCTCGCCGGGCCGCCCGGCCCGCTGCCGGCCGCGGTCCGGCCGCCCGCTCCGGCCAGACCGGATGAGGGGAGAACGAGCAGATGACCGACCCCGTGCCCCGCTTCCCGACCTCGCTTGGCGCCTCCGACCCGGACACCATCACGCTGCTCGGCCACGACCTCGCGGCCGACCTGATGGGCAAGGTCGGATTCGGCGAGCTGGCGTTCTGGCTGGTGACCCAGCGGCGGCCGACCCCCTCGCAGGTCCGGGTGTTCGAGGCGGTCCTCGTCGCGCTCGCCGACCACGGTTTCACCCCGACCGCGATCGCGGCCCGGCTCACCTATCTGAGCGCGCCCGATTCGGTCCAGGGGGCGCTCGCGGCGGGCCTGCTCGGCGGCGGCTCGAGGTTCCTCGGCGTGACCGAGGACGCGGGACAGTTCCTGGCCGGCGTCCTGGCCGGCACGCCGGAGCCGCCGGCCGATGACGCGGGCTGGGACGCCCTGGCGCTGGCGGCGGTGACGCAGGCACGCGCCGCCGGCCGGCTCATCCCTGGCCTCGGGCATCCCGTGCACAAGGTCACCGACCCGCGCACCCCTGCGCTGATCGCGATCGCCGAGGAGGAACGGCTGCGCGGCCCGCACCTGCGCCTGTTCGAGGCGATCGGCCGGGTCCATCCGCGGGTGCTCGGCCGGACCCTGCCGCTCAACGGCGCGGGCACCTGCGGCGCGGCCCTCGCCGACCTGGGACTTCCGCCCAGCCTGCTGCGCGGGTTCGCGCTGCTGGCCCGCGCCGCCGGGCTGCTCGGCCAGCTGGCCGAGGAGCAGCGCCGCCCGGTCGGCATGGATGTGTACCTCACGGTCGAGCAGCACGCCGACTACCTGCCCCCCGACTCCGACTGACACCCCCGAGGAGGCGCCCATGGCCACCGTCGCCGCGGTCATCGCATCCACCCACCACCCGTTCTACTACCGGGCCAGCACCGCCACCGGCGCCGACCGGCCGCCGTTCGCCGACGAATGGGTCGCCAAGATCGAGGCATTCCGCGAGACCCTCACCCGGGCCCGGCCCGACATCCTGGTGATGGTCGGCTCCGACCACTTCCACCAGCTCTGGCTGGACAACATGCCGCAGTTCCTGATCGGCAAGGCGCCGTTCTACGACGCGAACTACTACAACGAGGAACGCGAGTTCGGCCTGCCCAGGATGCTCCTGCGCGGCGACGAGGAGCTGTCGGCGCACCTGCTGCGCCAGGGGCTGGACGCCGGCTTCGATCTCGCGTTCAGCAACGAGCTGCGGGTCGACCACAGCATCACCTGCCCGCTGATCACGCTGCGGCCGGAAGCGGATCTGCCGATCGTTCCCGTCTACACCAATATCTTCGCGCCACCCCTGCCGCAGCCGAGACGGTTCGTCGAGCTCGGCAGGACCATCCGCCAGCTGGTCGAATCCTGGCCAGGCGAGGAGCGGGTGGCCATCATCGGGACCGGTCATCTGTCGCTGGAGCTCGGCGGGCCGCGCCAGTTCGGCCCGCACGGCCCCGACCCCGAGTTCGACCGCAAGGCGGTCGGCTGGATTGCCTCCGGCGACCTCGGGTCGGCGCTGGCCGAGGTCAGCCTGGACAGCCTCTGGCTGCCCGGCAACGCCACGCACGGCTTCATGGACTTCATGCTGATGATGGGCGTGGCAGGCGAGAACGTGAAGGCCGACTACACCGATTCGCTCGACCTGTTCCACACCATGGAGGCCTATTTCACCTGGTACCCGGAGGCCGCGCGATGAGCAAGTACCTGCTCGACAAGTTCCTCTACACCATCGACCGCGACCCGGAGCTCGTCGAGCGCTACCGGGCGGACCCGCGTGCCGCGGTGACCTGGTGGGAGGCAGAACGCGCCAACCTGGTGCTCAGCCTGCCAGAAGGCGAGCGCAGCACCTGGCTGACCTTTACCGATACCGAACGCGAGGCTCTCGCGACTCATGACTACGTCAGGCTGTTCGAGTTCGGGGCGCATCCCTTCCTGACCCTGACGCTGTTCATCGCGCTTTTCGAGCGCGACTACGACGAGCCGCTGGGCTTCCAGCTCGAGTATGCGCGGAAGCTGAGCCACTTCAGCCTGCCGTACCCCGACATCTCCACGTGAGCAGGACGTCCGCGCCGGATGGCGTGCTCAGCCGGCCACCACATCGAGGAACCGCGCGGCGTACGGAGCGACCAGCTCGTCCTGGTCCGGGTCCTGGAAGCCGGTCAGCACGGCCCGGAACGCGGCGTTCGGCAGGGGCGGCTCCGCTTCCCCGCTTCCATCATGCCCGACCGGGCGGAATGGCTGGTTTCTGGGCTTATGGCGCGCTCTTAGTCACACTGGTCGGTCACGCGGGCCCTGGCGGGTCAGGACCGGACGAACTGGTGTCTCTAGCATGGGGCAGGTGAGCGGCGATCGTGAGCTGGATGTCGTGGTGTTCGGTGCTACCGGTTTCGCCGGCCGGCTGGTAGCCGGCTATCTGGCCGGTCACGCGCCGGACGGCGCCCGGATCGCGCTTGCCGGGCGATCCGCGCGGCGGCTCGCCGATGTGCGGTCGCGGCTCGGCGCTGCGGCCTCGGCCTGGCCGCTGCTGGTAGCCGATTCGGCGGATCCGGCGTCGCTGGCTGAGCTTGCGCGTGCGGCGCGGGTGGTGGTGACCACGGTCGGGCCATATCGCCGTCACGGTCTCGCGCTGGTCGAGGCCTGTGCCATGACGGGCACCGACTACACGGACCTGTCCGGTGAGGTGCTCTTCATTCGCGAAAGCGTCGACCGCTGGCACGAGGCCGCCGCGGCCACGGGCGCGCGCATCGTGCATAGCTGCGGGTTCGACTCCGTTCCCTCGGACCTGGGCGTGCTGCTGCTGCATGACGCGGCCCGCGCCGACGGCGCTGGTGACCTGGAGGACACGACGCTGGTCGTGACCGCGCTGAAGGGCGGTGTCAGCGGAGGGACAATGGCGTCGGCGATGGGACAGCAGGAGGAGATGGCGGCCAGCGCTGAGCGCCGCCGGGCGGTCCAGGACCCGTATGCGCTCAGCCCTGACCGCGCGGCCGAGCCTGATCTCGGTGACGAGCGTGACCTGGACTGGGTCAGGTACGACGCCGATCTGGGGGCCTGGACCGGCCCGTTCCTGATGGCAGGGATCAACACCCGCGTCGTGCGCCGCAGCAACGCCCTGCAGGGCTGGGCCTATGGCCGCCAGTTCCGATACCGGGAGGTCACCGGCTTCGGTGCGGGCCCGGTCGGGGTGGCCCAGGCCGCCGCGGTCGCCACCGGACTGAAGGCGCTGACGGCCGGGCTGGCCTTCGGGCCGTCAAGGACGCTGCTCGGCCGGTTCATGCCAGCACCAGGCACCGGCCCCAGCGAACAGGCCCGCGCCACCGGCCTCTTCCGGATCGAGATCCGCGCTCGTACCTCAGCGGGCCAGCGGTACCTTGCCAAGGTCGAGGCCAGCGGCGACCCGGGCTACGCAGCCACGTCGGTGATGCTCGGCGAAAGCGCCCTCTGCCTCGCCCTGGACCGCGACCGCCTGCCTGACCGGGCCGGCGTCCTCACCCCGGCAACGGCGATGGGCGCCGTGCTGACCGAGCGGCTCAGATCAGCCGGGCACACCCTCACCGCGGAACGGATCACCAGCTAACCGCGGCGAATCCTGGCCGCTCAGCTCCTCCCGGCGTTCGTCACGGAGCGCGTGGCCGCGGCCGGCCGTCCCGCCACGGAAGCTGCCTTGCAGGCTGCCGGTCGCGTCGGCTCCGGTGGCGTGCGATCGTGTGAAGAGGTCCTGAGGTGTACGAGGTCTGCCTGTCTGGCTGCGTGGGGGTCCCTATGGGTCGTGATATCGAGGCGATCAAGTTCAGTGGCGACGATCGCCGCAAGTACCGGGAGAAGGTCCAGCGGTCGCTCGAGGTGTTCGCGCGGATGCTGCGGGAGTGCCTCTTCGATGCCGGACCGTCGCAGGTGGGCCTGGAGATCGAGCTGAACCTGGTCGACTCCCACGGGTCGCCGTCGATGCGCAACGCCGAGGTTCTTGCTGCGATCGCGGATCCGGCCTGGGCGACCGAGCTTGGGCAGTTCAATCTTGAGATCAACGTGCCGCCCAGGCGGCTGGACGGTGACGCGCTGGCGGATCTGGAGCGCGAGGTCCGCGCCAGCCTCAATGCCGCCGACGCCAAGGCCGGCGGCACTGGCAGCCGCCTGGTCATGATCGGGATCCTGCCGACGCTGGCCGTGCAGGACGTGCACGAGGGAACTCTGTCGGCAAACGCGCGCTACCGGGTGATGAACGAGCAGATCTTCGCGGCGCGCGGGGAGGACATGCGGATCGCGATCGACGGCGCTGAGCAGCTCCTGACGCATGCGGGCAGCATCACTCCTGAGGCCGCGTGCACGAGCGTGCAGCTTCATGTCCAGGTCAGCCCGGACGCCTTCGCGAGCTACTGGAACGCAGCCCAGGCGATCGCGGGCGCGCAGGTAGCGCTAGCCGCCAACTCCCCGTTCCTGTTCGGCAGCCAGCTATGGCACGAGACGCGGATCACGCTGTTCGAGCAGGCGACAGATACCCGCCCGCAGGAGCTGAAGGAGCAGGGCGTGCGGCCCAGGGTGTGGTTCGGGGAGCGCTGGATCACATCGGTGTTCGACCTGTTCGAGGAGAATATCCGGTATTTCCCCGCCCTGCTGCCGATCTGCGATGAGGAGGATCCGCTCGCCACGCTGGACAGCGGCGGCTGTCCGACGCTGCCCGAGATGACCCTGCACAACGGGACGATCTACCGGTGGAACCGCCCCGTCTACGACGTCACCGGCGGCATGCCGCACCTGCGGGTGGAGAACCGGGTACTCCCGGCGGGACCATCGGTCGCGGACGTCACAGCGAACGCGGCGTTCTACTACGGACTCGTGCGCGCACTCGCCGAGGCCGAGCGGCCGATCTGGACCCAGATGTCCTTTGCGACCGCGGCCGATAACCTGCACGAGGCGGCGCGCCATGGCCTGGACGCGCACCTGTACTGGCCGGGCCTGGGCGAGGCACCGGCCGCCGAGCTGATCCTTCGCCGCCTGCTGCCGCTGGCCCGCGCGGGACTCCGCCGCTGGGGCGTCAACCCGGTCCACGCCAACCGCCTGCTCGGAATCATCGAGCAGCGCTGCCTCACCAGCCAGACCGGGGCTTCCTGGCAGATAGCCACCGTCGCAGCGATCACCGAGCGCACTGGCGCTGACCGCCAGGAAGCGCTGCGCCAGATGACCAACCGCTACATCGAGCACATGCACACCAACGAGCCGGTGCACACCTGGCCGCAAGCCCGGTAGAACGGCGCCGGGCGCGATGTGCCCGGACCTGTCCCCCAGCAACGTCCGGGCACGTCTACGCGCCTGGAGCCAGGCCGCGCGCGAGCACGCATCCGAGGACGGCTGCGTGTCCCGTCCTCCGGGCCGCTCCTACCCGGACCGGTGCCGTGTCCGAATCACCGGTCGGCGCGCCATCGCGGGTCTGCCCGGACGCCGGGTCGAGCGGGTGCGCGGGAGGCCCGCGCGGCGCCTCGCCCGGCCTGATGGCCGTGTCCGTGATGGCAGAACTCCAGGATTTGGGATAACGAATGCGTCCCGCCGCATCCGGACGGCAACCTGGCCTGTCCCTGCCTACTCATCGGCGACGATCGAGCCGACCCGGTCGCCGAGGCCCGTGTCGCGCCGGCTCAGCGTGTAGCCGTAGACCACCGCCAGCACCACGATCACCAGCGATGCGTAGGGGAACCAGTCGTACGGCGCCGCCTGTCCAGGCTTGACCAGGTAGTACATCGGCACTCCGATCGCCACCATGCCGAGCACCGGCAGTACAGCGTGCTTGAACACGTTGAACTCGGCCGGCCGGTACTTGCGGTAGTAGAACGGCAGCGCCAGGTTGGCCAGGAAGTAGACCACGAGCACCAGGATCGTGCCCATCGTGGACGACTCCACGAAGAAGTTCAGCGCGTTCATCTGACCTCGCTGGACATGACCGCCGATCAGGTGCCCGATCGCCCAGACGATGATGATGGCGCTGGCGATCGCGACGAACACATAGATGGCGTTCATCGGGGTCCGCCGGGCCGGGTGGATCTTGCCGATCCAGCGTGGCAGCAGGCCTTCCCGACCGGCGTTGAAGATCAGCCGCGCCTGGGAGTTGATTGCCGAGATCAGCACGCCGATGGTGGACGTGAAGCCGGCCACGTAAGCGAGCAGCCCGAGGAACGCCGCGACGTCGTGCGCGACCGGGATGAACGGGATGGCGGAGCCGGCCACCGCGGCGCCGTTGTAGTGGAAGCCGGTCACCGTCGCGAAGGCGAACAGCACGTACCCGACGAGCATCAGCGCGATGGACATGTAGACGGCCCGGGGCACGTTGCGGCGTGGATTGCCGGTCTCCTCGGCCAGAGCGGCGGAGTTCTCCCAGCCGATGAACAGGTAGATCGCGAGCGGGAAGCCAGCCGCCAGGCCGGAGAAGCCCTTGGTGATATGGCTCGG
>DATNIU010000124.1:0-15658 GCA_035604275.1 Streptosporangiaceae bacterium | reverse complement strand
GCCTGACAGAGCCCCGCCAACCCCCGGCCGACCGGCCGGCCCGACCCCGTCTTGGCCCCACCAACCCCGGCCGACCCGGCACAACCCCGCCTGGCCCCGCCTGGCCCCGCCAACCCCGGCCGACCCGGAACGACCCCGCCTGGCCCCGCCTGGCCCCGCCAACCCGGCCGACCCGGCACGACCCCACCTGGCCCCGCCAACCCGGCACGACCCCACCTGGCCCCGCCAACCGCACCGACCCCGTCGACCCGGCTGCCAGATCGATCGGGGCTGCGGAATGACTCAGAGGTCGCTGAAAGGTTTGCCACAGCTTCGCCTCAGCCGCCTAGCCCAGGCTGATCTGTGACGGGCCCAGCGCGGGCCCGTCGCCAGCAGATGCTGGCTAGCTGGAACCTGGAAAGGAGAGCACTGTGGCAACTGTGACCGCCACCCGAGTCCGGCGGCTGATGCTGACCGGGGTGCTTGCGGCGGGACTGGGGGCCGGCGCCGCTGGCGTGGCTTCGGCCGCGACCAACGGCACCGCACATACCGCGACGCACAGCTCCGTCTCGTCCGCCACCTCGACAGCGGCCAACGCCGCCAAGGTGAAGCCGTCGGCCGCGAAGCCCGCCAAGTCGAAGGCGCACCACTGCCCCAACATGGGGCACCAGTAGCGGTCACCCGGCGGGCGGCCGGCCTGCGCCGCGATCGCCGCCGCCCGCCGGGCGATCACGTCGTCTCCCCATGACCGTGGTCGATTCTCAGCCATAGTGACTGAGAATCGACCACGACTTCGCGCGGAACCGGCTCAGGCTGCGAGGCGCTCCGCCACCAGGGCCGCGAAGCGATCGAGCCCGACCTCGATCTGCTCGCTGGTGAGCTGGCTGCAAGCCAGCCTGGCCTGATGCGAGCCGCCCTGGCCCGCGTAGAAATGGCTCATCGGAGTCCACAGCACGCCGTGCTGGCGTGCCGAGTACTCCATCAGCTCATCGTCGGCCGGGAAGGGCAGCGTGACGACGGCGAAGAAACCGCCGCTTGGCGCGTTCCAGCTGACGTGCGCCGGCGAGCCCGCCGGGGCCGTGAAGCGCCCGGCCAGGCCGTCGAGCAGGTGACGCATGTTGGACAGGTAGGCCGCCGTCTCCCGCTCGTTCGCCCGGATCATGCTGCACCCGTTCATCAGCAGCTTCCCGCCCACGACCGCCTGCGCGATCGCCGGGGTGTTGACCGTGACCATGCTCTTGATCCTCGACAGGTAGTCAGCCAGCAAGGCGACGCTCCCGTCCGCCGCGCTCACCCGCTGGTCGGCAACCGCATAGCCGACACGGGCCCCCGGGAAGCCGGTCTTGGCGAATGATCCCAGGTAGACCACCTGCCGGCCAGTGTCGAGAGCCTTCAGCGTCGGACGGTGCGGCCCGGAGTGGAACAGGCCGTACGGGTTGTCCTCCAGCAGCAGGAGCCCTTCCTGGCCGGCCACCTCAAGCAGGCGGTGCCGCAGGTCCACGGTCAGGCTGATCCCGGACGGATTCGCGAAGTCGGGCATCACGTAACAGGCGCGGGCCCGGAGCCCCGTATCCCGCGCCCTGCGTGCCTGGGCAGCCAGGTCAGCGAGGTCCACGCCAAGCCCGCCGCTTCGCACCGGCCAGACCGGCATCCCGGCCAACCGGGCCGCCCCGGTCAGGCCCACGTAGGTAGGCGCTACAGCGAGCAGAACGTCGTGCTGATCGGCGCAGAGCGCGCGCAGAACGGTAAACACTGCCTCCTGGAATCCGACCGTGACCACGATCGACTCGGGATCGACGCTGATGCCCTCGTCGATGTCCAGATGCCTGGCGATCAGCTCATGCACGATCCCCTTGGTCCGGCCGTACTGAAACAGTGTCCGGTTCAGCCGCGCCCGGTCGTAGCCGAGCTGGTCGGTCAGATAGCCGCAGTAAGCGTCGATGTAGGAGTGGATCAGCGAGACGTCGAAGAACTCCTCGCACGGCCGCCCGGAGGCGAACGACACCGCGTCCGGATAGCGGCTGGCGATCTCGTTCAGGAAGTTCATCGACTCCAGTGCCGGGTCCGCCAGCGAGCTGTGCAGAGCCGAGGCGGCGAGATCGCAGTCCGTGCCCACGTCGGTGACGCTCATCAGATCTGGCCCTTCCCGGCGTCGTGACGGCCAGCGATCATGCCGCGACTGACAGGACCGGGCCTCATCATTGGCGAGCTCTCCCTTCGCGAACTGTGTGCTCATCCTTTCCGCTAACGGATGGTTTCGCAATATTTTGCTTCTATGCGACCCACTGAACCGGCCTTACAGTGTGAATGGCACAGTGCCAGACCAGCGAGGTGGGAGGAAGCTCAATGTCGCGCTACGAGTGGGACGGAGATAGCGCCGGGGTCGAACAGCTCAAGCGGGCTGTGGGACCAGCCCGCGAGCGGGTGATCAGTCACCCGATGTACCACAGGCTAGATGGCCTGGATGCCGTGCTCACCTTCATGGAGCACCATGCCTTCGCCGTCTGGGACTTCATGTCTTTGCTCAAGTCACTGCAGCGCAACCTGACCTGCGTCGAGATCCCCTGGGTACCCACCGGGCCGACCGGCAGCCGCCGGCTGATCAACGACATCGTGCTCGTAGAGGAGAGCGACGAGCTGGGCCGCGGCTTCATTAGTCATTTCGAGCTGTACCTGGAGGGCATGACTCAGGCCGGCGCGGACCGGACTGCGATCGACTCGTTCGTCGATCTGGTGCGCGAGGGCAAGGGTGTCCTTACCTCACTCAAGGAAGCTGGGGCGCCGGAGGCCTCGGCCGAGTTCACGACCACTACCTGGGGATTCATCGAGGACCTGCCGGTTCACTGCCAGGCCGCGGCCTTCGCGTTCGGCCGGGAGGACCTGATCCCCGACATGTTCGACCAGGTCGTGCAGGTCAATACCGATCTCGGCAACAAGCTGTCCACGTTCGTGGACTACCTCAAGCGTCACATTCAGGTCGACGCCGAGGAGCACACGCCGATGGCCATGCAGATGCTCGCCGACCTCTGCGGCGATGACGTGGACAAGTGGCGAGCATGCGAGGAGACGGTCAACGCGGCGCTTGACGCGCGCTGCAAGCTCTGGGACGGGATACTGGCCGCCATCGACTCACCGCGCACAGTATGACCCAGCCGACCGTGCGCCCGGCCTCTTCCGGCCGAGCCCCGCCCGGGGGCTGGCAGGCGGCCGGGCCGCCATAGAGCGAGGACACCCCTGTCCGGTCATGCGCCTCCCTTCCTGGCCGGTTATATATTTATATCCATTCAGAAAGCATAGGCCTGGCACGGCCTGCGAGCATCGCCCAGGGCTGCTGCCCGACGGCCAATCGCTGCGGCGTCCCCGAAATGGCGGCGCCGCGGAATGTCGGCGCCATCGCTGCCGGCGCATGAGAGACAACATCGATCTGGAGACGGAAGGCGTCGTCAGGGGCCGACCACGGGGCCTGTGCGATGGCCAGGCCGAGTCCGCACGGGCGCCCAGGAGGATGTCTCCGGGGCGCTCGTTCGGCTGCCCGCTCCCCCTTTGACCCGGTGCCAGGTGCGAGCCAAACCGGCACCAGTGCGAGCCGACTGGGCGCCGGTGCTAGCGGGCCGAGGGCAGATGCGGTCGGGCCGTCAGGCGAAGGCGCGCCCGAGCCGGCTGGCGGCCGTCGCGACCGCGGTCCGCGCGGTGTCAAGGACGCCGACCATGGTGAAGAAGCCGTGCATCACGCCGTCATAGCGGATGATCTCGGTCGGCACGCCAGCCTGCTCAAGCCGCTGGCCGTAGAGTTCCCCCTCATCGCGCAGCGGGTCGTACTCAGCGGTGATCACGGTCGCCGGGGGCATGCCCGCGAGATCCTCGGCTCGCAGCGGTGACGCCAGCGGGCTGGCGCCGTCCTGCGCTGACCGCAGGTACATGCCCCAGTACCAGGCGACCGACGTCGGGTTGAAGAAGTACTTGTCGGTCATTTCGCGCATCGAGCCGGTGTCTGCCTGGTAATCGGTATTCGGGTAGACGAGCAGCTGATGCACGATGGCCGGCCCTCCCCTGTCGCGGGCGAGCAGCGCGACCGCGGCCGCGAGGTTCCCGCCTGAGCTGTCGCCGCCGACGGCAAGCCTGGAGGCGTCGATTCCGAGTTCCCCGGCGTGCGCCGCCACCCAGGCCGCGCCCGCGTAGCAGTCGTCGACGGCGGCAGGGAACTTGTGCTCAGGCGCCAGCCGGTAGCTCACGGCGACGCAGGCGCAGTGGGCCGCGTTGGTCAGCATCCGGCAGACCGCATCAGAGGTATCCAGCGTGCCGAGGCTCCAGCCGCCGCCGAAGAAGTACACGAGCACGGGCAGCGGACCCGCCCCTGAGGGCCGGTACATCCGCGCGGCGATCTCGCCATCCGGTCCGGGAATGGCCAGCTCACGCACCTCGGCGACCGGCTCGACCGGCCCGGCGCTGGCGGTCACTCCCTTCACGTCCGCCTCCCGCGCCTCGGAGATCGTAAGCGTGTACAGACCCGGAACCTGTTCCCGCTCAAGTCGGTCGTGAAGGGCCTGAACCTGCGGATGCAGTGGCATCGGACGCTCCCGTCAGCTGCGACCCTCGAAACCCTACGGCCCGAGCAAATGGGAATCAACAGGCCATGATGGGCCAGACCGGCGGCCACGCCGGCCCGGACCAGAACATGCCTGGTCACGCGGCTTAGCCCGCTCTCGGGGCCGGATGCCGCCCGGGTCGGCCGCTGGTCGCGGCCAGCTGTCAGCTTGACCTGATGGCGCCAATTGTGTAACTCTCACGAAAAGCACCTCTGTCCCACCAAAATGGCCTGTCTAAGGGATGATGCATGTCCGAGCCCCCCTGCGACTTTCCGCCTGAAGGAATGGCTGCCGACCCGTCGGCTTCCTCGCCCGGGTCGGGGTGGGTCGACCGCGAACTGCTTGCCGGAGACGCAGCCGATGTCTGCATCTGGATCGGCGGGGCCGTCACCCGGCAGGATCTGCGCAGGCTGGTCGGCGAACACGAGCAGCAGCTGGCGTCCGCGGGGCTGCACGAGGGCGGCGCGGTCGCCCTGCACCTCCCGCCGTCATTGAGTTTCATCGCCAGCCTGCTGGCAGCCTGGCGGATCGGGGCTCAGGTCAGCCTTCTTGATCACCGGCTCGCTCCCGCTGAGGTCGCCGTCGCAGTGGATCGGCTGGCTCCGCAGGTGCTGGTCGAGGCGGCAAGCGCGACCGGCTCGCCGATGAGCGGCTACATGACCGCCGTCGCCAAGGCGCTGCCGCGTCCTGACGGCCGGCCGGCGGCGACCCCGCACTCCCTGATCCAGCTCAGCTCGGGATCGACGGGGCCGTCCAAGGTGATCGCCAGGACGGCGGCTGATCTGCTCGGCGAGCTCGGCCGGTACGCCAAGCTCGACGAGTACCCCACGGCAGGAACGCGGATCGTCCTGCTGGCCTCGATCGTGCATGTCCTCGGGCTGGTCGGCGGGCTTCTGCACAGCCTGCACGCCGGGGTGCAGCTCGTCTTCCCCGACCGGCTCACGACCGATGGCATCAGGACGGCGATCACGACGGGCACGGCGCCGACCATGCTGCTCGGCGTGCCGTTTCATGCCGAGCTCATGACGGCGGACCCCGCGCCGGTGCCCAATCTCGAGCGAATGGTGGTTGCCGGTGAACTAACCAGGCCCTGGGCCCGTGATGCGTTCGTGGCGGCATATGGTGTCCCGCTCGGAAACATGTACGGCATGACCGAGCTTGGCGTGATCGCCACCGACCTGTCCGGCAGGAACGCGCCCGCGGTCGCCCCGGCGCCCGGGATGCGCCTGCGCGTCGAAGACGGAGAGCTGCTGGTGCAGATGGCCGCCTCGCCGTACATCGGGCTGATCGACGAGACCCGCTGGGTGCAGGGCTGGCTGCGCACCAGGGACGCGGCGACGATAGACGAGCAGACCGGGCTGGTCACCATCCTCGGCCGGCTTGACTCGCAGATATCTATCGGCGGGCTGAAGGTGGACCTCACCGAGGTGGAACAGACCCTGTGTGCGCTGCCGCAGGTTACAGTCGCGGTGGTCACCTTCGAGGGCCACATAGAGGCATATCTGGTCCTGCGCGAAGGGTCGTCGCTCACCGACGTCGAGGCCGAGCTCACGCAGCGGCTCGCGTCCTATAAGCGACCTCGGCGATTTAACGTGCTCGCCGATCTTCCCCGGACGGCCACCGGCAAGAACGTCCGCGATCGGGCGGTCCTGCGGGCCGCGGCTCAGGCCGAGGCGGCGGTGCCGCCGTGATGCCGCCCTTAGCGCGGCACGTCAGGCGCGGCGGCAGGCACAGCCCGCCACGCACGGCGAGCAGCAGCACGGCATGCCTAGGCACTCGCAGGCGTTCGCACAGGTAGCTCAGACAGGAGGGGTCATCTGATGGACATCGACGTCCACCAGGTCGTGCTGGCCGGGGGGATTCCCGGATGAGCGAGCCAACGCCGCCGAGCCGCGAGGAGGTCATCGCCCTGCTCGCCACGTTCGGCGACCGCTCCCCTGATGAGGTCGCCGAGCAGATCGGCTCGCTGGAGCTGACCTGGCTGATCACCAAGGTGGAGACGCACTACAACGTGACGCTCGATCTGAGCGACGAGGCGCTGTCCCAGATGACGACGGTCTCCGGTGCCGTCGCGGAACTCCGCGAGGTACTCGCCGGCGCGGAGCATGTGTAGCACGCGACCGGCCGATGGCCGATCGCCAGAGATCGCCATCACGGGTTTGGGCGTCACCTCCGCGCTTGGAAGAGGCACCCAGCCGTTGCTGGAGGGCGTGCTGTCTGGGCGTCCGGCGTTCGGCCCGGTGGCGCGGTTCGGGACGGATCGGTGCCGGGTCAAGGTCGCCGCTGAGCTGCCCTCGGAACCGGTGCTCGCGACCGAGCTCACCGCCGTCATCGATGACGCCTGCCGGTCGGCCTGCCTGGATCCTGACAGCCGTGCCGAGGCGGCCTTCCTGCTGGCGCTGCACGCCAATCCGCAGGCCGCCAGGGATCCGGCGGCGGGAAGTGTCAACGGCAGCTCAGCCGCGGACGTAGCCGAGCGGAGCGGGCTGCGGCAGCCCGCCAGGGTCTACGTCACGGCCTGCGTGGCGGCAAGTACCGCGATCGCCGACGCCGCCGCGATGATCTCCTCCGGCCGGGCCGGCACGGTCGTCGTCGCCGCGGGCTTCCTGGTCGACGCCGACACTTTCGGCGTGTTCGATGCCGGCCGGGCGCTCGCCCGTGACGGGCAGGTGCGCCCGTTCAGCGCCGGCCGGCAGGGACTGCTGCTCGGAGACGGAGCGGCCGCCGTGGTGCTCGAGAACGCGGCGGTCGCCCGGCGCCGAGGCGCGCAGGTGCTGGCCCGGCTGGCAGGCTGGGGCCGGGCGGGCGACGCGTACGACGTCTGCCAGCCGCATCCCGATGGCACCGGCCTTGCCCGTGCCATCACCGCCGCTCTGAGCCGGGCACGTGCCGACGTCACCGACATCGGCTACGTGAACGCCAACGGCACAGGCACCGCGTTCGCCGACGCGTCGGAGGCCGCCGCGCTGCACCGCGCTCTCGGCGGCTACGCAAGCCAGGTTCCGGTCAGCTCGACGAAGTCGGTGCACGGCCACGCCCTGGAGGCGTCGGCCCTGGTCGAGCTCGTGGTCACCGTGCTTGCGCTGCGAGCTGGGCTGCTGCCGGTCAACGCCGGCTTCCTGGCGCCAGCCCCCGAGTGCGAGCTTAACCTCGTTCTCGGCACCGCTCGCGAAGCCTCCCCGCGGTACGGGCTGAGCCTGAACGCCGCCTTCGGCGGCGCCAGCACCGCGCTCCTGGTGGCTGCGGCGTGAACGCGCCTGCGGCACTGCACAGCGAAGACCGGCAGGCGGCTGACCCGCCCCTGACGGCTACCACCGACCTGACGGCGGCCGGCCCTGAGCTGACGACCGGCCCTGGCCTGACGGCCAGCAGCTACCTGCCGGAGGGACTGGCAGTTCTGGCCAGCTCGACCTGGCCAGCGGCGGAGCATGCCGAGCTCCCGGCTATTCCCGGTTTCATCGTGTCATCGTTCAGCCCGCTCGCTGCCGCGGTCGCCGAGCTCTGCCTGCTGAGCTACTTCGGCCCGCGGCCCGCTGATCAGGACCAGGGCGAGAGCACGGCGATCGTGCTGGCCAGCGGTACCGGGGACATCGCCACCGCCGCCGCGATCGCCAGCGCCGTCGACGAAGGGCGGCGGGTGCCGCCGCTGCTGTTCTTCCAGTCCAACCCGAACGCCGTGGTCGGCTACATCGCCGCCCGCTGGGGACTGGCGGGACCGGTCATCTGCACCAACCCGATCGGCGACATCCTGGCCGACGCGATGCTGAGCGCGACCCTGCTCATCGAGGATGCCGCCGCCACCGCGGTCCTGGTCATCCTCGCCGACACCGATCGGGACGGCGCCGACCGCGGCGCCGCCATGCTCATCGGCCCGGCTTCGTGGCAGCTGGCGCACCCGGCTTCTGGCACTGCCTCCGGCCCCCAGGCCGACGCCGCGCGGCCGGGCCAGGCGGCGAAGGCGGGAGAGCCACAACGATGACCGGCGAACTGACCGCATCCGCGGACGTACAGGTGAGAACTGCCTTGCCCAACTCATTAGCCTTCGGCGGGCACTGCGTCAGCCAGATCCTCAGGCCGGCGACTACCGCCCGACGAAGGGGGGACTGGCTGGCGTGCCCGACCGGGCCCGCCAACCGGGCGGACGTGCTGGCTGTCCCGCCTGTCACGCCGTCCGCAGTATCGAGAGGTACATCATGAGGATCCAGGGAATCGACCATGTCGAGTACTACGTCGGCGACCTAGCGAAATCAGCCGCCACCCTCTGCGACGCCTTCGGTTTCCGCATCGCCGGCCGGCAGGCTCCCGGCGCCGGACCGGCGGGGCAGCGATCACTGCTGCTCAGGCAGGGACAGATCCGGCTGCTGCTCACCACGGCGGGTTCAGCGGACCATCCGGTGGCTGACTATGTCAGGCAGCACGGTGACGGCGTGGCCGTGATCGCGTTCAGGACCGACGATGTCCGCCGGACATTCGCCGAGACGGTCGCTGCCGGAGCGGCGCCACTAGCGAGCCCGGCATTCGCGACGGCCGGCCAGAGCACCGTGGGAACCGCGGTCGTCTCGGGATTCGGGGACGTACAGCACAAGCTCATCGAGCGCACCGGCGCGGACTCCGAGTTCGCGCCGGGAACGATCGAGATGACGCGGCCCGGCGACCACATCCCGGGTGCGTGCCCGGGTCGCCCGGACGACGCCGCCGAGCTGCTTGTGGCCCTTGACCATATCGCCGTCTGCCTTCCCGCGGACGAGCTCGACAACACGGTCCGGTTCTACCGTGACGTCTTCGGGCTGGCCCAGATCTACGACGAGCGGATCGAGGTCGGCACCCAGGCGATGCTCTCCAAGGTGGTCCAGGACGAGTCAGCCAGGGTGACCTTTACCCTGATCGAACCCGACCTCAGCCGCGAGCCAGGGCAGATCGACGAGTTCCTGAAGGCACATGGCGGCGCCGGAGTTCAGCACCTGGCGTTCAGGACCTCCGACATCGCAGCCGCCGTCAGGACGATATCCAGCCGCGGCGTGGAGTTCCTGATCGCTCCGGCCGGCTACTACCAGACTCTGGAGGCACGCCTGGGGCAGCTGGCCATCCCGATCACCGAGCTCCGCGAGCTGAACGTGCTGGCCGACCGCGATCGCTGGGGCCAGATGTTCCAGATATTCGCGAGGTCCACCCATGAGCGGCACACCTTCTTCATCGAGCTGATCGAGCGGAAGGGCGCGCTCACCTTCGGCACTCGCAACATCAAGGCGCTCTACGAGGCGCTCGAGGATGAGCACGCCGGGATCACCAACTGACCAGGACGTGCGCCAACCATGCGGACGCTGACCCAAGCCGGCCGACTCCGAACCAGGCAGACACCGAACCAGGCAGACACCGAACCAGGCAGACACCAACCAGGCAGACACCAACCAGGCAGACACCGAGCGGAGACCGACAATGACCACGACTAGCCCCTTCACGCTGACCGACGAGCAGGCCGCTCTGCTGCCCTCCGACGACGATGTCCGCGAGTACTCCGAGCATGGCTGGTATCTGTCGAAGAAGCTGTTCACCGACGATGAGATCGATGCGCTTGTCGCTGCCAGCGACAGCTTCTACACCGGTCACCGGGACCGCACGCTGCCGGTCAGGCCACCGAACCTGGCCTACTGGGAGCCTTCGCACGGCGACGTGCAGCGCCACAACGACTATGTGCACTATGAGTCGGACGACATCGCCAGGATCCTGCGCAAGCCGCTGGTCGGCGCGGTGGCTGCCCGCCTGGCCGGGACTGGCGAGATCAGGGCCTTCCAGGCAACCATGATCTACAAGCCGCCGATCGTTGGCGAGATGTCCAACCTCGTACCGTGGCATATCGACCGTCATTACTGGCAGATCTGCACCTCGGAGCGGATGCTTACGGCCTTCATCCCGTTCCACGACTGCGGCGTGGAGATGGGCACGATCACGATGATCGACGGCAGCCATCTCTGGAAGGAGATCCCGGGCGACGATTCGACCCGGCACTTCGCCCAGCGCGACCGCGACGAGCTCGAGACGCTGCTGCACCGCACGGCCGAGTTCAACAATGCCGAGGTACAGCCGATCCCGATACTGATCCCCAAGGGCCACATAAGCTTCCACCACTGCCGGATCTACCACGGCAGCGGGCACAACCGGAGCAGCCAGCCACGCCGCGCGATCTCGTTGCACCTGCAAGACGGCGAGAACCAGTGGCGGTCGTATCGCAAGCCAGACGGCAGCCAGGTCGTCTACAACCATGACGTGCTGGTGCGCAAGACCAGCGCTGGCACGCCCGATTACGCCGACCCCGACTTCTGCCCGGTGCTCTGGCGGTCCTAGCGCCGGGCCAGGACGAGCCGCGGGGGCCGGCGGTCAGGCGTCGATTCTGCTTGGATCGAGTTCAGCCGCGCTGCCGACGATGAATTCCCTGCGCGGCGCGACTTCGGTGCCCATCAGCAGGTCGAACATACTGACAGCCGCCTCGCTATCGGAGATCCTGATCCGGCGCAGAGTCCGGCGGCGGGGATCCATCGTGGTCTCGGCAAGCTGAGACGCATCCATCTCGCCCAGCCCCTTGTACCGCTGCGGGGGCTCCTTCCACCGCTGGCCCTTGCGCTCCAGTTCCAGCATGGTCCGATGCAGCTCGGGGTCGGAGTACGTATAGATGTAACGCTCCTGGCCCTTGCGCGGACTGATCAGCTCGATCCGGTGCAGCGGCGGGACCGCGGCGAAGACCCGGCCGGCCTCGACCAGCGGGCGCATGTACCGGTGGAAGAGGGTGAGCAGCAGGATCCGGATATGGGCGCCGTCGACGTCCGCGTCGCTCATCAGGATGACCCGCTGATATCGCGCCGAATCGAGGTCGAACGCGTTGCCCGAGCCGGCTCCGAGCACCTGAATGATCGCCGCGCACTCGGCATTCCTGAGCATCTCAGCCAGGGACGCCTTCTGCACGTTGAGTATCTTGCCGCGGATCGGCAGCAGCGCCTGGAACTCCGAGTCACGGGCCAGCTTGGCGGTGCCGAGCGCCGAGTCCCCCTCCACGATGAACAGCTCGCTGCGGTCGTCGGCCGACCGGCAGTCGACCAGCTTGGCCGGGAGAGCCGACGTGGCGAGCGCGGACTTGCGGCGCTGATTCTCGCGGTGCTCACGAGCGGCGATCCGCGTCTTCGCGGCCGAGGCGACCTTGTCGAGCAGCGCCTTCGCCTGCTGCTTGCTGCCCCTGACCCGGCCCTCGAGAAAGGCGCGCAGCTCGCTCCCGACCACCTGGGCGACGATCCGCGAGGCCGCCGGCGTACCGAGCACCTCCTTGGTCTGGCCCTCGAACTGCGGCTCGGGCAGCCGGACCGCGATCACCGCGGTCAGGCCCTCGAGCACATCCTCCTTGATCACAGGATCGTCACCGTTCCGCAGCAGCCTGGCCGCGCGGAGCTGCTCGTTCAGCGTCTTGACCAGCGCCTTCTCGAATCCGGTGACGTGGGTGCCGCCTTTCGGCGTCGCGATCACGTTGACGAACGACCGGGTGACGGTGTCGTACCCGCTGTCCCAGCGCAGCGCGACATCGACCTCCAGCTCACGCTCGACCTCGGTCGGGCTCAGGTGGCCGCGCTCGTCAAGGACCGGGACAGTCTCCGTGAACTGGCCGGATCCGGTCAGCCGCAGCACATCGGTGACCGGCTCGCCGCCTGCCAGGTGGGCGCAGAACTCGCTGATGCCGCCGACGAACCGGAACTCGGCCGTCCGGGGCTGAGTACCATCCGCCGCGCCGTCGCCCTGGTCGGCGGGACGCTCGTCCACGATCCCGATCGACAGGCCCGGCACCAGGTAGGCGGTCTGCCTCGCTCGCTGGGTCAGCGGGTCGAAGGCCAGCTCGGCTCCGGGAACGAAGATCTGCTTGTCCGGCCAGAACACCGATCTCGTACCGGTCTGCGCCTTCGGCACCCGGCGCACCCGGCGCAGGCCCGAGCCCGCCTGGAACCTGGCATCAGGACCGGGCCCGGCGAACTCGCCTGGCACGCCGCGGCGGAAGCTGGCCGCCCACTCGGAACCCTCGCGGTCCACGTGCACGTCCATCCGGCCGGAGAGCGCGTTCACGACCGACGCTCCCACGCCGTGCAGGCCGCCGGAGGCCGTGTAAGAGCCGCCGCCGAACTTGCCGCCCGCGTGCAGCCGGGTCATCACGAGCTCGACGCCGGTCAGACCGGTCTTGGGCTCGATGTCCACCGGGATGCCGCGGCCGTTATCCCGCACCTCCGCTGAGCCGTCCGCGTGCAGGATCACCTCGATGCGAGTGCAGACGCCGTGCAGCGCCTCATCCACGGAGTTGTCGATGATCTCCCAGAGGCAGTGCAGCAGCCCGCGGCCGTCGGTCGAGCCGATGTACATTCCGGGCCGCTTGCGGACCGCCTCAAGGCCCTCAAGGACCGTCAGATGGCGCGCTGAGTAACCCTCGGCCGGGCTGGCCGACTGCGGCGCTTCGCGGATGGCGGCGGTCACGGCACTTCTCCAGACATCGGCACCGGGCCGCAGCACGTCTACCCGGCTGCGCACCGGAGAAACTTTTGTCTTCGAAGACTAGCCGCCCGGCCGGCCACCGCCGGGCAGCCACGCCGATCACATACCCGGCGACCTGGGACAACTTGCTCTCGGGGCGCTCGTGTACAAAGATCAGGCCAGTGACCCGTAATGTGTTCGCCCACGGCGTACGCCGGAGCGGCATGGGATGACACCAGGCGGGCTAGGTGTTGTGATGCGGTAGAGGATCGCAGGTTGCATGACCGTCGGCGAACACGCTGGCGGGTGGCCAGGCAAGGGGAGGCGGACATGACCGGAGCAATGGCCCCTACGAAGCCGCTGAACGCCAACGACCTGTGTGACCGGTGCGGTGCTCAGGCTTACGTACGGGTGGTGCTGCCCGGATCGGCCGAGCTGCTGTTCTGCGGGCACCACAACCGCCAGCACGCGCACGCGCTGGCGAAGGTGGCCGTCGAGATCCAGGACGAGACGGCCAGGCTAACCAGCAAGCCGGGCGAGGGCGCGACAGCCAGCCGCTAACCCGCCCGCCAGCCGGTATTCGGCCGCGGCGAGCCGGTCACCGGCTATCGCCATCCAGGCTCAGGAGCTGGGCCATTGATGGTCGTTGAAGATGGCGTCCCTGATCTCGCCGATGGCCACGTCCAGCTCGCCGATCGCGCGCTGGATCTTCTCGGCGGCGCGGTGCTGACCGATCAGCGCGAGCGCGGCCTGCAGATCTAGCCCGACCGCGTAGATCCGGCGGACCACGACGTCATTGAGCTCCTTGGCAATCCGGTCGTGATCCTCGGTGAGATGCCTGGTGAGGTCGGGCGCGGCCACGGCGTCCCGGCCGTGATCCTCGATCAGGAGGCCGGTCAGGTCTGGCGGCGCCATGCCGTCCGCGCACCCGCCCGCCGTCCCGCCAGCGTCGGCGGGACTCTGCCTCGGGAGCATTCCTGGCGCGTTCAATGGTCAGCGCGCCAGCGTCCGGGGTGGCGCCGTGGTCGGTTCATGGCCGAGACTCCAAGACATCACGAAGCCAGGCAGTCGTGCCGCCGGGTCCTGAGCGACGCGCTTCTCCTGCGACCGGCCCGTCCTCGGAACAGCACGAGATGCCAATGTTACTCAAGCGTATGCCAGGGCCGATGTTCCCGATAGCCCTGGTGGCCCGCAGATCAGGGCAGGACGGGCAGGGCAGGACGGGCAGGACGTCCTTAGTCGAGGTAGTCGCGCAGTACCTGGGATCTGGACGGGTGGCGCAGCTTGGACATGGTCTTCGACTCGATCTGGCGGATCCGCTCCCTGGTCACCCCGTAGACCTTGCCGATCTCGTCCAGCGTCTTCGGCTGGCCGTCGGTCAGGCCGAACCGCATCGACACCACGCCCGCCTCGCGCTCCGACAGCGTGTCGAGCACCGAGTGCAGCTGCTCCTGAAGCAGCGTGAAGCTGACCGCCTCACCGGGCTGGATCGCCTCCGAATCCTCGATCAGGTCGCCGAACTCGCTGTCACCGTCCTCGCCGAGCGGGGTGTGCAGCGAGATCGGCTCCCGGCCGTACTTCTGCACCTCGATGACCTTCTCCGGGGTCATGTCCAGCTCAGCGGCCAGCTCCTCCGGAGTCGGCTCCCGGCCCAGGTCCTGAAGCATCTGCCGCTGCACCCGGGCCAGCTTGTTGATCACCTCGACCATGTGCACCGGGATCCTGATCGTGCGGGCCTGGTCGGCCATGGCCCGGGTGATCGCCTGCCGGATCCACCAGGTGGCATAGGTCGAGAACTTGTAGCCCTTGGTGTAGTCGAACTTCTCCACCGCCCTGATCAGCCCGAGGTTGCCCTCCTGGATCAGGTCGAGGAACAGCATGCCGCGACCGGTGTAGCGCTTGGCCAGCGAGACCACCAGCCGCAGGTTCGCCTCCAGCAGGTGGTTCTTCGCCCGGCGGCCGTCCTCGGCGATCCAGTCCAGGTCACCGCGGACGTCGGGCGGCAGCGACCTGCCGCCGTCGGCCAGCTTCTCCTCGGCGAACAGCCCGGCCTCGATCCGCTTGGCCAGCTCGACTTCCTGCTCGGCGTTGAGCAGCGGCACCTTGCCGATCTGCTTCAGGTAATCCTTGACCGGGTCGGACGTGGCACCGGCCACCGCGACCTGCGCCGCGGGCAGGTCCTCATCGTCATCACCGTAGACGAAGGCCTCATCATCACCCTCCTCCGCCGAGCCGCCGGCCACCGCTGGCGCGCCGGCAGCGACCGCACCGGCTCCGGCGCCCGCCCCGGCGGCGGGCTCATCGGCGTCGTCGGCGTCATCCGGCTCGTCGCCCGCATCCACGGTGTCAGCCGTCACATCGCCGAGATCGAGGCCGATGATCGGATCGTCACCGATGACCTCATCGCCATCCAGGCCGGCCAGGTCATCCAGGTCCACGTCGACATCGAGGTCGGCCACCGCGGCCAGATCCGGCTCGCCATCCAGATCGGCATCGAGATCAGCTACCGCCGCCAGATCCGGCTCGGCATCCAGGTCGGTCACTTCCGCCAGGTTCACGTTACCTTCCAGATCAGCGAGCCCGGGGAGATCATTCTC
>DATNIU010000123.1:0-24813 GCA_035604275.1 Streptosporangiaceae bacterium | reverse complement strand
CCGCCGGTCGGCAGGATCGGCAGCTATCCGGTGGCCAGCCGGTCGATCCTGCTGATCGACCGCTCGCGCGCCCGGCTTGGCGCACGGGCACTGCCGACGCTGGTGCGGTATCCGGTCGTGCCCGCAGCCGCCGTCGCCTCGGGGAAGTACTCCCGCGGCCCGTTCCCGCTTGTCGTCTTCGCCCCCGGCTACCTGCAGTGCCGGTCGAGCTACTCGTCGCTGCTCAGCAGCTGGGCCAGCGCGGGCTACGTGGTCGCGGCAGTGGAGTTCCCGCGTACCCACTGCGACGACCCCGCTCCCGACGAAGCTGACCTGTCGAATCAGCCGGCTGACATGTCCCTGGTGATCACCAGGCTGCTGGCGATCAGCGCTCGGCCGGATGGCGTGCTCGCCGGGCTGATCGACCGGGCGAAGATCGCGGTCGCCGGGCATTCCGACGGCGGTGACACCGCGGCCGCCGTGGCCTCGAACACCTGCTGCCGCGACCGCCGGGTGATCGCGGCCATGATCCTCTCCGGAGCCGAGTGGCCGCCGCTCGGCGGTCACTACTTCCCGCGCGGCACGCCGCCGATCATCTTCATCCAGGGCAGCGCCGACACCTGGAACCCGCCGCAGGCGAGCGCGCAGCTCTATGCGAGCGACACCGCCGGCGTCCGGTTCTACCTGGACCTGCTCGGCGCCAACCACTTCACGCCGTACGAAGGCCGCCGCCAGCCCGAGCCGCTCGTCGCCCGGGTGACCGTCGATTTCCTGGACCGCTACCTGGCTGGGCAGGCATCGGGGACTAGCGCGATGGCGGCCGACGGCAATGTGGCGGGGGTGGCGGTGCTGGGGAGTCGCGGGCGGCTGCCTGGCTGAAGGATCGGCCGTCACGGGCACGGGCTCGCGACCGAGTTGTGCAGCGGGGGCCAGCTGATCAGGTTGCTGGGTACGGGCTCGCGACCGAGTTGTGCGGCCCGTGCGCCCGGTGGATCCGTTGCGGGCCGGCGCTCCGACGGTGCTAGTGTCCGAGTTCCCTGGCGCAACGGTCCGCCCGCCGCGGTCGTGCTCCGGCGCTGGCAGTTTGGTCTCCAGCGGAGGTGACCGGTGACGCATGCCCGGAGGGGAGCAGGCAGGGAAGTGAGCACGGTCAGGCTTGCGGTGATCAAGAGGTTCAGGCTCACGGTGATGAACATGGTCAGGCCCGCGGTGCTGACGTCGGCGGCGATGTGACCGGCCAGCGGCGTCCCCTGATCCTGATCATCTCCTGCGGCGGAACGATCTCGTCGGTGCGATCGCCCGGTGACCTGGCGGGTGCGACCCCCAGGCTCGGTGCTGCCGACCTCGTCGCCGACCTCCCCGAGCTCGGCGAGATCGCCGAGATCCGGACGCATACCTTCTCGACGGTTCCGTCCTCCGACCTGACCCTCGACGATGTCCTGGCTCTGCGTGACCTGATCGATGACCGGGTGCTCCGCTCGCCTGAGCTCGATGGCGTGGTCGTCACCCAGGGGACGGACACGCTCGAAGAGGCCGCGTTCGCGCTGGACCTGCTGTGGGACGGGCGCTGCCCCGTGGTCGTGACCGGCGCGATGCGCAACGCGAGCATGCCGGGGTCGGACGGCCCGGCCAACCTCCTGGCCGCCGTGGCCACCGCGATCTCGCCGCGGGCGAATGATGCTGGCGTGCTCGTCGTCGCCGGCGACGAGATCCATGCCGCCGCCTACGTCAGGAAGACCCATACGCACAGCCCGGCCGCGTTCCGCTCGCCAACTCTCGGCCCGCTCGGGTACGTCATCGAGAACGAGGCCCACCTGGCTCTGCTGCCACGGCGCCGGCCACGTCTGGCCGGACTGCCGCGGTCGGTGGGACCATCGCCGGTCGCCCTCGTCGCCTTCGGCATGGGCGACGATGCCCGGCTGCTCGATGCCGTCCTGCGGGCGGGCTACCGCGGCGCCGTCATCGAGGCCATGGGCGGCGGCCACCTGCCAGGTCGCGTCGCGACCTCGGATGAGCTGGAAGCGCTGGTCGACGCCATGCCGGTGGTACTCAGCTCCCGGGCCGGATCAGGTCAGCTGCTCCGGTCGACGTACAGCTTCACCGGGTCGGAGTCGGACCTGCTCGCCCGCGGGCTCATCTCCTCCGGCGTCCTTGACGGCCGGAAGGCCCGCGTCCTGCTCAGCCTCCTGCTCGCCGGCCCGGCTACCCGTGCCGAGATCGAGCGGGCGTTCGCGTTCGGCCCATGACGCGAGCGGCCGGAGCCCGGGCGGCCCGGCCGAGGCTCGTAGTGACCACGACGATATTTGTATACGTCTGTAGTATCTACTACCATGGCAGAATGTTCTGAGAGCCGGGCCGTCCCGGCCGGAGCGAGCCGTGCGCATGCTTGCTGCCCTCGCCGGAGCCGGGTCGGTGTGCCGGATGCGAGCTGAAATGAGGCAGTAAATGGGTTCCAGCACCACCTGGGCGCTGCTGCTGGCCGTGTTCTTCGCTGCCGTCGTCGAGTTCGTCGAGGCGCTCACGATCGTCCTCGCGATGGGGATCACCCGCGGCTGGCGGTCTGCGCTCGCCGGGACCGGGGCCGCGGTCGTCGCCCTCGCCGCCTTCACGGCGGCGGCCGGCTACGCCATCACCCGCTGGCTCCCTGAGTCGGCACTGCAGCTGACGATCGGCACGCTGCTGCTGATCTTCGGGCTGCAATGGCTGCGGAAAGGCATCCTGCGGTACTCGGGCCTCAAAGCGATGCACGACGAGGCGGAGATATTCGAGAAGGAGACCATGGCCGCCACGGCGGCGCAGCCCGAGTCGCGGTTCGGACTGGACTGGTTCGGCTTCGTGGTGTCCTTCAAGGGCGTGTTCCTCGAAGGTGTCGAGATCGTCTTTATCGTCATCACGTTCGGCCTCAACGCGCATCACATGCCAGCGGCGATCGCCGCCGCCGCGGCGGCGGGCCTCGTCGTGATCACGGCAGGAGCGCTCGCACGCCGGCCGCTCACCGAGATACCAGAGAACACGCTGAAGTTCGGCGTGGGACTGCTGCTCTCGACCTTCGGCACCTTCTGGGCAGGCGAGGGTCTCGGCCTGTTCGCGAAGAGCGGGCAGTCGTTCGCCTGGCCCGGCAAGGACCTGGCGCTTCTGGTGATCCTCGCGATCTGGGCCGTCGTCGCCCGCGTGCTCATGCTCGCGTTCCGCCGGCGTGCCGTGCCGGCCCAGACCGCCGCAGAGACCGTGTCAGTCACCGAGGGGGCATGATGCTGCTGCGCTTCGCCCGTGGTTTCGGCCAGTTCTGGTACGACTTCATCATCGGTGACGACTGGAAGATCGCGGCGGCCGTGGTCACCGTGCTGGCCGTGGCCATCGCGGCGGTCGTGGGCGGCGTGCATGGCGCGGTGCTGATCCCGCTCTTCGCAGCTGCCATCGTCGCTGGCTTCGTCGTCGTGATGTTCATCGACGTCGCGGACTCCTAGACCGCTGGTCCGGAACCCGGGAGCACCCCGGTGCGCGGCTGGGTGGGCCGGGGCGGCCGCGGGGACGGAAGGCACGGCCTAGCTACGGGGAGGCCGAGGCCGCTGTCGACCCGATGCCGTGCAGTTCCCCGCGCAGCTGATTGAGCAGCGTCATCGCCTGGGTCGCCTGATCTCGCTGGGCCGCCGCGGTCGCCAGGACGAGGGCCTCAAGAATCGCCAGGGTAGTCGCCTGCGTGCTGAAGCTGCCGGCCGCGCCGATCGGCGCGGTCAGGGTCGCGGCGACCCGGTCGCGCAGCGCCTCGGCCAGGTTGTCGGTGAGCAGCACCGTTTTCGCTCCTACCCGCTGAGCGTGACTGATCGCCGTGTCGGTCTCCGGCGCAAGGCTGGTATGCGCGATCACGACCAGCGCATCGGCATGCCCGAGATCCAGCAGCGCGTCGGCCGCGAGGAAGCCGGACGCCGTAGCTGTCCGGGCGGGGTGCCCGAGCCGGGAGAGCCGGAGCGCGAAGTACTCGGCCAGGTACCCGAGCACCCCGAGGCCGAAGACCAGCGTCTGACGCGCGTCGGCGATGATGGCCGTGGCCTGGCTGAAGTCGGCCGGAGTCAGTGTCCGCCTGGCCTCCTCAAGCAGGCGGATGTGATCGTCAAGCACATGTGACAGCACCGTCGCGGGGTCGTTGCCGGCTTCATCAAGGCTTCGGTTCAGCCGGCCCGCCGGTGTGAGGCGGCCTCTGACGGTCTCCTGGAGCATGCGCTTGAGCGCGGGAAGCCCCGGATAGCCAAGAGCCTTGACCGTCCTGATGACGGTCGCGTCGCTGGTGGCGGTGAGCGCCCCGAGCTCGCTGGCCGAGGCGAACGCGACGTCGTCCGGATGCTCGGCCAGGAACCTGGCCACTCTCGCCTCGGCGGCGGTGAGGTCCCCTGACTGGGCCGCGACGCGCTGGGCGAGGAAGCCGTGCTGAGAAGTCGACGGCGACACCGTGACTATCCCTCCCGCAGCCGAGCTTGCATAGATCGCCGGTCCGCCAGTCACGACGAACGGACCCTGAATCAATCTACGCTGCGCCGATCAGTATGGGTGTGCGTCACGGAGATCAGCCGTGACGCTCTCGGCGCCTGGTCGGCCCGCTGCGCGCGCCCTCACTGACATCCGGGCACGATTCCGAGATCCTCGATAAGAAGGTGCACGTCAGTCGATGGGTCCCGGTTGCTCGGAGTCTCATGGCTGAAATGACTCGATAGCCTGCGTGCCCGGTTGACCGCACGCTGGATCCTGTCGCCTTCGGACAGCGCCTCGAATCTACGTATAGTAATGCGCTTGTCTCTCCTGCCATAGTCCGCGAACGCGGCGTGAGCGGCACGGAGCTTCTCCATGACGATGCCGTTGTCGCCGTCCTGAGCTGCGGGCGAGAAGTCCTGAAAGTGCAAAAGCAGCCACAACTCGAACGAGGGATGAGAAAGTGCCACCCTCACCCTCTGCCTCAAGGCACTGGCACAGACCTGGTCGATATCGGGGCGACCGTCGTGATCGAAGAGCCCCCAGGCTTCGTAGATATCTACGTCATCCGCGGCGCGAGCTGCGTCTTCAACGACCTGTGACGGCGACAGCCCATCGTGCTGCGTGGACCTGGGAGGCATCCTAATCAGGAAGTTCAGCCGTGGTCCGTAGGCGGCGTCGAGGCGGCCGAGGTAGTCAATCTCCGTGCGCTCGCCCTCGCTGGCAACATAGAAGATCCGGTTACCCTGGCGCCGAGCCGTAGGCCGTGAAACGGCGCGCCCCACACGGTCGCTGCCACGCTGGTACGGACTCATGTTGGTGATTCCTCGGCTTCGCGAGCCACCATGCCTGCCGCCACTCGGGGGATGCCGCCGTACCTGCCGAGGAGATACTTTCTGAAGAGGTTGTCTTCCTTGCGGGGCGGCGGTCTCATGCTGGTCAGCGGATAGAGGTCGGTTGCCCCGTCCTCGTGCTTCTCGGTAAGCCAGAAACTACCGCGGTCGAGAACTCCGTCCTCACCATGAAGCGCATGCAGCAGCGTTGCGTCGTGGCTAGTAAAGATCATCTGAGCGCCGAGCGGATTGGTCGTGGGGCTCTGGAACATGCGGACGGCCTCAGCTGACATGACCGGATGAAGGCTCGCGTCGAGTTCATCTATCAAGGCGACTGTCCCAGTGTCGAGCGCTTCCAGCAGGAGGCCGACCAATGAGAACCACGACCGGGTGCCAAGCGACTCGAATTGGAAGTCAAGCGGGATCTCTCGCGTGCCGGCCCGGTGCAGCAACCGGATGTCACCCTTGGCAAGGGCGTCCCGGTCGAAGCCGGTAATGCCCAGGTCGGCGACCTGGATTACTCGCGCGATCCGGTCTCGGTAGGCGGCGTCACGAAAGACTCGCTCCCTGGTAAAGTCTCGGCGCTGGAACTGGTCAGCCTCAGGACTGCTCAGCCAGAGGTTGTCACGGAACCACTCGAACACTGGCAGCAGCTGCTCGTGGTTGAACTGCGCGGCGACGCTGAGGAACAGCCCGTCAGGCCGGGTCCGCCGAGCCAGCTCCAGCTTCTCGCCGCGCAGTCCTTCGCCCGGGAAGTCGGGCTCGCCGTCCTGACGATCGAACCAGACTTGCCTGCGGCCCTTCGGGTAGGCGTGCAGCCACTCGCCCCGTACCCGGTCGTTGTCGATCTCGAAGCCGTAGGTGTAGCGGACGCCGTCAGCCAGCATCATGTCCATCTCGTAGAACGATGGCTTTCTCGCGAAAGACGGGTCGAGGCCAAAGGCGACGCGCCTGACCGGACTCGGCTCCGAGAGCCACCCCAGGGAGTCCACAACTACGCTTCGCATGAGGCGCAGCGCCGCGAGGACGCTGCTCTTGCCGGACGCGTTGGCCCCGTAGATGCCGACGGCCGGAACGACTGAGATCGTCCTGCCGTGCTCTTTGATGTCGGTCGGCCGAGAGTAGCTGTCGTTCAGTTCAGTCGCGACAAGAGAAAGGCACTGTTCGTCTCGGAACGACAAGACGTTCGCAAAACGGAAGCTCAGCAGCATGTTGCCTCCTTCGCAGGATCATGCTACCTGCTTCCCGGTCCTCTGTGCGAAAAACCAGCACACGGGCGCTGAAAACTGGCTCTAGGGGCCGCTTTGCTTCATGTTGTTCTCGGCTAGCTGGCCGGGTGCGCCGCCATGAAGGCGATGATCTCGGCGGCGAGGCGGTCGCCGGCGTCTTCCTGGAGGAAGTGACCGGCGCCGGTCAGCACCGGGTGGTCGAGCCCGGCCGCGCCGGGTACTACCTGCCTGAAGATCGGCGCCATCGCGCTGGTAATCGGGTCGGAGTCGCTGAAGGCGACCAGGAACGGCTTGTCCCAGGTCGCTAGGCGCTCCCAGGCGGCCCGGTTGGCCGCCGAGGCCGGGTCGTCCGGCGTGGTCGGCACCAGGCCCGGCATCGCCCGCGGCCCGGCCTTGAACTCGGCATCGGGGAACGGGGCATCGTAGGCGGCGAGCACGTCGTCGGGCAGTGGTGTCCGGCAGCCGGAGGCGACCAGCCGGGAGATGCTCAGATCCGGCGACGTGCGCACCACCTCACGGAACCGCAGCCAGACATCGGGCATCGGATGGTCCCCGGTCGGCAGGCCGGTGTTGGCGGCGACGACCCGGGCGAACCGCTCGGCGTGCTCGGCGACCAGGCGGAGTCCGATCAGACCGCCCCAGTCCTGGCCGACCAGGGTCACGTGGCGAAGGTCGAGCGCGTCGAACGCGAACGCCCGCATCCACTCGACATGGCCCGCGTAGCTGTGGTCGCCGATCTCGGCCGGCTTGTCGGAGCGGCCGAAGCCGATCATGTCGGGCGCGATCGCCCGCAGGCCGGCGTCGGCGAGCACGCCGATGATCCGGCGATAGAGAAACGACCAGCTCGGCTCGCCATGCAGCAGCAGCACCGGCTCGCCGTCGGCCGGGCCGGCCTCGACGTAGCACATCCGCAGGCCGCCGACGTCGGCGTACCGTGGCCGGTAACCGAAATCGGGGAGCTGGGAGAATCGGTGGTCAGGCGTCCGAAGCACTCGCATTGGCTGATCCTGGCACATCGCGGCCGCCGCTGGCTGGCCGAGGTTGCCCGTTGACACCTTCAGGACATATCAGAGAACATTCATAAAATCGTGCCATGATGACCAGGTCCGCCAGGGCACCATCAGCCAGACAGGCCGACGGAGAGCCCAATGGCCGGCGGCCAGATGCGAGGAGGCCGACGGTGAGCAGGGAGAATGAGGCGCTGGCGGCAGCTCACCTGGCGCGGGCGGGGGAAGCCGGCGACGCGCGGCTCGCCATCCACGGCGGTTCCCCGGTCCGGTGCACGCCCTGGCCGACGTACGACAAGGGGGCCGTGTTCGTCCATCCCGAGGACGAAGAGGCGACGTTACGGGCGATCCGCAGCCACCTCTTCTTCCGCTATGACCACCGCGACCAGCGGGAGACCGAGTGCGGCAGGTTCGAGGAGGAGCTGTGCCGCTACTTCGGAACCAAGCATGCGTTAGCGGTGTCGAGCGGCACGACCGCGCTCGCGCTCGCGCTCATGGCGGCGCGCATCCCGCGGGGCTCCCTGGTCGCCTGTCCTGGCTTCACCTTCGTCGCCACCCCGAGCGCCATCCTGCTGGCCGGCTGCCAGCCGCTGCTGGTGGAGGTTGACGAGAACCTGCACCTGGATCTGGCGGATCTTCGCCGTCGCTGGACGCCGGAGATCAAGGCCATCCTGGTCGTCCATATGCGCGGCTTCGCCGCGGACATGGATGCGCTGCTTGACTTCGCCGCCGAGATGGGCGTCCCGGTGTTCGAGGACGCCGTGCCGGCCCTGGGCGCCGAGCTCAACGGCCGCAAGCTAGGCACGTTCGGGCTGGCCGGCGCTTACAGCACCCAGTCGGACAAGTCGCTGAACTGCGGCGAGGGCGGTTTTCTTGTCACGAACGACAGCGCGCTCTTCGCCCGCGCCGTCGTGCTCTCCGGTGCCTACGAAGGGCGCTTCCTGCGGCATTTCCCCGACGGTGATCCGCCGATCGGCACCGATCTCGACCTGCCGCTCTTCAGTTTCCGCATGGACGAGATCCGTGCGGCCCTGCTGTGCGCCGAGATGGAGAGGCTGCCGATCCGGCTGCGCTGCTTCCGCGCCAACTACGACTACGTGGCCACGGCCCTGGCGGACCTGACCGCGATCGCGATCCGGCAGCCGGTAGCGGCCGGCGGTTATCTCGGCGAGGCATTCATCTTCCGCGTTCTGACCGGGGACGCGACGTGGTTCGCGCACGCGCTCTGCCACGAGGGCATCGACGCGCGCAACCTCGGCTCGGAGGCCGACACCAATGTCCGGGTCTACTGGAACTGGCGGTTCCTGTTCCCCGGCATGGACGTGGCCGAGATCAGGGCGCTGCTGCCGAGCACCACGCGGTACCTGCGGCAGGCCGTCGACATCCCGTTGTCCTCGGCCCTGACCGAACAGGACTGCGATCACCTGGTCCGGGCGGTCCGCCGGGTGGCTGGTGCGATCGAGCCTGGCCAGGGCCGGCCGGAGCTGAGCGAGGCCAGGAAGTAGCGATGAGTGCTGTCGGCGAAAAGAGCGCGATTCCGCGGCTGCACCTGATCGGGGTCTTCGGCGGGCTCTTCTTCGGCTACCTGGGCCTGTCGGCGGTGATCCCGGTGCTGCCGAGCTTCGTCAGGGACCATCTCGGCGCCGCGAACGTCGCGGTCGGCCTGGTCGTCACGGTGACGGCGCTCACGGCGCTGCTCACCAGGCCGGTCGCGGGCAACCTGGCCGATCGGCACGGTCATCGCCTCGTGATGCAGTTCGGCGCGCTGATCGTCGCCGCCGGGGGAGCGCTCTACTTCCTGCCGCTCGGCCTGGCCGGACTGATCGGGGTCCGGCTGCTGCTCGGCGTCGGCGAGGCCTCGCTGTTCACCGCGGGCGCGGTCTGGACCGTGTCGCTGGCGCCGCACAACCGCCGCGGGCAGCTCATCGGGCTGTACGGGGTCAGCATGTGGGGCGGGATCTCGGTCGGGACCTTCCTGGGAGCGACGTTGCTGCACTTCGGCTATGGCGCCGTATGGGCTCTCAGCACGGCTGCGCCGTTCGTCGGATTACTGCTGATCAGCTCGGTGCCCGCGCCCGCCCGGGCCGGGCAGCGCAGCAGCGGGCGCGGCGTGCTGCTGCGCCCGGCCCTGCTGCCAGGGCTGGCGCTTACCCTCGCCGCGGCCGGCTATGCCGGGCTTGCCGCCTTCGTCGTGCTGCACCTGCGGGCTCGCGGCATTCATTCGGGCGTCGCCGTGCTCAGCTGCTTCAGCGCCGTCTACGCGGGCACGCGATTGGTCATCGGGCATCTGCCGGACAAGCTCGGGCCGCGCCGGGTGGCGGCCTGGTCCGGTGCGTGCGAGGCCGCCGGCCTGCTGATCATCGCCGTGGCGCCGGACCTGCCGGTGGCCGTGTTCGGCAGCCTGGTCATGGGAGTCGGGTTCTCGCTGCTGTACCCGTCGCTCGCCCTGATGGTGATGAACCGTGCCGACAAGCTGAAGCAGGGCGCCGCACTCGGCGCCTACACCTCGTTCTGGGATCTCGGCCTGGCTGTCTGGGGTCCGGTGACCGGGCTGGTCGCGACCGGATTCGGCTACCCGGCTGTCTTCGTTGTCGGCGCCGCGGCGGCGGTCGTGGCCTCGGCCGTGGCGCTGGGGATTCCGCAGCGCAGCGGCCAGCTGGACGTGCAGCCCGCGGCGGCGAGCTGAACCGGGGACCGCGGCCATGGACCCTGCGCAGCTCAAGATCCTGTGCATCACCGGATGGTGCCGCAACGGGAGCACGATCATCGGCAACATCCTGGGCGAGATCCCGGGCTTCTGCCACGTCGGCGAGCTTGGATTCCTCTGGAGGAACGGGTCGGGCAGGGGCGTCAACAACCTGTGCGGCTGCGGCAAGGCGCTGACCGACTGCCCGGTGTGGTCGGACATCCTCGCGCTCGGCAGGCCCGCCGGGGTCCCGGCCGAGGCCTTCGCCGACGCGGTCATCCGCCGCCAGCGCGCCTGCGTCCGCACCCGGCATACCTGGCGCCTTCTCGGCCGTGGCCTGGCCACCGACGCGATCCGCGAGCACGCGGCGCTGATGAGCCTGACCTACCGCGCGATCGCGGAGCGGACGGGCGCGCGCGTGATCGTCGATACCACGAAGATCCCTGGCGAGGCCGCCCTGCTGCCGCACCTGCCCGGCGTGATTCCTTACTACGTCCATCTGGTGCGCGACCCCAGGGCGGTCGCCTATTCCTGGCGTGAGCCGAAGCAGTACGTCTACGCCATGTCGTCGAGCAAGAGTACGGCCTACTGGCACGGCTTCAACCTGGCGTCCCGGGCGATCATCCGGCGTCATCGGGAGCGGTCAGTCTTCCTGCGGTACGAGGAGTTCATCGCCGATCCGGCCGGAACGATCGATGCCCTGCTGCGGTTGTGCGGTGCCGGCCCCGCGGCCAATCCGGTGCAGGGCCGGAGGGTCGAGCTGCACGTCAACCACACGGTGACCGGCAACCCGGATCGCTTCCGCACCGGTACCACGGTGATCAGAGACCGCGATGACGGCTGGGCCGACCTTCCGGTGGCGGCCAGGCTGGCCGCGGTCACGCTGTCATGGCCGCTGTTCCGGAGCTACGGCTACCGATATAGCGGCACGCTGCGGGCCGGTCCCCGGCGGGCGGCCAGGACGCCGGAGCCGTCCCGCGAAGCAGGGCTGGCCGCAGGCGCGCTCGGGTCGGCTGGCGGGACCGCGCGGCCCCGCGATGAGCCGCCAGACTGATCAGGCCGCGGAACCGGAGATGCCGCGGGACCGGAGAGGCTGCGGCGCTGAAGAGGCTGAGGAGGGCACGGTTGGATCTGGGGCTTGAGAACAAGGTCGCGCTCGTCGCCGGCGGCTCGAGCGGCCTCGGCCTGGCCGCTGCCAGGGAACTGGCGATGGAGGGCGCGCACGTGGCGATCGGCGCCCGCGACCCGGACCGGCTCGCGGAAGCGGAGCGCAGCCTGAAGGAGGTGGCACGCGGCCGGATCTGCGCCGGACGCATCGACATCACCGACCGGGCAGCGGCCCGCCGGTGGGTCGACGACGTCGCCGCCGATCTGGGCGCGCTGCACATTGTCCTGGTCAGCGGCGGCAGCCCGCCGTTCGGGCCGGCATCGCGGTTCGGGCTCGATGAGTACCAGGCGGCGATCGACCGGGTGCTTTTCCCCGCCGTCGGCCTGGCCCTCGCGGCGCTCCCGCACCTGCGGGCGGCTGGCTGGGGCCGGCTGCTCTTCGTGGCCTCGGAGACGGCCAGCGTCCCGGTCCCGTCGCTGGCTCTCTCCGGCGTGACGCGGGCCGCGATCGTGCGCTTCGCCCAGGCACTCGCCGCGGAGGTCGGCCGCGACGGCATCACGGTGAATGTGCTGGCGCCCGGCGGCGCCCGCACCCCGCCGATGGAGCGGGTGGCGGCGGGACTCGCCGGTGGCGGTGAGATCGAACCGCAGTTGCGGGCCATGGGCGGGCACAGCGCCGTCGGCCGGCTCGCCCGCCCGGAGGAGATCGCGGCCGTCGCAGCCTTTCTGGCCAGCGAGCGGGCCTCGTTCGTCACCGGCGTGGTGCACCTGATCGACGGCGGCGCCAGCGTGACCGGGCCCGACCTGCCGCATTTGCCGGCCGTGCACAAGGACGCCGGCGCATGACCCGCGCACGAGGACGCTTGCGGGTCAGGACGGCGATCCCGGGCGGATGGCTGGTCGGGAACCGGGGAAGGAGCCCGAGGCCTCGATGACGAGCCGCGCCTACACCGAGGGTGATGTCGGGGATTTCTTCGACCAGACCACGGCGACCTATCTCAGCTTCTGGGACAGCGAGGGGGTGCTGCACACGGGCTATTTCGCCGGCGACGCCGACGAGGACTACCGCGCGGCTGCCGAGCGGACCTCCGACATCCTGGCGGCGGAGGCAGAGATCGGCGGCTCGTCCCTGGTGCTGGACGTGGGCTGCGGATGCGGTAACTTCGCGATTCATCTGGCCAGGCGGTTCAGCTGCCGCGTCGATGGGCTCGACCTGAGCCAGGAGCGGATCAAGGTCGCCGGGCGGAATCTGGCCGCCGAGAACCAGCGCGGCCGGCTGAATATCGAGTTCCGCCAGGGATCGGCGACGCGGCTGCCTTACGAGGCCGGCCGCTTCAGCCATGTCGTCAGCCAGGACGCGCTCTTCCTGGTGCCGGACAAGCCCCGCAGCCACGCGGAGGTCCATCGCGTCCTGGCCCCCGGCGGCATTCTCGCGTTCTCCGATTTCCTGCAGCCCAGGAAGGAGATCGGTGAGCGCGCCCGCAGGCACGTCTACGACCGGGTGCGGTGGACCAGCGGCTACTCGCTCGCCGGGTATCAGGCGGCACTGGAGCAGGCCGGATTCGAGGTCATCGCGGCCCGCAGCCTCGAGGGCCAGATCAGGCAGACCTACCGGGTGCTCGGCAGGACGGCGGCTGAGCGCGCCGCGATGACGCCGGATGTCGCGGCGCGGGTCTGGATGTTCGCCTTCTCGCAGTCCTGCGTCCAGATACAGGCAGCCATCGATAACGGGGAGTTCGGCTGGGGGATCTTCGTGGCCCGCAAGCGGGGCAGCGCGCACTGATTGGTTGGCGGCGAACTACCGAGGGACAGGTGCCATGCAGCAGACAGAAGGCGTGAAGCGGACGATGGCGGAGGTCGTCGCCCAGCGGAGCCAGGAGATGTCACCGGGCAGGATGTTCGTCGAGGCCTGTGCGGCCGACGGACTCCAGGCCTGCGTCGAGTACGACGTGACGATCACCGACTCGCTGACCAGCTCGCGGCGCAAGCCGCGCTACCCGGCCCGCAACATGCTCAAGGTCGTCGACCTGTCCAGGGACCCGCGGCAGTTCTACTGGCAGGAGAGCCCGCCGCTGCCCGGCGATCCGAAGGTCAGCGGGGCCGATCAGCGGCGCGAGGCAGCGAACCGGTTCCGCAGGTCACCGGTCCCCGAACTGCTGCCCACCACCGCGTGGGTCCAGGTTCCGCCAGATCTGTGGGAAGACGCCGAGACCTTCGAGTCCTTCATCAACTACCGGCTGATCGTCCGCCTGGCCACGGCCGAGAACCACACCATCCTGCTCGGCGAGGGCGGGCTGCTGAACATGCCGGGGATCGGGCGGCTGACGTCGAAGGGCCCGTTCGGCTCGACGATCCTCGCGGCGTGCAACGAGGTGGAGCAGATGGGAGGCACGGCAGACGGCCTGATCATCAACCCCGCCGACTACTACACCTTCCTGGGGAACGGCCGCCTGATGGACGACGTCGAGCGGAACGGCGTCTTCATCGTGCGAACCAGGCTGGTCGATCCGGGGACCGCCGTCGTCGGGGATTTCGGGCACGGCGCCCTGCTGTTCGATGCCGGGCGCTCGGTGATCCGGTTCGCCGATCCGCCCGCCGGGACGTTCGCCGAGCCGGGCATCGCGCTGAAGGCCGAGATCTACGAGCGGGTAGTCGTCAATCTGCTGACCAACTTCTTCATCGTCAGCCTGTAACGGCCAGCAGATGCCGGAGATGCCGCCGCCGGAGCCGGCGCCCGTACGGCACGATCCAGACGTCCTCGTCATCGGCGGCGGCGTGGCCGGCCTGTTCTGCGCGTACCATCTGCGGCTGCGCGGTGCCACCGTGGCCGTGGCGGAGCGCGGGTCGGTCGGCGGCCCGGAGTCCTGTTCCTCCGGCAACACGGGTTTCGTCGGCACGCAGGGAGCGGCGCCGCTGGCCGAGCCGGGCGTGCTCACCCAGGGCCTGCGCTGGCTGCGGGACCCGGAGAGCCCGTTCTACATCAAGCCGCGCCTGGATGCCGAGCTGGCCTCCTGGCTCTGGCATTTCCGCCGGGCCTGCAATGCCGAGGACTTCAAGGCCGGCTTCGGCGTCCTGCTCGACATGAAGAAACGGAGCATGGCGATCCTGCGCGAGCTGTGCCTGGCCGGCCGCCTGGCCGGAACCTTCACCGCGGACGGCATGGTGGTGGCGTTCAGGACGCCGCAGGGCTTCGAGAAGGCCCGCCGGTCCGTGCCGCAGACGGTCGCGAGCGGCGTGCCGCTGCGCGTGCTTGACCCGGGCGAGCTGAGCGCGCTCGAGCCGGATGTCGAATTCGATATCTGCGGCGCCTTGCTCAACTCCGAGGGCGCATATCTGCGCGTTCCCGACTTCGTGGTCGAGTTTGCCCGGTTGCTCAGTTCCATCGGGGTGCAGATCCACGAGCGGGCCGAGGTCACCGGCTTCGAGGTCACCGGCCGCACGGTCGCGAGGGTCCGGACGACGCGCGGCGATTTCGCGCCTGCCGAGACGGTCATCGCGGCCGGTTCCTGGTCGGCCGAGTGCGCCAGGAAGCTGAATATCGGCCTTAAGCTCCAGCCCGCCAAGGGATACAGCATCACGGTCACCGCGCCGCGCCGGTCTCCGCGCCTGCCGATCCTGCTGAGCGAGGGCAAGGTCGCGGTCGCGCCGCTCGGCGACCGCCTTCGCTTCGGCGGAACCCTCGAGCTGTCCGGTTTCGACGACGACGTCTCCCGGCGGCGCGTGGACGGCATCATGCGAACCGTCCGGGCTTACCTGCCGGGGCTCGAGGAGACCGAGACCGTCGAGATCTGGAGCGGCTTCCGCCCCTGCACGCCGGACAGCCTGCCCCTGCTCGGTCGCGCGGGGACCTATCGGAACCTGACCGTCGCGTCTGGCCACGGCAATATCGGCATGGGCCTCGCGCCGGTCGGCGGTCGGCTGATCGCCCAGATCGTCTCCGGCGAGCAGCCCGACATGGATCTTGCGCCGTTCTCTGTCGGCCGCTATGGCAGGCGGGCGGCACGTCAGCGGCGGCGATCGCGTCCGGTCTGAGAGGCCGGCGCCGCACGGCGCGAGCTGACCCCCATCCCCAGGCAGGAGGCGATGACCCATGGCAGGCGGCGTCGGGGCGGGGCGCGATATCGTGATCGGCGTCTTGTGCCTCGATACCTCGTTCACCAAGATTCCCGGCCACATCCGCAACCGGAGCACATTCGGCTTTCCCGTCGACTACCAGGTGGTGACGGGCGCGACGCCGGACCGGGTCGTGCGGCAGGCCGATCCGGGTCTGCTCGATCCGTTCATCAGCGCCGCCCGGGAACTTCAGGCGCGCGGAGTGGCGGCGATCACCGCCGCCTGCGGCTTCCTCGTGCTGTTCCAGCGCCAGCTCGCCGACGCGGTCAGCGTCCCGCTCTACGCCTCGAGCCTGATCCAGCTCCCGATGGTCTACCGCATGCTCCGCGGCGACGCCAAGGTCGGGCTGCTGGTCGCCAGGAAGGGCTCACTCACCCGGCGTCACCTGGAGGCGATCGGAGGTGAGTCCGTTCCGGTCTGCGTCGCGGGCATGGCCGACCATCCCGAGTTCCGCGAGGTCGTGCTGGAGGGCCGCCGGGACGAGCTGGACGCCGCTCGGCTCGGGCGCGAGGTGCTGTCCGAGGTGGACCTGCTGGCCAGCGGCAATCCCGAGATGGGCGCCCTGATCATCGAATGCACCGACCTGGTGCCCTTCGCGCACGCGATCCAGGCCCGGATCGGCGTGCCGGTCTTCGACATCGTCACGCTCACTCAGATGGTGTACGACAGCCTCACCCGTCGGCCGTTCCCCGCCGCCGGTCTGGCCTGACTCGGCGGGGACTGGCACGGCGCGGTATGGCACGGCGCGGCCTGGTCCGGCGGGGACTGGCGCGGTGCGGCCTGGTCCGGTGCGGCCTGGTCCGGCGCGGCCTGGTCTGACCTGGTCCGTTCTGGCGGTCCGGTCAGATCTCGCGGGCGCTGAGCCGGTTGACCGCGAGCGCCAGAGCCAGCGCACCGGCCGCGACGGCGACCCCGAGAGCTGGCAGGAATCCGGACAGGTGGCTGCCGGTCAGCAGGTCGACCGGCGCGGCCACCAGGGTGCTCGGCAGCCAGTCGTGCACCGCGCGGAACGTGCCGACCAGCGGAAGCAGCAGCAGCACCGCGACCGCCAGGCCGACCGTGGCAAGCGTGCCCCTGGCGACCGCCGCTGCGGCCCCGGTCACGGCGACAGCGAAGGCAAGGTAGACAGAGCCGCAAAGAATTCCCGCCGCTATCTCGCCAGCCGGAAGGTGACCGATCAGCAGGGTGGTCTCGTACCAGGCGGCGAGCGTGCCGAGCAGGTAGGCGACGATCGCCGCCAGCGTGCTGACCGCGAACCTCGGCCCCACCAGCTGCCACATCCCGGACACCCTGGTGCGCAGGAAGGTCGCCAGGCCGCGGCGGGAGTCGAAGCTGAACGCGCCGGCCGCGATCACGACCACGATGATCAGTCCGATCTGACCGGCGTTGCTGACATAGCTGCTGATCCCCGCCGCGGGCGTCACCGGCGGCAGGGTGATCCGCACGCCGGGTGCGAGCCGGTGGACCAGCTGGGCGGAGTACTTCGTGCTCACCGGCTCGATCAGCCCGAAGGCGAGGTAGATCACGCAGAGTGCGAGGGCGCGCGGAGTCCGCACCAGGCGCAGCCACTCCAGCCGCCAGATTCCCATCCGGCGGCCTTCGGCGCGGTCCCGGCCGGCGAGAGCCGCGGTGCCGGTCATGACGCCTCCCCGGCGACGCTGCTGGTGAGGGCCAGGAACGCGGACTCCAGGTCGGCGGCGACCGGCTCGCACGAGACCTGACGGGCGCCGCACGCCGCGATCGCGGCCGGGATGCCGCGCTCGCCGGCCTCGATGGTCACCGCGTCGACCCTGATGGAGTCGGCACCTGCCAGTTCTACCCTGGTGGCCCATGGCTGGTCCGTGATGGCGGCAGCGACCTGATCGGCCTGGCCGGCGATCCGCACCAGCCAGGCCGGGCGCAGGTAAGTGTCGATCAGGTCTCCGGTGGCTCCCTGGTAGAGGAGCCGTCCGTCTCGCAGGATGCCGACCCGGTCGGCGATCCGCTGCACGTCGGCCAGGATATGGCTGGAGAAGATCACGGTCCTGCTGCCGCGCATGGCGGCGACCAGGTTCAGGATGTCGGCCCGGCCAGCCGGGTCGAGGGCTGAAGTCGGCTCATCGAGAATCAGCAGCCGAGGATCGCCGACCAGTGCGCAGGCCAGTCCGAGCCGCTGGACCATGCCGCGCGAGTATCCGCTAACCCGCCGGTCGGCGTCCTCGGCAAGCCCCGCCGCCCGGAGCGCTGCCAGCACATCCTGGCGGCCGGATTCCGGCGCTACCAGGGATCTGGCCAGGTCCACGATCTCGTAGCCGGTCAGCCAGCCGTCGAACTCAGGGACGTCGGGACAGACGGCGATCTGGCTCCGGTCGATCGACCAGGTCACGCTGCCCCGGTCGGCTCGCCTGATCCCGGACAGGATCGAGAGCAACGTGGTCTTGCCGGCCCCGTTCGGGCCAACCAGGCCATAGATGCAGCCGTCCGGCACGCGCAGACCCACGTCGAACAGCCCGGTCCCGCCGTAGTCCCTGGTCAGGTCTGTCGTAGTCACGACCGGGCGGCTGTGCTCCGGCGCATCGCCGGGGACGGCTGGCTGACCGGCGGTCGCCGCGCGCACACTGGTGGCGGGCACCGCCCCCGGTCCTGCGTGATCGGTTTCTGGCACTCCGGCATCTGCTGCGGGCGCGGCACGCGATCCTGCCCCGGTACCCGCCGTGCCGATCGCGCCGCTGGTACCTGAGGCGCCGGCGGCTGGTTGTGGCGTGGGCCTGCGCGGTCGGCCGCGATCCCGGCCGGCGAACAGGTAGACCAGGGCCCCGATAGGCCAGCTGACCAGGACGATGATGAGCGCCCACGCGATCTTCGGCAGGCCGCGCACGCTCTCGGCCCGGTAGAGGTCGACGAGGCAGAATATCGTCAGCGCGGCGAACAGGATGAGCACGGGAACGAGGGCGGCCAGCAGGTGCGGCGGCAGCCGGAAAGGTCTGCTCAGCTCCGCTCCGAGCAGGGCGCCTGGCATGAATCCTCCCAGCGGCAGGCATAGCACCGACAATCATGCCGGATGCGCTGGCGGCCTCAGACGGCGAACGGAACGATCAGGCCTCGGGATAACTGGTTCTCAGAAGATGCTGGTGTCCGCCGGTAATCACGCCGTGCCTGACCAGGTAGGTCAGCGCATAGGTCTGCACGGCGCCGGTCGTCTCGTATGCGAGGAGTCGCACCCGCACGGTGTCACCCCTGACATGGACACTGGCCAGCACGTCATGGCTGGTCAGCTGATAGCCGGCGATCATCTTGTGCAGGGACGGGCTGAAGTTCCTGCCACCGAGGCGCCACACTTCCCGCCAGTCGCGGGCGTTGATGGCGGCGAAGTACTCGTCGACCACGATCCGCGGGCTCGCCGCGACCGGGGCGGCCGGCTGCGGTTTCGAGCGGAGCTCGACCGCCGCGGTCGTCGCGGCGGCGACGGCGGCGACGGCCACGATGACGGCGATGAATCGCGCCCGGGTTCTGCTCCGCCCGAATACGGCCTGGACCTGCTTAGGCCGGCCCGCAGCCTGATGCCGTTCTGCGGGCGGCTGCCTGGCGGCATGCGGTTGCCCGCCCGTCGGCTTGTCCTGGCTCGCGGGCAGGTCCGGGCTGGTGGGCTGGTCCATGCGGGCGGGCTGGTCGGCGAAGCTGGGCTGACCTACGAGGCCGGGCTGACCCACGACGCCGGGCTGGTCCGCGAAGGCGGGCTCGCTGACAAAGGCGGGGCCCGGAGCGGCGGGAGTCCGCGCCGGGATGGCGGCTGGCAGCAAGGCCGCCGCGGGCGGGGAGAGTACCTGGTCGGAACCTGGCTGCCACTCCTCCGCGATCGTGAGCAGTCCCGGCTCGGCGAGGATCTGGTCCGCGGTGGGCCGCTGCCGCGGATCCTTGTCCAGGCAGCGCTCAATAAGGCACCGGAGCTGGTCTGGCATGCCGCTGAGCGTCGGCGTGCTGTGGACGACGCGATAGAGCATGGCGGTCGGGATTCCGGTCCCGAAAGGTCCCGCACCGGTCGCGGCGAACGTCAGCACGGCACCGAGGCTGAAGATGTCGCTCGGCGGTCCGGCTGGATGACCCTCGGCCTGCTCGGGAGACATGAATCCGGGCGAGCCTGCCACCCAGCCGGCGTGGGTCAGCGCGGCGGTGTCCTCGGCGCGGGAGATACCGAAGTCAATGATCCGCGGCCCGTCAGCCGCCAGGATCACGTTCGACGGCTTGAGGTCACGATGGACCACGCCTGCGGCGTGGATCGCGTCCAGGCCCTCGGCCAGGCCGGCGGCGAGCGTCAGGACCGAGGCGGCCGGGAGCGGTCCCCGCGCGGCAACGGCATCTGCCAGCGACTCGCCGTCCACGTACGCGGTGACCAGCCATGGCTGCGGGCCATCTGGGTCCGCGTCGACGACCGGTGCCGTGAAGATGCCGCTCACCCGCCGCGCGGCGGCCACCTCACGGGCGAACCTGGCGCGGAAGTCAGGATTCTCCGCCAGCTCGGCGCGGATCAGCTTCACGGCCACGAGGCGGCCGCCCGGCGACTGGCCGAGGAATACCCGGCCCATGCCGCCGCTGCCCAGCCGGGCCAGCAGCTGGTACCTGCCGACCCGCCGGGGATCAGAAGCCCTTAAGACCTCCACGACGCGTAACTCCGCCCTGAGCGCCATCGATGACTCTTAGACGCAATGTACCGAGATTTGGATTCCAGACCGTCAAGGCCAGGTCACGTTGTGATAGAGCCGGATCTCCTGGTTTGGGCGGGCCGCACCGCCCTGGTCAGCGCGGGCTCGGCGACCGGCGAGCCACGGCGCGGGGTATCCACGGCGCAGGTCTCTGTCCGCCGCGCACGGGATGAGGAGATGGGGATCTATGAAGTCTGAAGAGTTCGACCGGGCATTCGACGACGGCGAAGACGTTACCGCCTCCCTGGACATATCGGCCGCCCGGAAGCGCGGCGCCTTGGGGTCAACCGTCAGTCCATCATTAAGGTCTGGATCGCCGAGCGCCTGGAGCGGGGCGTTCCGGCTGCGTAACAGCGGCTGGGTGCCGGGATCGTGCTCGCCGCCGAAGACTGCAGCAGCCCGGAAGTGCCGCCAGGGAATGTCACCGGGCTGCCGCTCGCTCTGATCGGCAGGAACGCCATCTTTCATTCGCCGGGTGCCGGTGAGCCTTCGCTAGTCAACTGTTTCGTCTTTCCGCCCGCAGCCGACGGGCACTCCCAGATCGGCCTGCACCCTGCTAGACGTCGCTGACCATGTCCTGCAGGAACTGCTTCGTCCGGATCGGAGTCAGCGCCTCGGCGCCGAGACGATTCATGACCTCGAGGTAGTGGTCGACGTCGGCGCGTCTTTCCAGGTACACGGCACCGGTGAGCTGCTCGATGTACACGACATCGGGCAGATCGGAGGCCTCGAAGCGCATCAGGGTGAACGAGCCTCCCGCGCCGGCGTGACCGCCGCGGTTGAAGGGCACCACCTGGAGCGTGACATTGGGCATCTCGGCTACCTCGATCAGGCGCTTCAGCTGACCGCGCAGCACCGGCCGGCCGCCGATGGGCCGCCGCAACGCCGCCTCGTCCATGACCGACCACACGCGGGGCGGGTCGGCGCCCACGAGCAGGTCCTGCCGTTTCATCCGCAGGTGCACCCGGCGCTCGATGTTATCGGCCGGCGCCGCGCGATGGCCGAGTGACGTGACAGCACGGGCGTAGTCCTCGGTCTGGAACAGCCCGTGCACGAACTGGAGCTCAAAGGTGCGGATCAGCGTGGCGGCAGCCTCAAGCCCCAGATAGGCCTCGAACCAGTCAGGGAGCAGGTCGCCGTACCTGGCCCACCAGTCGTCGGCGTTAGCGTGCTCGGCCAGCGCCAGCATCGCCTTGTGCACGTTCTCGTCGGTGATGCCGTAGAGGTTGAGCAGATCGGTCACGTCCCGCATCTTGAAGCCGACCCGGCCGTGCTCCATCCGGCTGATCTTGGATCGAGATGCGCGGATCTCGTACCCAGCCCGCTCGGGGGTGATGCCGGCCGCCTCACGGACCCGCCGCAGCTGCGTGCCCAGCATCATGCGCAGCACGGTGGCGCCCACCCGCGCACCGCCGTAGATGCCGGCCGGCAGCTCGCTGTCCGGCTGAACCGTGCTCAATACAGCCCCCAGCTCATCCCAGCCCCCAGACCGACGGACCAGTGCTCATTGCAGCTCCCGGCCGCACGCCGGACAATGGGCGCGGCACAGCCTCAGCACGCGCGGCATCCGCCAGGAACAGGGCGGCTCAACGCGCACGCTGGGAACGATGACCAATATATCACCGCGTGATCACCAAATCACCGCGTGATCACACTGTCAGTGCACCTTTTCGAGTCGGCCCGCGGTCCTAACTGGCTCGTGGCGGTCGAGCACAGGTCGTCGAACTCGCCGTTCTTGACGCCCGCCAGGAAGGCGGCGACCTCCGCGCGGGTGTAGATCAGGGCCGGACCGTGCGGGTGACGGGAATTTCTGACCGCGATCGCGCCGTCGGGCAGCTCGGCGACCTCGACGCAGCTGCCGCTTGGATTGCTGACCCGGCTCTTGCGCCAGCGCGCTCCCAGCCGGTCAGCCGGGACACCATTATTGACCTGCACTGTTAGCTCCGCCAGGTTCCTAGAAACGGTTCGCGGCATCGTCACGCGGGGGCTGGGCGCTCATGGCCGCCTGCACGCGCATCCTAGCAGAGTGTGAATGCACGTGCAGATGAGCGTGCCGAAGCTACTTGCAGCATGCATGTGCATGCGGCAACATTGGGTGTGTTTCCGCCACCCCGCACGACGAGCTTCTCTCGCAAGAAGGAACGGTGCGATGACAGCACGCCCATTACACCCGGTCAGCAGTAGGACCGGCGGGACGGACTGGCATTGGCTGACATCGGCTCTTGAGATGGGCGCCATGGCAGGCGGGAATGGAAGGCTGATGACTGACCCCGCTCCCGCTGGCCGGAGGCACGGGCCGAGGACAGCCACCAGAATGCCGGGCGCCGACGCCAGATCGGTTCGCGAGACCAGGGACTTCACGATCGCGACGCTGCGGCGGTGGGGCGTGGCGGATCGTTGTGACGATATCGTCATCGTGGTGTCTGAACTGCTCACCAATGCGATCCGGCACGCGCAGCCCGCCGCGGACGACGAGCGGGTGCGCTGGCCGATCCGGCTGGACCTGCTTCAGTCGGGGCCCTGCGTCCTGTGCATGGTCGCGGACCCGAGCGACCGGCCGCCGGTCCCGCGGGAGCCGGGCTGCCTGGCCGAGGCCGGCCGCGGACTGCAGATCATTGCCGCGCTCAGCGACCAGTGGGGTTTCACTACGCCGGGTGACATGGGCAAGGTCGTGTGGGCGATGTTCTCGACCAGCCCGGGTTCGCCGCTCTGAGGCCTCTCTCGTTCTGCGACAGATCGTATGCATTCCGTAGTCAGTTAACAGTCAGTAATCAGACCTGTGATCTGAGACAGTCGACACTCAGTGGCCGGATGACCGCGTTGCGGGCAGGCTGCGCGCGGTGGTCCCGGCCGTCGTTTTCCGGTACCCCGGCGGTCGCACCACCGCCTCGCGGGCCATCGAGATGGCCAGCGCGCTGCTCATCAGGACGGCGAGCGCGGACGCGAGGTTCGAGCCGACCATGTGCCTGGTGGTCGCGATGCCTTCGAAGAAGGCGGGCGGGATGAACGCCGCGATCGCGCACCCGGTCATGCACGCCGCGACGACGGCGCCGTCGCGGCGCCAGGGTCGGCGGGGCCGCATGACCAGCGCGGCGATCGCGATCGCGGCCATGATCGCCCACATCGGGACTAGCCACCACAGGCCATAGCCAGCCGGGATGGATTTCACCAGCCAGGTCAGCACGGCCACCCGGCTCTCGACCGCACCAGCCGGATGGCCCGCGCTGGGCGGGAAGTCGCCCAGGTAGGTCACCCGGAAGTGCAGCGCGTACCTGGCCGCGCGCTGGCCGATGCCAGCTATCCGGCCCGGGTGGGTCAGCAGGAAATGCGCGATGTTGGCGTCGGACAGCTTTCCGGCGTACCTGGCGTAGAGCGGATCGTGCCAGACCGAGGTTCTGCTGAAGAAGTCGTGACCGGCGTACCTGGCCCAGCTGGCAGGCAGGCCGAGCGCCCGAAGGTCAGAACGCGCGTTGTCGTGACCGTTGACGATGTCGACGAAGATCATGTCCACCGCCTGCTCGTGGTGCAGCACCGCGGCGTACGAGCTTGTGCTGTCCCAGTACAGGTAGGCCGAGGTCGTCAGGCCGAGCACGGCGGCAACTCCGACAGAGGCGACGGTCTGCCTGGTCAGGAACCGGCGCAGCCCGCGTCCAGCGCCATGGACCTGGCCGGCCAGCACGATGGCGAGGCAGATCGGCACGGCCAGGATGACGTACTGCTCCTTCGCGCCGATCGCCGCCAGCCCGCCCGCCCCGGCCACCACCAGGCCGAACACCGTCTCGCGCCAGCCCCGCCCCAGGTACACCAGGCCGGCCGCGACCAGCAGCAGGCCGATCAGGACGGCGGGCTCGTTGAACGGGCTCGCGTAAAGGTCGAAGAACGCGGCGTCGGCCATGATCAGCCAGGCGACCGCGGCCGCCGTCAGCTGCGCCCACAGCCTTAGCCGCAGGCCGGTCGCCAGCGTCGCTATGCCGAACGATGCGATCGCGCAGGTCAGCAGGCCGAGCGCGATCAGGTTCACGGTGCCGGCCAGGCCCATCAGCGGTGTCAGCAGCCGGGCCGCGCCGACCAGCACGAGCTGCGAGGACGGGTAGAGCCCGATCTTCGCGCAGCTCGCGGACGGGACGAACTGGAAATAGGCGTAGCTGACCCACCGGGTGAAGCCGCCGGTCACCGGTGCCACGCCGAAGGCGCACATCACCCGTCGGCCGTCGTGGTTGTCCGCCTGGCCGACCGGCGTGGGGATCAGGAAGCGAATGCTGAACAATCCCAGCGAAACGGCGAAGATCGACAGCCACCGGCCAGCGGATGGGGGCAGGCGCCGGGCCAGCGAACGTGCAGCCCGGCCGATCGCGTGCGGCTTCGCGTCGTGAGCCGCGCCGTCCTTGGTGCCGCCGTCATCCGTCATGGCTCCGGCGTCGCCTGCGCTGGCGCCGTCAGGTCCGTCCGTGATGGTGCCGCCGGGATCGTCCGTGATGGCGCCGCCGGGTCCGTCCGTGCTGGCGCCGCGACGGGATAGATCGTGACCGGGCAGCTCATCGCTCGCCACGAGGTCCTCCCGGTCGGCAGATACCGCGATTCCTGGCGCTCGATCGATTCCGCGACATGTACCGCGCTAGCGCCGAATACGGGATGTTAACGACGCATTCGGTGCCTGCGTTCCCATCCCGACCCGAGGGACTGCCGAGTTCGGCAGCTCTCATGGCGGCAGCTCGA
>DATNIU010000122.1:0-13895 GCA_035604275.1 Streptosporangiaceae bacterium | reverse complement strand
GGGCCGTCCGGGGCTGGGCCGTCCGGGGCCGGCGCACCGGCGATCGGGCCGGCCGGGACGAGCGCGGCGAGCAGCTCGGTCCTGGCCGCGGCCGCGCTGGCCGGCCGGTCGGCCGGGTCCTTGGCCAGCAACCGCAGGGTGATCTCGTCGAGCCGCGCGGGCAGGCCAGCGCGGCGCGCGGACGGCGGGTCGGGGTCGTCATGGACCTGACGGTAGGCGAGCCCGACCGCGGAATCGGCGGCGAACGGCGGTGCGCCGGTGAGCATCTCGTACAGCACGCAACCAACCGAGTACAGATCAGCCTGCGGGCCGGACCGGCGACCGGATGCCTGTTCCGGGGACAGATAGGCGGCCGTGCCGAGCACTGCCAGGGTCCGCGTGCCGCCGGTGCCCTCGGCCCTGGCGATGCCGAAGTCGAGCACCTTGACCTGGCCGGCGGCGACGAGCACAATGTTCGCCGGCTTGATGTCGCGGTGCACGAGCCCGGCGGCGTGTGCCACCTCCAGTGCCTCGCAGACCGCCGCCGCGATGCCGACCGCCTCGGTGGCCGGCAGCGTCCCGGCCTCGTCAAGCTCCTGCCTCAGCGTCCGGCCGGTCAGCAGCTCCATCACGATGTACGGCGTCGTCCCGTCGACGCCGGAGTCGAACACCGTCACCAGCCGCGGGTGGCTCAGCCCGGCCGCATGCCTGGCCTCCCGCTCGAACCTGGCCAGGAAGGCGGCATCCGCCGCGAACTGCTGGCTGAGCACCTTGATCGCGACATCGCGGGCCAGGACTTTATCCCGAGCCCGCCACACCGTCGCCATGCCGCCGACGCCGAGGACCTCGTTCAGCACATACCGGCCGCCCAGCACCTGCGATCCGGTCACCGCCATGACTCAACTGTGCACCAGCCGGCCGCGCGCCGCACGCCCGATCGCGCGCGGTATGCCCAGCCTCCGCATCAACGGGCGGGTATCCGTCCTGACCGCGTTCTGGTACGGCGGCCAGGTTACAGTTGGCACTCGTGCGGCTTGTCATCGCCCGGTGCAGCGTCAACTACGCGGGACGCCTGTCCGCCCACCTTCCGCCGGCGCTGCGGCTGCTGATCATCAAGGCCGACTCCTCGGTCCTTATCCACGCCGACGGCGGCAGCTACAAGCCGCTGAACTGGATGTCCCCGCCCTGCCGCCTGGACGAGCAGCCGGGCAAGTGGGTGGTGACCGGCAAGTCAGGTGAGACGCTGACGATCGAGATCTCGGATGTTCTCAGCGACTCCGCGTTCGAACTCGGCACCGATCCCGGCCTGGTCAAGGACGGCGTGGAGTCGCACCTGCAGGAACTGCTCGCCGCGCAGCTCGGGGTGCTCGGCGAAGGCTGGCGGCTGGTCCGCCGTGAGTACCCGACCGCGATCGGGCCGGTCGACCTGATGTGCCGGGACGCGGCGGGGGTCAGCGTCGCCATCGAGGTCAAGCGCCGCGGCGAGATCGACGGGGTGGAGCAGCTCACCCGGTATCTGGAGCTGCTGAACCGGGATCCCCTGCTCGCTCCCGTGCAGGGCGTGTTCGCCGCGCAGGAGATCCGGCCGCAGGCGCGGGTGCTGGCCGAGGACCGGGGCATCCGGTGCGTCACCCTGGACTACGACTCGATGCGCGGCGCCGACGACGGGGCGCTGCGGCTGTTCTGACCGCGCCGCGCGCTCACCGGCCAGCGCCGCGACAGTCCACGGCAGCACGGCGATGCTTCACGTTTCGGCCCCTCATCTGAGGTATCGTTTCGTGAAGCCGGGGGGTCAGCCGAGGCCGCCCGGCTGGACTGGGCCGGCTGGACCGGGCTCGGCTGGACCGGGCTCGGCTGGACCGGGCTCGGCTGAGATGGGCTCGGCTGAGATGGGCTCGGCTGAGATGGGCACAGCAGGAGGTCGGGTCGGATGGCTGCGCGGGTTGTTGTCGAAGGCGAGATGGCCGACCGGCTAGCTGAACTTGGCCTGAGCGTCGAGATCGTCGAACGGGCGGTGCGCCGGGCCGATGCCGAGGCGAGCATGTGCACGCCGCTCGACCCGCCGATCATGGAAGGCCTGACCAGATGGGGCCGGACCAACCGCTTCCTGCGGGAGGAGCTCATTCCCGCGGGCTGGCGCTGTGACAACCCGAGCAACCTGCCCAGGACGATCCATCCCAGCGGGGGCTTCGCGATCGTGGCGACCACGGGCGACGAGCTGACCGGGCTGGCGGATCTGCTCCCGGCGACCAAGTACCCGAAGGGCTACGCCACGGTCCAGGCCGTCGAGATCAACGAGCAGCTCGCGCTCGACTTCGGCGACTTCGACCTCGGTCCGGCCGGCGGTCCGGCCGGCGGTCCGGCCGCCGATGCCGGTGACCTGCTGACCTGGCTGCTGCTCTTCCACGTCGACGAGGTCGGATTCCGGGCCGAGCTGTCGCTGCCCGACCGGATCGCCGACGGCCGGATCACCAGCTGGGCCGAGCGGATCATCCTGCCGTTCTTCCCGCGCGACGACGACCGCCTCGCCGACCTGATCACGCCGGACCGCGGCGACCGGGACGAGGGTGTCGTCGTCGAGGTCAACCGCCGGCCGGCCTAGTACTTCGATGCTTACCCCGTCGCGGCTGGTGATCGCCCGCAAACGGCGCGGCCTGACGCTGACCCGGCTGGCCGATCTGACCGGACTGAGCACCAGGAGCATCTCCCTCTACGAGAACGGGCACCAGACGCCATCGGAGGAGACGCTCCGTCAGCTCGCCGACGTCCTCGATGTCTCGGCAGCGTTTCTCGGCGCGCCCGATATCGACGAGATCCCGCAGGACGCGGTCAGCTTCCGGGCGCTGAGCAAGATGACCGCGAGGCAGCGCGACCGGGCGCTCAGCGCTGGCCGGATCGCGCTGCTGATCAACGACTGGATCGAGGCCAGGTTCCACCTGCCGGCCCGGGACATCCCGAGCCTGACCGGTCACGACCCCGAGGCCGCGGCCGAGGTCGTCCGCGCTCGCTGGGGACTCGGCGAGCGGCCGGTCGGCAACGTGCTGCACCTGCTCGAATCCCGCGGCGTCCGGATCTACTCGCTGACCGCGGAGAACAGCGAGCTGGACGCCTTCTCCCTGTACTGGAATGGTCAGCCGTTCATCTTCCTGAGCACGAGCAAGTCTGGCGAGCGCGGCCGCTTCGACGCGGCCCATGAGCTAGGACACCTCGTGCTGCACGGTGAGCACCTGGTGCCAAGCCGCCCGGCCGCCGAGGTGGAAGCCAACCGGTTCGCCGCGGCCTTCCTGATGCCGCGGGCCGGCGTCCTGGCCCAGGGCCTGCGTGACGCCACGCCCGAGGCGGTGCTGGCGGCCAAGCGGACCTGGAAGGTGGCGGCCATGGCGCTGACGCACCGGCTGCATGAGCTGGATCTGCTGACCGAGTGGGGCTACCGCACGGCCTGCGTCCAGCTCTCCCGGCTTGGGTACCGGCGCACCGAGCGGGACGGCATACCCCGCGAGTCATCGCAGCTGCTCGCCAAGGTCTTCCGCTCCGTCCGCGACCATGGCGAGACACCGGCGGCCATCGCGATGGCGGTCGGCATCACCGCGGACGAACTGCGGTCCCACGTCTTCGGCCTGACCCTGACGGCGATCACGGGCGACCCGGCCGCCGCCCCGGCGCCCGCGCGCGGTGCGCTGCACCTCGTGCGGCCCGCCGACTAGCAGCCAGGTGATGACCGGCCGGCGGGCCGCCCTGGCAGCCGCTGACCGGGGTGCCCTGCCGTCCCAGGCACAGATGCGAGAGCATTCACCCATGGTGGTGCCGTCGCTGGAACCGCAGCAGGTCCTCGCCGAGCTCAGCAGCTCGGCCCGGGGGCTCACCGCGGACGAGGCGGCCGCTCGCCGGGCGCAGGTCGGCGCCAACCAGCTCCCGGCCGCGCATCGCCGGTCGGTTCTGGCCGAATTCGGCTCGCAGTTCGCCAACATGTTCGCCGTCGTGCTGATGGTCGCCTCCGGGATCACGTTTCTCGCCTATGCCCTGAGCACACCCAGGGATGCCGCCAACCTCGAGCTCGCGATCGGGATTCTCGGCGTTGTCCTGCTGAACGCGGCCATCGGGTTCGCGCAGGAGCACGCCGCGGAGCGGACGGCCGAGGCGCTTCAGGCCATGGTGCCTTCCACGGCGCGGGTCGTCAGGGGCGGCGAGCTTACCGAGATCGCCGCCGTCGACCTGGTCCCTGGGGATCTCGTGGTGCTCGACGCGGGAGACGCGATCTCGGCGGACTGCCGCCTGATCGACGCGCACGATCTGCAGGTCGAGATGGCGGCGCTGACCGGCGAGAGCCGCCCCACGCCGAGAATCTCCGAGGCGGTGCCTGAGACCCAGACAAGCGACGCTCGCAACTGCGTGTTCATGGGCACCTCGGTCGTCAACGGCAGCGGCCGGGCCGTCGTGTTCGCGACCGGGCTGGCCACTGAGTTCGGGCGGATCTACCGGCTGACGGCCGAGCTGCCGCTAGAGGACAGCCCGCTCCAGCGCGAGGTGACGGTGATGGCGAGGCGGGTCGCCATGGTCGCGATCGCGGCCGGGGCCGGCCTGTTCGCCATCCGGGCCGCCGTCAGCAGCTCCGTCGTCGGATCATTCGTGTTCGCGCTCGGTGTGATGGTGGCCTTGGTGCCCGAGGGCCTGCCGGCCACGATGTCCGTCTCGCTCGCCGTCGCCGTCCGGCGGATGGCCCGCCGCAACGCCCTGATCAAGCGGCTCACCGCGGTCGAGGCGCTGGGATCGACGACCGTCATCTGCACCGACAAGACAGGCACCTTGACCAAGGCCGAGATGACGGTCCAGACCCTCTGGGAGTCCGGCCGCGAGCACGGCGTGACCGGCGTGGGCTACGCGCCGGAAGGAGCGGTCGCGGATGCGGACGGCGTGCGCGACATCTTGCGGGCCGGCGCCCTCTGCTCGGACGCCCGCCTGCTGCGACCCGATCCCGAGCGCCGCCTGGGCTGGCGGATTCTCGGCGACACGACCGAAGGCGCGATCCTCGTGGCCGCGGCCAAGGCCGGGATCGACCGGACCGCCGAGGAGGAGCGCACACCGCGGATCGCCACGTTCCCCTTCGACGCCGACCGGAAGATGATGAGCACCGTCCACCGCCTGGGTGACGGATCGTACGAGGCGTGCGTCAAGGGGTCGCCCCAGGCGGTGCTCGAGCGCTGCGTCACCGTCCGCTGGAACGCCCGCGACACCGAGCTTGACGACGCCACGCGGACGCACGTGGCCAAGGCCAACGACGTGCTGGCGGCCGAGGGGCTCCGGGTGCTCGCGGTCGCGAGGCGCGAACTGGCGACGGACCATCCCGCGGTCTCCGACGCCGAGCACGAGCTCACGCTGGTCGGCCTGGTGGCCATGTCCGACCCGCCGCGACCCGAGGTCGTCGACGCCGTGGCCGCCTGCCGCGGGGCCGGCCTGCGGATCTACATGATCACCGGCGACTACGGCCTCACGGCCGAGGCGATCGCCCGGCGCGTCGGCATCATCCGCGACGGTCCGGTGCGCATTCTGAGCGGCACAGACCTCGACACCCTGAGCGATAACGAACTCGCCCAGGCGACTGGCGAGAACGAGCAGGTGCTGTTCGCGCGTGCGAAACCAGAGCACAAGATGCGAATTGTTGCCGCACTCGAAGACCGAGGCGAAGTAGTCGCGGTCACGGGTGACGGCGTCAATGACGCACCCGCGCTCAAGCGGGCAAGCATCGGGGTGTCGATGGGCGAGGGCGGTACCGACGTCGCCAGGGCCGCCTCGGTCATGATCCTGCTCGACGACTCGTTCGCCTCGATCGCGGCGGCCGTCGAGCTCGGCCGCACCGTCTACACGAACATCCGCAAGTTCCTGATCTACCTGTTCAGCCACAACCTCGCCGAGCTCGCCCCGATCCTCGCCGCGGTGTTCGTCGGGTTCCCGCTGGTTCCGCTGAGCGCGCTACAGGTGCTCGCGATCGACCTCGGCTCGGATGTGATGCCCGCCCTGGCGCTCGGCACCGAGCGCACGGAGCCTGGCACCATGTCCCGTCCGCCCAGGCCGCCGGGTGAGCACCTGTTCAACTGGACGGTGGTGCGGCGGTTCTGCTTCCTCGGCTCGATCCAGTCGGCCGGCGTCGTGTTCGCGTTCTTCTGGCGCATCCACACCGCGCACCTGCCGTTCAGCGCGTTCACCGCCGCCAACCCGGTCTACCGGGAAGCGCTCACGATGACCCAGGCCGGGATCGTCGTGAGCCAGTTCTTCAATAGCTTCGCCGTGCGCACGGAGGAGCAGAGCATCCTGGCTGTGGGTATCTTCTCCAACAAGCCGCTCGTCTTCGCCGGTCTCTTCGGCATCGCCTTCGTCTCGTGCGTCAGCTACGTCCCGGCGCTGCAGACGGTGTTCAACACGGCGCCGCTGCGCGCGAGCGACTGGCTGCTGCTGGTCGCGATGGGCGCCGTCCTGCTCGCCGCGGAAGAGACGCGGAAAGCGATCCTGCGCGCCAGGCGCCGGGCGCGCGGCGCGATTCCTGATCGAGCGCGCCAGCGGGACGGCGTGCCAGCCGGATAAGGGCGCCAGCCGGATAGGAGTAGCCATGGAAGTCCTGATCATGGGGTGCGGCCGAACGGGCCGGGCGCTCGCGACCAGATTCGCCGCCGAAGGCGACCAGGTCACCGTCATCGACGTGGACGACGCCGCAGGGAAGCGCCTGCCCGCCGGATTCGGGGGACGCTTCCTGCCGGGGAACGGCATCACTCCCGGCGTGCTCAGGGCGGCGGGCATCGCGCACGCGGAGGCGTTCGTCGCCCTCACGGCGAACGACAGCGCCAACATCGTCGCCGCGCGCGTGGCCCGTGACATCTTCCGGGTGCCCCGGATACTCGCCCGGCTGCACGATCCGACTCGCGCTCCCGTCTACAGCGAGTTCGGGATCGCCACCGTCGGCTCGGTGCAGACAACCGTCAACCGGGTCATGCAGCTCCTGCACCACCAGACCCTCGAACCGCACCAGACGTTCGGGAACGGCGAGACCTTGCTGGTCCGCTCGAAGGTTCCCGACTACCTGGCCGGCCGTCAGGTCGCCGATCTCAACGTTCCCGGTGAGATCGGGGTCGTCGAGCTGAGCCGGGCAGGGCATTCCCGGATCCCCGAGCAGTCGACGCCGCTGGAGAGCGGCGACGTCCTGTCCTTCATCGTCGCGGCCGGCTCGCTTGGCCGGCTGAGAAGCTTCCTCGGCGGAAAGTGGTCGTGATGCGGATCATCGTGATCGGCGGCGCAGGTCTCGCCGAGCAGGTAGCCGGGGCGCTCCAGCGGGCCGGCGAGGAAGTCACTGTCGTCGATATCGAGCCGGGACGCGAGGCGGCACTGGCCAAGGCGGGCCTTCGCGCCGTGCCTGGCGACGCGGTGGTGCCGTCGACGCTGGAGGCCGCCGGGGCGCTCCGGGCGGACGTGCTCGTCGCCTGCACCCGGTACGACGAGGACAACCTCGTCATCTCCCTGCTCGCGAAGAAGCACTTCAACGTGCCGCGGGTGATCGCGTCGGTGAACGACCCGTCCAACGAGGAGCTCTTCGACGAGTCCTTCGGCATCGACGCCGTGGTGTCACCGACGACCGCGCTCGTCTCGCTGATCAGGCAGGCGACCTGAGACCGTGGCGCAGAACGATCTGACCGGCCTGCCGCCGGCCCGGGTCGCCGTGCTCATGGTGGACTTTCCAGTCGACAGCTTTCGTGATCGCCGGGGTCGAATTGAGGTGCTGCGTGCTGTTCGCCGCGTTCGGCGCCGATGAGCGGGGCTACCGGCTCGTCGCCCCGCAGGATCTGGTCTCTGGCCTTGATCCAGGCGACGACACGTACAACGCGGCGGCGCGGCGGCTCCTGACCGACCTCTATCAGGCCCCGGGGATTCCGCTACCCGCTAGATGCCTGGCTTCACGCTCCCCGACTGAGCAACCCTGGCCGCATCTCACGAAAACGCGGCTGCCGAACGGCGGTCCGAGCAAGATTGGGTCGTTTTTTCAGCAGATAGCACTGAGAAAACGACCCAATCACCCTCGCCTCTGCTCTGTTGTGGCTGGTGGTGCTGCTGGTGTGCGTGGCCGCGTGGCTGCGTGGCCTGTGCGTCGGCCAGCGTGCGAACCATGCGGCACGGGCAGCCGCGCGGTCTGTGCATCGGCTGGTGCGCAGATCACGCGGCACGGGCACCAGCGTGGCTCGTGGTCACGGTGATCGCGGCGAAGGTCAGCGCGGCGAGTATCTCCACTCCAGCGGCGGCGGCGAGGGCGCCGGGAAGCGACCAGGTAGCGATCGGTCCGGCGACCGCCGCGCCACAAGCGAAGCCGGTGATCTTCAAGCTCGCGCCAGTGGTGAAGATCCGGCCGCGCAAGTGCTCGGGCGCCTCGCGGTGGCGCACCGCGAACAGCGCGGTGAGCTGGGTGCCTTCGGCAGCGCCAGCCATCACCACGGCTGGGATCAGCAGCGTTGGCTGACTAGCCGCAGCGAGGAGCAGAGCGGTCGCGAGGACGACGGTGCTGCACCAGATGATCGTCTCCGGCCGGAACAGCCTGGGGTAGCGGGACAGCACCGTGTTCGCCGCGAGGGCCGAGGCGGCCATGCCGGACAGCACGATGGCCCCGCGGTCGGCACCCCCGAGCATCCGCTCGCCGATCAGCGGGCTGCACGCGATCAGCATGCCTTCACCGGCGCAGGAGATCACCGATGTGATAGTCGCGCGAGCAAGCGGCCGGGATCGGACGATAGCGCGGAACCCGGCCACGAGATCGGCCGCCGCTGAGCCTGCCCGAGCCGCAGAGCCTGGCCGGCCCGCTGAGCCTGGGCGCTCCGCAGAGCCTGGACGGCCCGCAGAGCCTGGACGGTCAGCAGACACGGGCCGCTCCGCAGAAGCTGGCCGCTCCGCCGAGGCGACAGGCACAGCCGAGGCCGCGGGCACGGGCGAGGCAGCCGACCGGACCGGCATCATGTGCACGCCAGCCGACCGAGCCGTAGACGCCGCGGGCAGAGTCCATGCCCACGGCAGTGCCAGGAAGATCAGCGCGATTGACGCGATCACGCTGGCCGGCGCCCCGAACAGCCCGGCGATCACCCCGGCCAGCGCCGGACCCACGAGGCCGGCGAGATTGAATGTCATCGCGTCGAAGGCGTTCGCGCGGGGCAGCGCATGCCGCGGGACGGCCCGTGGCAGCTGCGATGTCCATCCCCCGGACAAGGCCGGTCCGAGCAGCCCGGCCAGCACCGCGATCAGGACCGAGAAGCCGAGCGGGAGGCGACCGAGGCTGAGCAGGATGACGGCGAGCGCCAGCGCGTAGCCAGCGAGCGCCAGCGTCAGCAGGCGACCTGGCCTTGCGGACCGGTCGAGCAGCACCCCAAAGACAGGACCACCAACCGCAGCCGAGATCATGATGCCCGCCAGCAGCGACGACGCCAGGGACGCCGATCCGGTGATCGCGAGCCCCGCCAGCAAGAGGGCCGGCCCGGACATCTCGTCCCCGGTGCGCGCCGCTCCGGCACCGGCGAGGTAACGCCACATGGCGTAACGCTCCTGCATTCGGATCACGTTACAGCGGTAACTCAAAATTCTGCCAGATACGTTACATTGTCGTGGTGTTGCCTTCGAGCTACGAGTGGTCGTCCAGGCATTCGGTTCAGTCCACCGCCCAGCGAACCGCCGATCTCATCAACGCCCTAGCCGACGAGAACGCAGCGGCGAGCGACATCGCCGAGCTGCTGCACGAGCACGGCGAGGTCGACCCGGTCGAGTTCTCCGCGCGCGACATCGCCGACATGCGTGCCGCCGCCACAGCGCTGCGCGCGGTGTTCGCCGCCGAGCACGTGGACCTGGCCGCGTCCGCGCTGAACGCCCTGCTGCTGCGTTGCGCCAGCCCGCTGCACCTCGCCTCGCACGGCGGTCGCAGCCCGTGGCATCCACACCTGGACAGCGACGACGGCCCGTGGGGCGAATGGTTCCTCGCCTCATCCTGCCTGGCGCTGACCGTCCTCATCTGGGACCGGCAGCGCCCGCCCGGCGGCCTTTGCGCATCGCCTGGCTGCCAGAACGTCTACATCGCGCTGGGCAGCGGCCCGACGCGCCGCTACTGTTCACGCCGCTGCGCGACCCGCGAGCGAGTCGCGGCCCACCGGCGCTCCCGGTCCTGATCGTCTCCGCTAGCAGCGCGCTACCAGGACCGGCACCGTCACCGTGGCCGGTCTGCCCGCAGGCCCGACCACGCCCAGTGTGACGCAGGCCGGATGCCGGACGACGATGCCGCCGGTATACAGGGTGTAGCGCCGACCGCAGGCCGGCAGGCGGACGCGGGAGGTAACCCCGCGAGGATAGACCAGCCGAGCCGAAGCAGGGCTGATGACGCTGACGGTCCGGTAAGGCCTGGCCGTCGGCGCTACGGCAAGTGCGGCCTTCCAGACCAGGTAACGCTGTCCGCCGACGTTCTGTACCGGCAGCGTGTCGGACGCGTTGGTGTCGCCAATGAAACCATCGACACCGTCGACCAGCCGCGCCGGAGCTGGGTCTTTGCCTTGCTGCCCAGCCGAGTCTCGACACGTGTCGATGACCAGCGCGGTTGCCTTCGTCGCGCCAGAAGGGTCATGGCCTGTGCATCCGGCTATGGCCACGCCGAGGATCGTAAACAGGACTAACGGTCGGCGGCCGAGTCGGTTGCCAGTACTGCGCATGTCTCCATCATGTCGCCCTGCCGCCACTGGATGAGACCGCGGTTGCGCGGGCCTCGCGGCCCAGCGATCCTGACCAGCTCCGCACCAGCCGCGTTCCGGCCGCTGGACAGCACGTCCGACGCTCCGCACCAGTTGAGTTCGTTTCTCTCCGCTTCGTTGTCGGTGGCTGGTGATACGATACGAATAGATGTTCTAGAGAGATAGCGTTGCCGGGGCTGTCGCGGATGACGGTACAGCAGGCTGATGGGACTCCTTCGGGAGACTGGGCCCCGGTGAGAGGCACTCCGGTCGCACAGGTCGTGCGGTGGCGTCTCGTTGGGGATGCTGTCGCGTGCTCGTTGTCCGTGCTGTCAGGAGGTGCCCCGTGTGCGTTCCCGGCCAGCCGCGTCCGCCGGCGGCATCGTCTGACGGCGTGCCGCCTGGCTACCTGCCGCCTGGTGTGGCGCCGCCTGGTGTGGCGCAGCCTGGTGTGGTGCCTTCGTCGGCGGCCGAGGCGGCGGCGATGTCCCAGGCCGGGCTGGCGTGGCTGGCCAGGGCCGATGCCACGGGACTGACCGCGGCCGAGCAGGCGGACTGCCTGCGGGCGCTGGAGCGGGCGGAGTCGGCGCTGACCGCTGCCCGCTCATCGGTGCTGGCCGGGTTCGACATGGCCTGCGCGTTCCAGGATGACGGTGTGCGCCACGAGGCGCCAGTGTTAACCGGGCCGGGGTGAAAGACCCCGGACGCTGGCCTGTCGCAGCAGGCTGGTGAAGCTGAGGGCAGCCGATCCGTGGATGCGCGCGGGGAGGCGGGAGCAGCCCTGACAACGACGGGACGTGCCGGGACTGTCAGACGGCGCGGGTCCGGCAAGCAAGATGAGACGCCGTACGAGAGGAACCAGTGCCTGAAGCCCCGTAACCCTCGAACCGGCTCAAACCTGACGGATACGGGCCGGGTTGCAGCGCACGCCGCCACAAGGACACCGCGGGCGGCGACTCCGGAGCCGGTTACCGTCCCCGGTGAGGAGGCCACGCTGAATGCCTGCGGCGTAGGCGTGGCGATGCTGCCGGGGCAGAGCTGGGCGGCTCGCTCATCGACCGGTGAGTGGTGAACGTGGGAAGCGTCCTGGTGCCGCCCTTCCCGCCTGGCGGCCGGCCAGGCGGCGGGCAGGCCCGTCGTCGGCTGACGGCGCCGGGGCGTGGCGGAGGCCCCGTAGTAGTCCGGGCGCGTTAATGGCGCGTACATGGCGAAGGGGGCCAGCAAGTCAGCAGCGGAAGCGCGGGAATACCAGGAGGTCGCGCCGGTGAATACCGACGATCTGGAGTACGCCACTGTCGTGGCGGAGCGCCGGGTACTGGAGATCCAGGCCAAGCTGCACCGTTGGGCCCGTGATGATCCTCATCGCAGGTTCGATGACCTGTTCAACCTTGTCGCCGATCCCGCGTTCTTGCTGGTGGCGTGGGATCGGGTGCGGGGCAGCAGGGGTGCCGGGACCGCCGGGGTGGACGGCCTGACGGCTGAGTCCATCGCGATACGGACGGGTGCCGGGGAGTTTCTCGGCGCGCTGCGATCCAGTATCAGGGATCGTAGTTTCCGTCCGCTGCCGGTGCGGGAGCGGATGATCCCCAAGAGCGGCGGCAAGCTGCGCCGCCTGGGGATCGCGACGGACGATTCATACTGCCCTCCTGCAGGCGCGTGTCTGGATGTTCGGGCGTGGTGCGGGTCTGTGCTGGCCGGGACGACGCTGGCGGGTTCGCTTGCGGTGAGCATGGCAGGAGGCGCCGGCATTACCTGGCGGCGGGGCGCGGCCGTCGGGGCGTGGTGCGGCGGGCCGCGGGAGTGAGGTGCCCGGATCCGGCGATGCGGCGGCGGCAGGCGGCCTCGATGTTGCTGGTCCACGGGATGCAAAGCCGGTTGCCAGGGCCGCGCCGGGCGTCGAGCTGGGCGGAGTCGATCCAGTAGTAGATGACGCCGGTGCTGCAGCCCAGCCGGCGGGCGGCTTCGGCCACGGAGATCTCGCCGTCGGCGTAGGGGGCGGCGGGGGCGGGGATGTGGTAGGCGTGGCGGAGCCACTGGACGGCCTTGGCGTCGAACGGGCGGCCGTGGCCGGTGGCCAGCCCGGCGGCGTTGAGCCGGCGGGCTAGCTCGTCGTTGCTGGTGGCCGGTCCGAGCCGGGCAAGCTCGACCGCGGCGGCCGGGGTGCGCCTGGCGGTGCCGGAGTGGATGGGCCGGCCGGTGACAAGTTCGTCGGTGGCGCCGGTGTGCCAGCGGATCCCGATCCGTACCTGGCCGGGTTGCTGCTCGGGGAGCAGGGTGACGTCGGCGATCAGGGTGCGCAGCAGCCGCTTGCGGTCCCTGGCGCTGGTGGCGGGCGCGTGCCAGAGCCCGGGCAAGTCGGCGGCGAGTTTCTCCAGCTCCGCCCGTCCGGGCAGCGGCGGCAGCGCGTCCCGGGTGGCCTCCAGTGCCTGCTCGGCCTCGGCGAGGGCTGCGAGCCTGTCCTCCCAGCGGACCTCCAGGCTGCGGGCGACCAGCCGGTTCTCCGGCTCGACCTGGCAGAACGCGCGCTCGGCCCGGCCGGCCTCATAGCGGGCCCGTTCCACTGCGAGCTCGGCGGCCTTGCTGACCCGCTGGTGCCGGCCCGTGACCTCGTCGGCGGCCGACAGCGCCAGGGCGACCTGCCCCGGGGTGAGCGCGTCCAGCAGGACGCGCGCGACCGCGTCGTCGACCGTGGCCACGGCGACCGACCGACAAGATGGCGTGGTGAGCCGGTCGCGGTGGGAGCTGCATTCATAGGACGCCCGCTGACCGGTGTGGTAGCTGGTGCGCATCGGCTTGCCGCATGACCCGCAGAAGATGATCCCCTGGCACAGCGCGCAGCCCTCACGAGGCGGCCGTGCCCCGGCGTTGGTCCGGTTGGCCGCCAGCCTGGCCTCATTGGCCAGGTAGCCGGCCCAGGTGATGTAGCCCTCGTGGTGTTCTTTGATCAGCACGGGCCATTCGGCGCGGGGCCGTTCGGTGATCGTGGTGCGCACCGTGCCGGACGGGTCGACGGTGCGGCGGGAGGTGTAGCGGCCGAATACGTACGCCCCGGCGTAGCCGGGGTTCTTCAGGATCCCCAGGACGCGGGCGTGGGTGAGCCGTCCCCAGCGCAGCTGCCCGGCCCATGCCCCGCCGTAGGCGCGCAGCGGGAACCGGCGGCCCTTGAACGCGGCGACCACCGCGTAG
>DATNIU010000121.1:0-17833 GCA_035604275.1 Streptosporangiaceae bacterium | reverse complement strand
CCGGCTCCGCCCCGGCCTGCGCCTGCGCCCCGGCCGCCATCCCGGCCATCCCGGCTGGACCGGCCGCCGGCCGGTCCCTGGCGCCGGCCAGGACCACCCCGCCGATCTGCCAGGCCATCACGCTGAGCCACCCGTAGCAGGTCAGGATTGACACGCATGTGGTCGGGCACCGGCGAGCCGTCGCGCCCCGGCTGGCCGGCGTCCCGGCGCTGCCCGGCGTCCCCGGCGGGCAAGGCCGGCCCGGCTGGCCGCGCGAACAGGTCGTACAGCCGGCCGCCGACCAGCATGTGCTGCCAGAGCGGCACCGGCCGGTGCTCGTCGACGATGACCGTAGTGCCGCCGCGAACCGACTCGAGCCAGGCGCCGAACTCCTCGGCGTTGCTCACCGTCGCCGAGAGCGCGGTCAGGGTCACCGACTCAGGCAGGTGGATGATCACCTCTTCCCAGACCGCGCCGCGGAACCTGTCGGCCAGGTAGTGCACCTCGTCGAGCACCACGTGGCTGAGCCCGGCCAGGGTCGGCGAGCCCGCGTAGAGCATGTTCCGCAGCACCTCGGTGGTCATCACCACGACCTGGGCTTCGCCGTTGATGCTGTTGTCGCCGGTCAGCAGGCCGACCCTGGCGGCCGAGTAGCGGCGGACCAGGTCCGCGTACTTCTGGTTGGACAGCGCCTTGATCGGCGTGGTGTAGAAGCACTTGCGGCCGCTGGCGAGAGCCAGGTGCACCGCGAACTCGCCGACGACGGTCTTGCCCGACCCGGTCGGCGCGGCGAGCAGCACCCCGTGACCGCCAGCGAGCGCCCGGCAGGCGTCCAGCTGGAAGTCGTCGAAGTCGAAGTCATACAGCCCGCGGAACGCGGTCAGCTCGGGCCCGTCCTGCTCGCGGCGGCGGATGAACGCGGCGTAGGAGTCCGCTGGGCTGCCCGGCGTAGTCATGCCGCCAAGGCTACGGTCTCAGCGGCCGGCCTCGATATCGTCAAGCGCGTCCCCGGCCGGCAGCGGCTCATCCAGCCCGTACTCGGCGACCTCTTCCGGCGTCAGGCCCGTGTACACCGGACCCCGGCGCGCCTTCCGCCGGTCATTCGCCCAGGCGAAGATCTCGGCGAGCTCGACGAGCACGACGCAGGGCACGGCAAGCAGCAGCATGCTGATCGGATCGGGGCTGGGCGTCGCCACCGCGGCGAACGCGAAGACGCAGAAGATGATCATGCGCCGCCACCTGGCGAACCGCCGGTGGGTCAGCACGCCGGCCAGGTTGAGCAGCACCATGACGAGCGGCAGCTCGAAGGCGAGGGCGAAGATCAGCAGCATCGCCATCGCGTAGCCCAGGTAGGTCTGGATCGTGATCAGCGGGACGACGCCCTTGGGGACCAGGGCGATCAGGAACCGCAGGCCCTTGGTCATCGCGAAATACGCGATGGTGCCGCCGGAGGCGAAGAGCGGCACCGCCGCCGCGGCGAAGAAGTAGGACCAGCGCCGCTCCCTGGAGTGCAGGCCCGGCGCGATGAACGCCCAGATCTGGAACAGCCAGATCGGGGCGGAGATGATCACGCCGGTCGCGATGGCGATCTTCAGCCGGAGGAAGAGCGAGTCGAACAGGCCGTTGACGTAGAGGTGGCAGCCGCCCCGCAGGTGCGGGTTCAGCGGGTCGGGCACGTTCAGCCTGCAGTAGGGCCGCTCGATGAAGGGCCAGGTGTACCGGTAGAGATACCAGCCGATCACCGCGCCGATGGTGACGGCGAGCACTGCCTTGAGTATCCGGTTGCGCAGCTCCCTGATGTGCTCCATGAGAGGCATTCGCGCTTCGGGATTAACCGCCCGGCGGGTGCGCGGCAGGCGCAGCCCGCGGGAACCAGCAGGCCGCGCCGGGCCGTCTTTGGTGGACACGACCGGCCCTGGACTTAGTTCGGCTGCTGGTCGCGCGGCGCCTCAGACCGCGAGGTGCCGTTCGCCGCCGTCCCCCCGGCCGCGGACTGCTGCTGCAGGTCCCTAAGCTCGGCGAGCTGCCGCTTGAGGTCGTCCACATCCTGCTGAGTCGCGGCCTCCGAGCGGGGCAGCGGCTGAGGGGGCGCGGGCTGAACCGAGGTTACGGTGGTGACCTTCGCCTCCTCGATCGGCTGGCCGCTGTCGTCCAGGCCCTTGACCGACTTCTTGAAGATGTGCATCGAGGTACCTAGTGCTCTTGCGGCGCCGGGGAGCCTCGTCGAGCCGAACAGGACCAGGACCACCACAAGCAGGATGATGATGTGTGGTGCACTGGGATCAAACATGTCTGCTCCCCATTCGTTGGGCCCTATTCATCGGCAAGCGTCCGCGCGCAAGTCACCCAAACGTAGTCTACACGCGGCACTGGATGTCGTTCCTGTGTGATTCGGAGCCGACGCGCTGCCGGATTGCGGGCGCCGATCAGGCGTATTGTGCCAGCGCAGCCGACGCGTCGTCCCGTACCTGGCCCGCCAGCTCGGGCGGCGAGATGACCCGGCCGTCCTCGCCAAGCCGCAGCGCCAGCCGTCTGACCCACCGGGTGTCTGGTGTCCGGAGGCTCACCCTGAGCCGTCCTTCGCCGAGGTCGGCGATCTCCTCGCAGGGGTAGTACTCGGCGACCCAGCGCCCGGCCGGGCTCAGCTCGAGCACCACGTCGAGGTCGGCATCTGAGGGCCGGAACGGGCCGGAGTCCGGATCGCGCGGCTCCGCCTCTTCCGGCACCTCGGCGGCCACGTCAAGCACCTCGATCGCGAGCACCCGGTCCAGCCGGAACAGCCGGACCGCCTCGGCCCGGCGGCACCAGGCCTCCAGGTACGTTCGGCCGTCGAGCACGAGCAGCCGCATCGGGTCCGCGTCCCGCTCGGTCGCCTCGTCCCGGCCGGGGACGTAGTACGACAGGTGCAGCCGCCTGCCCTGGCGCAGCGCGTCCGCGATCATCGCCTGAACCCCGGCCGGGGCCCGGCCGTCCACCTGCACGGCGACCTGGGCGCTGGCGGCGGCCGCCTCCCCCGCTGCGGTCTCCAGCTTGGCGATCGTGCGGCGCAGCGCCGACCGGTCCTGCGGACCGGGCAGCTCGGCGAGCATCCGCAGTGCGATCAGCAGCGCGCTCGCCTCGTCGGTGGCCAGCCGGAGCGGCCGGTCCATCGACTCGGCCTGGCTGACCATGATCTCCCCGCCCTCATAGGACAGGTCGATCGGGCAGTAAGGGTCGGGCGCCCGCAGCTCGACGCACCACAGCATGTTCAGGTCGTCAACGAGCTCGTTCTCGGTGATCCCGAAGGTTGCGGCCGTCTCGGCCAGCCCGACCACCTGCCTGCTGATCACGTAGGGCACCAGCGCGAGCAGCCGCTGGAGCCGGTCGGTGGCGCCCGGCCTGGCAGCCCGCGCCGTCACGCCAGAGCTCCCTTCAGCCTGCTGATGACCGCGTCCCGGAGGTCGACCGGCTCGAGCACCACGACGTCGGCGCCGAACGAGGCGATGTAGTCGGCGTACCAGCCGGCGTCGGAGAACCGGGCCTGCACCAGGTCCCAGCCGTCCAGGCCCGGGCACGGCCGGTCCGAGCTTGCCCGCCTGCGCAGCCCGTGCCCGGCGCCGCGGCGGATCCTCAGCGCGGCGGTCAGCAGGGCCGGTGGCGCCTCGTCCCAGGCGCGCATCGCCTGGTGCACGTCGGCGCCGTCGGGAACGGTCACGCTGCCGGGCGGGCCGGTGAACGCCACCGGCCCGTCGATCCGGCTCAGCCTGAACACCCGCTCCTCGCCTCGGTCCCGGTCGTGGCCGACCACGTACCAGCGGCCATGCCGGCTGACCACGCCCCAGGGCTCCAGAGTCCGGCGCTGCGGCGTGCTGCGCCCGGCGGCCTGATACCCGAACGTCACCGGCCGCCGGTCCCGCACCGCCTGCCAGAGCGGCCCGAACGCCGCCTCGCCGGTCCGCAGCCTCGGCTCGATGCCCGGCTGGGTGGTCTCCTCGGCGTCGATCCCGGCGGCTCGCAGCTTCAGCAGCCCGCCGGCCGCCGCCCCGGCCAGTTCGGCCCGCTGCCAGACCCGCGCCGCCAGGCCGAGCACGGCCGCCTCGTCCGGTTCCAGCCGGATCTCGGGCAGCTCGTAGGCCTGGCGGGAGATCCGGTAGCCGAGCTCCTCATCCGACGCGGAGTTCATCCCGGTCTCCAGCGGGATGCCGAGCTCGCGCAGCTCGTCCTTGTCCCGCTCGAACATCCGCTTGAACGCGTCGAAGTTCGCCGGATAGCCGGGCACCGCATCCCTGATCTGGGCCGCGGTCAGGTACCTGCGCGAGGACAGGAGGCAGACCACGAGGCTGAGCAGCCGCTCGGTCTTCTGCTTCGACATCGCCATCCCCTACCTCGGCACTGCCTTCCCGGATCGACGGTACCGCGCCTGAGCGATCGTGCGGCGGATTGTCACAGCTTCACGCCATCGACGCCGGCCGTAACCGTGGGTGCCGGTGTCGTGCGCCGGTGCCTGGCGCTAGCCTGCGACGGTGATCAGATGGCGCCGCGGCGCGGTAGCGGCAGTCCGCCGGGAGTGGGCTGGCGCGGTGGAGCTCGACGTCACTGTCGGGACGGCGCGGCTGCGCTCGCTGGCCTACCCCCGGCTGACCGGCCGGCCCGAGCCCGGCGATCAGGTCCTGCTCAACACCAGCGCTCTCGACCTGGGCCTGGGCACCGGCGGCTACGCGCTTGTGGTGGCGGTGCCCGGCCGGCTGCCCGAGGATCCGACCGGCCCCGGCCATCTGGTGAAGGCGCGGTACACGCCGCTGCAGGCGACCGTGCTCGGCGCGGAGGAGCAGGACTCGCCCTACCACGAGATCCTGCGCGACGCCGATAGCCTGGACGGAATACCCGTCGTGGTGGCCGACCTGCACTCGGCCCTGCCCGCCGTGCTCGCCGGGTTCTATGAGGCTGGTGCAGTCTTTGAGCACGAAAGGGACCGTGAAGCTGGCGGGATCCGTCAGGCTGGTGGTTCCCGTGAGATCCGGGTCGTCTACGTCATGCTGGACGGCGGCGCGCTGCCGGCCTGGTTCTCTAGAACCGCGGCGATGCTGCGCGAGCTCGGCTGGCTGGCCGGCACCGTCACGGTAGGCCAGGCTTTCGGCGGCGATCTCGAGGCGGTCACCGTGCACAGCGGCATGCTGGCCGCCCGCCACGTCCTGGGCGCAGACCTGGTGGTGGTCGCGCAGGGGCCAGGCAACCTGGGCACCGGCACCCGGTGGGGCTTCTCCGGCGTGGTGGTCGGCGAGGCGGTCAACGCGGCCGCGGTGCTCGGCGGGCGGCCGGTCGCCTCGCTCCGGATCAGCGACGCCGATCAGCGCGAGCGGCACCGCGGCATCTCGCATCACAGCCTGACCGCGTACGGACGGGTCGCGCTGGCCAGGGCGGATGTGGTCGTTCCTGATCTTCCTGGTGAGTTCGGCGAGCGGGTGAAGCGCGAGGCCGCGCCGCTGGCCGACCGGCACGCGCTCGTCGAGGTCAGCGTGGCCGGCCTGCGAGACGTGCTCGCGGCATGCCCGGTCCCGCTCTCCACGATGGGCCGGGGTCTGGACGAGGACCTGGCCTACTTCCTGGCCGCAGCGGCCGCCGGCCGGCATGCCGCGAGCCTTGCGCACACGCCCTAGCATCCGGCGGCCCGCCTCAGCCGGCCGGCGGCCCGGCCCCAGCCGGTCGCCAGCCCAGCCTTAGCCGGTCGGTGGCCCGGCCTTAGCCGACCGTCAGCCCGCCTCAGCCGGCCGCAGCCGACCGTCAGACCGGCCGCAGCCGACCGTCAGCCCGGCGGCAGACCGGCCGCAGCCGACCGTCAGCCCGGCGGCAGCCGGTCGGCGGCCGAGTGAAACCGCGTATTCATAGTGATTTTTCGCTATCAAACCGCGTATTCACCAGGCACCAGGGTCGAGCTGAGATGCCGTTTTGGAGTAATTAGGGATAGTTTTCTGAGCCGCGCCTCAGGCTCATGCCGTGGCCAGGATGTCGACGACGAAGACCAGGGTGTCGGTGGGCTTGATGCCCGCGCTCTTCTGGCCGTTCTTCCCGTAGCCTTCGGCCGGCGGGACCACGAGCATGACCCGGCTGCCGACCGGCACCCCGACCAGGCCGGTGTTCCAGCCAGGAATGAGCTGGCCGAGCACGAACGCGTTGGGCGGAGCGGTCGGCGATGACGCGGATGGCCAGTTGTTGTTGAAAACCTGCCCGGTGCGCCAGATCGATCCGACGTACCGCACGATGATCGTCTGCCCGGACTTCACCGGGGCGCCGGTGCCCTTGATCAGAGTGCTGACGACCAGCTTGCCCGGCGGCGCGGACTTGGGGACCGTGATCGTCGGCGAGCCGCCCGCCGCTGCCACCTTGATCGTCGGAAGCTTGCCGCCGCCATTGCTGAGCTGCTTACCTGTCGCGTGCGCGGTCGGGCTGAACGCCTGGATCAGGTCCACCACCCAGACCATGGTATCGGTCGGTGCGACGCCGATCTGCGGGTTGCCGTGCGCCCCGTAGCCGTACTTCGGCGGCAGCACGGCGAGCACCCGGCTGCCCACGCGCTGGCCGCTGAGCGCCTGCTGGAGGCCGGACAGGCCCATCTGGAGCGGGAGAACCTCTGGTGTGGAAGTGAAGCTGGAGAACAGCAGCTTGTGCGTCGTGCCGTGCCAGTCGTAGACGTTGAAGTTGGCGAGGTAGGAGTCGCCCGCCGCCAGCACCGGTCCGTGACCCTTGACCAGCGTCTTGGTGACCAGGCCGCTGCTCGCCTTGGCTGCGGGGATCCGCACCGTCGGCGTCTTGCCGACCGGCCCGGTGACGGTGACTGAGGCATTGGGGCTTGCCGGGGTCTGCGAGCCACATCCGGCCAGGGCCGCGGTGACGGCGAGCGGGGCGAGAAGGGCTGCGGCCAAGCGTCGCATGGGAGTCCTAGGTTGTTGACTGTGATCGGCCCGGCCAGCCTACCGGTCCTGGCGGATGCGCAATCCGCTAGCCGCTTGGCGGTGCCGGGATCGGAATCGCGGGCGGCGTCACGGCCGGCTGGCGGGCCGGCGGCGGGCGGCCGCTGCCGAGGTCGGCCAGCAGGTTCTTGTTCCACACCAGGATCGTGTCGCTGCCCAGGTAGTAGATCCTGGCTGGCTGGCCGAAGGTGTGCCGCACCGAGGCGATCGTCGGATAACGGGTGAATCCTGGCGGGCTCGGGACCAGCACGATGAAGGTGGCGTCGTTCGTCGTCGGCTGGTACCAGTCGGACCTGACCTCCCAGTAGTCGCCGGTCACCCGAAGGCCGTCGGCGAGGGCCGAGCGGACCCTGACCCTGCCCGCGCTGTCCAGGGTCGTGATGTTGGCATCCCAGTAACCGGCCAGCCCGTATGTCAGGTGCCGCGCGGCCAGCCAGGAAGCCAGCGATGCGTCCTGCGGCAGGACCGGCGGCCGGGACACTACCTGGCCGAGGCTGATCAGGTATCCGGCGCCCACGACCGCGAGGGCCGGCAGCAGCCTGGCGCTGGCCAGGCGGCCGGCCAGCATCCGCCCGGCCAGCGCCGCGCTGAAAGGCAGCACGGCAGTGATATCCCTGGCGCTGAGCAGGTCCTGGGCCCGCGTCCCGAGTCCGAAGGCGACCAGGGTGATCACGGTCCCGGCGGCCAGCAGCTGCGCGGCCGGGTCGCAGCTCGGGAACCGCCTGATCGCCGCGCACGTGCCCCAGGCCGCCAGGCCCAGGCCGATCAGGTGCAGCCCGGCCAGCCCGGCCCCGAGCCCGGCGCTCTGGCCGAAGAAGCTGGCGCCGAAGAGCAGCAGCAGCCCGCGGCCGGTGACCGACAGATAGTGCGGCAGCTCGCTAGTCGACGCCAGCATGCTCGGCACCGGCCAGATGGCAAAGCCGCCGTGGGCCGCGATCGTCTTCAGGGCCGCCCTGGCGAGCCAGATCGCTCCCAGCGCGGCGGCGGCAAGTGCCAGCTCGAACAGGATCTGGCGCCGCCTGCGGCGCAGCCGGATCCTGCTCTGGTAGGCGCGCGCCAGGCCGACGGCGACCATGGGCAGGATGCCGGTGAAGAGCACGATACCGTCGGCGACAAGTGCCCAGGCGAGCGTCAGCCCGGTGGCGATCGGCACGTACCATCGCCGAGGTGCCCGGTCGACGATGAGAAACACCACGAGGACCGGGACCGCGCTGCCGGCGTGATCAGGCGAGCCGATCAGGACGCTGACGCCGTCGCCTGCCTGCGGGGCCAGCATGATGCCGGCCGCCAGCAGGCACCGGGCCATCGCTGCCCGGCCCGTGGTACGGCCCTTGGCCAGCAGCGCCGCTAGCAGCACAAGCAGGGTGTAGGTCATCGCGCTCGCGACGTGCACCACGTCAGGCGTCAGGCCGCGCAGCCGCTCGACGAGCATGTACTCGGGCAGCTCGGTGGTGTAGAACGACACATCGGACAGCCGCCACCCGCGCAGCAGCAGGTTGTGGTGCAGCATGTCCCAGGCCTGCAAGGCGTTGGAAGCGCCGTCGGAGCTGACCGGCGACGTGCGCGACACGTGCAGGTAGCAGATGAACAGCGTGCCGCCGGCGACCAGCCAGATCGCCAGCGCCCCGGCGGTGGCCGCCCGCATCCTGCGCACCGCGAGCCTCGACCAGACCGACCCGGGCAGCCGGACCGCCCGGCGCCCGATCCGGCCGAAGGCCATCCCGGCAGCCCGTCGCCCGTCGGCGCTGACCCGGGCGGCGCTGACCCGGGCGGCGCTGACCCCGGCCGTGGCGATCCCGGCGGCGGCGGCTCGGATGGCGGCGGCTCGGATGGCGGCGATTCGAGCGGCGCTGGCCCGTGCGGCGATCACCCGGCCGGCGGTGACCCGCGTGATCGTGAGCGCTCCGGCGCTGAGCCGTTCCTTCAGGCCGCCCGGCGCCGGCCAGGCGCCATCGGTCCGAGCGTGCTCGGACCGATGGCCATCGGTCACATCAGCCCCGCATCGATCGCGTCAGTCACCCAGGCGATGACCCGGTCAAGCGTCTGTTCCAGCGGGGTGTCCGCCGAGAAGCCGAGCATCCGCCTGGCCTTGCCGGTGTCGGGTACCCGGCACTGCACATCGCCGGGGAAAGGCTGATCGCGGACGATCAGCAGCGGCGCATCGGGACCGTATATCTTGCGCCAGATCATCGCGGCCAGCTCGAGGACCGTGGTGCCGCGGTCGGCCGACAGATTGAAGTCCTCGTTCTCGGCGGCCGGGTGCTCCATCGCGATCACGATGCCCCTGGCCAGATCGCCGCCGTCGGTGTAGTGCCGCAGCTGGGCGCCCGTTCCCAGGATGTGCAGCGGACCGCCCTTGAGCACCTTGCACACCAGGTCAGGGACGACGTGGCCGGTCACGAGCCCGAGCTCGCCCGTGCCGATCCCGCCGTCGCGTTCCGGCCTGGTCTCCCCGACGCCCACGCAGTTGAACGGCCGCAGGATCGTGAAGGGCAGCCGGTACTGCTCCCACGCCGCTCTGGCGAAGTACTCCACCGAGAGCCTGGAGAACCCGTACGCGGTGGCCGGCGGCGGCATCCGAAGCTGCTGGCCCTCCTGCGACGGCCAGCTATCCGCGCTCTCGTAGACCATCGACGAGGACAGGTAGGTGACCTTGCGCAGCCGGCCCGACCGGTGCGCGGCGATCGCCGCGTCGCAGGCAGCGGCGGTGAGCCGCTCGTTAGCGGCCAGCAGATCGTAGGGATACGCATGGAAGTACGAGATGCCGCCCACCATGGCCGCGCCCGCGATGAAGTGGTCGCAGTCGCCGAGCAGCTCGGTCAGCAGTGCCGGGTCGGCGGCGTCGCCACGGACGAACCGGTACCCAGGATGATCAGCGTGCGCCGGGCGCAGCACGCCGTACTTGGACAGGTTGTCCACGCCGACCACCTGGTAGCCGCGCGCCAGCAGCTCGGCGACGACGTAGCCGCCGATGAACCCGGCCGCGCCGCTGACCAGGACCCGGCCCGTCACGACCGGCTCCCGGCGGCTGCCTGGGCGATGCCGGCAACCGGGCCAGCGGCATCGTCGGCGGGAGCGGCGGCCGCGGCGCAGCGGGCCCGGAGCTCGGCGATGGTCAGTCGCCGGCCGAAGCTGAACCGGTACCACCGCAGATAAGCGGGCAGCCAGGCGGCGACGCGGAAGCTGGAGGCTCCGGCCTGCCGGTCCGCCCAGGTCGTCGGCAGCTCGGCTACTGGCCTGCGGAGCCTGCGCGCCTTGGCGGTCAGCTCGATGCCGATCGTGAAGCCCTGCCGCGAGTCGATCCCGACCTCCCGCACGAAGGCGGTCGAGTACGCCTTGAACGAATTGGTCGCGTCCGCCGTGCCGACCCGCGCCAGCAGGTGCAGCGAGCGCCCGGCCGTCCGTGACAGCAGGCCCTTGATCAGCGGGCCGCCTGCCTGCCGGCCGCCCGCGCAGTAGCGGGAGGCGGCGGCCAGTACCGCGCCGCGCTCCACCAGGCCGGCCAGTTCCGGGATCTGGCCGGCATCGTCGCAGCCGTCGGCCATGGTCACCACGGCGACATCGGCCCGGGCGGCGTCGATGCCATACCGCACCGCGTTCGCCGGCCCCGGCCCGTAGCTGCTGACCAGGCAGGCGAGCCTGGGCTCGGCGCCGGCGTAGGCCCGGACCACCGGACAGGTCGGGTCATCGTCGGCATCGACCACGACCAGGACCTCGCACGGCAGGCTGACCGCGGCGAAGATCCGGTCGAGCACGCCCGTGATGGTCGCGGCTTCATTCCTCGCCGGGATCACGACCGAGACCCTGGCCTGCGCGATCACGCGAGCACTCCGCGGCCAAGCACATCCCAGATGTCGGCCACCGGCTTGTCGGTCCGCAGCCCGCGGTAGTGCGGATGCGGCGCCGCGATCACCAGCAGGTCGGCCCGGTCGAGCACGGTCTCCAGCGGCAGCAGACCAGGGTCGCTGGTGACCAGCGGATCGGTGCACAGTACCGCGCGGGCCCGGCCGGCGAGCAGTCCGGCCAGCCGGTACGACAGGCTGGCCCTGGTGTCGTCAGATCCGCCCTTGAACGCCATGCCGAGGATTCCGACCGTCATGCTCGCGAGTTCGAAGCGCAGCTCAAGACGGCTGACCAGGTAGCCGGGCAAGCCCTCGTTGACTGCGATCGCCGCGCGGCCGAGCGTGCAGCCCGCGCTCGCCCTGGCCAGCCCGGCGGTGTCCTTGAGCAGGCAGGGGCCCGCGGTGAACCCGGCCGGAGCCAGGCCGGCCGCCCGCGGGTAGTCCCGCACCAGGCCGCTGCGGATGCGCTCATAGTCCAGGCCGAAATCACTGGCGATCATGTAGAACTGGTTGGCCGCGGCGAACCTGATGTACCGCCAGGCGTTGGTGAACAGCTTGGCGAGCTCGGCTTCCTCAGGCGTGAGCGGCACGAGCACGGGAGTCAGCACCCCGAAGAGCGCGGCGCACCGGTGCAGGCCGCGGGCGGTCCGGCTGGCGATGATCTGCGGCAGGTCATAGAGCTCGGTCATCGCCTGGCCCTCGGCGATCCGCTCGGGGCAGAACGCCACGTCCATGTCGATGCCGAGACTGGCGACCAGTTTCTCCACGCTCGCCGTGGTGCCCGGGCTCACGGTGCTGCGCAGGATCATGATCTGGCCGTCACGGAACTGGCCGGAGCAACCGGCCAGTGCGGCGGCCATGGCGTCCGGGCCGAGATCTGGCTCGGATTCGGCCTGCGCCTCCCCCGCCGGCCCGGTGATCACCACGATCACGTGCTCGGCCGTGCCGATGATGGCGGGGTCGGCCGAGGCGGCCAGCAGGCCCGATTCGATCGCGCGGAGCAGCAGCGGCGCCGCGCCTGGCTCGCTGAACGGCAATCGCGCGGCGTTCACCGCCGCCACGGCCGTGACGCTGATGTCGTAGATCGCGACCCGCTTGCCACGATCGGCGAGCGCGATGGCGAGCGGCAGGCCGGCATGACCACATCCGCCTACGACCACAACATCATTGGCGAAACGGCTGGCACTCCCCCGGCCGGTCACAGAAAGGTCCCCTCGCCTCCGTGCTGGCATACGTGCTGACCGCTGGCCGGGCCGCAGCAGCGGGACGCCGGCGCGCGGACTCACAAACTCTAGTGACTATAAGTAGTTGATGAATTGCAATCAGTGATGATGACTAGCCGTTCCTCGGCAGAGCCCGCGGTCCATCAGCCGCCGGAACGGGCAGGACGCGCCGATCCCGTCTGGCGTCTCCAGGCCGGCCGGAGCGTCGTATCCCCGCAGCGCCGCGCGGCCGGTGATTCCCCTCGGCGAGCGCGAGGTTGACCGCCACCTGCGGTCGGCAGAGCGCGAAGCAGCGCTAGCGGCGCTAGCGGCGCTGGCAGCGCTAGCAGCCGGGCGGGGCCGGCGGGCAGGCCGCTTAGTCCCGGCTGCGGCCGACCGGGCGGCGCCCGCCAGACCGGTCCGGTAGGCGCGCAGGATGGTCTCGGTGATCGAGCCGCCTGCGGCGTCCGCGACGCTGACCCGCAGCGTGACCTCGGCGCCGGGCGGTGCGGTGAAGCCGATCAGGAAGCCACCGGCACGGGATGCGGTCACTGAGGCCGGCTGCCAGGTCCGGCCGTCGTCAAAGGACACCGTTGCGCTGGCGCTGGTGACCGGGGCCGCCCTGGCCAGCTGGAGGTGACCCGCGCTCAGCCCGATCAGCTGCGGCCCCGCAGGTGCGCTGCCTGTCAGCGCGAGTCCCCGCACGCGGTAGTCCAGGGTGAGCAGCGGCTGCACGTCGCACTGCCGGAGCGGCCTGAACTGCCGCCGGATCAGGACCAGGCGGCAGTACCAGCCGGGCGGGAGCCGCCGCCCGGGTTCGCGTGCCGATCGCCAGGTCCACACCGTCGTGCTGCTCGGGGACTGCGGGAAGAGCGGGCCGGACCGGTCCGCGCTCAGCGCGAAGCGGATCAGCGACGGCTTCGGGCTGAGCGTGACCGGGCGGATTCCGCGGGCCGGATCCCCCGGGCGATCCTGATGCCGTTCCGGTAGATCGCGTAGCTGCCCGTGACCTTGGCGCCAGGACCGGCGACGAACCCCGCGCCGAGGTGGCCGGGCTGATTATCGCCGAACGGCAGCACGCTGAGCGTGAGCGTGTTGCCGGCGCGGGACGCCGCCGCCATGACCGGGAACACGGCCGCGTCGCTTCCGTGGACCAGGTTGACATCGGGCTGCGGGTGCAGCGGGAAACGGTTCCACTCGATGGTCCGCGGGCCGGCCGGCAGGACGCGGAAGGTGTTCTCGAACTGACCGCCCCACGGGGACCCGCTCGCGGGATCGAACTCGGAGTACGCGCTGGACCAGAGCGGGGACGGACCCGCCGACATGTACTGGATCTGCGGCCCGGGCAGCGTCAGCGGCAGCTCGAGGCCGAAGTTGAGAGATACCAGCTGAGCAGGGAAGCCTCCGGTGGTGACCCACAGGCCGGTCGACCGCACATCCTGGTAGTAGCGCTCGCTGACCGTGGCGATCTCGCTGCTGGCGGCCAGCTCGGCGACGTGCGCCGTGGTGTTACGCCGGACAGTCGCTCATGCAGATGATATATACTGATCATCGGTACATGCAAACGTGCTGGCCAGGTTCCGCAGGCTTGCGACCGCCGGAAGTCGGTAACACCGCCGTGCCGATGCTGCCGGGGCCCGGCGATGCGGCCCGGGCGTCACATGCCGGCGATCAGCTTCTCGACCCGCTCGTCCACGGACCGGAACGGGTCCTTGCACAGCACCGTGCGCTGCGCCTGGTCGTTCAGCTTGAGATGCACCCAGTCGACGGTGAAGTCGCGGCGGCGTTCCTGAGCCCGCCTGATGAAGTCGCCCCGCAGCCGCGCCCTGGTAGTCTGCGGCGGCACCGACTTGGCCTCGAAGATGGCCAGGTCCTGGCAGGTCCGCTCGACGGCGCCGCGCCGCTGGAGCAGGTAGTACAGGCCACGGCCGCGGTGCACGTCGTGGTAGGCCAGGTCGAGCTGGGCCACCCGCGGCGAGGAGAGCGGCAGGTCGTGCTTGGCCCGGTACCGCTCGATCAGCTGGTACTTCGTGACCCAGTCGATATCCCTGGCGATCAGGTCGAGGTTCCCGGTCTCGACCGCGAGGACCGCCCGCTCCCAGAGCCGCAGCACCCGCTCGGTGATCTGGTCCGATCCGCGGCCCTCGACGAATTCCCGCGCCTTGGACAGGTACTCGCGCTGGATCTCCAGGGCGCTCATCTCCCGCCCGTTCGCGAGCCGGACCTTGCGCCTGCCGGTCATGTCGTGGCTGACGTCCCTGATCGCCCGGATCGGGTTCTCCAGGGTCAGATCGCGCATCACCGTGCCGGCCTCGACCATGCGAAGCACCAGGTCGGTCGCCCCGACCTTGAGCAGCATGGTCGTCTCGCTCATGTTCGAGTCGCCGACGATGACGTGCAGCCGCCTGAACCGCTCGGCGTCCGCGTGCGGCTCGTCACGCGTGTTGATGATCGGCCGCGAGCGCGTGGTGGCCGACGAGACGCCTTCCCAGATGTGCTCGGCGCGCTGGCTGACGCAGTAGACGGCGCCGCGCGGCGTCTGGAGTACCTTGCCGGCGCCGCAGATGATCTGCCTGGTCACCAGGAACGGGATCAGGATGTCGGCCAGTCTGCCGAACTCGCCGTGCCTGGCGACCAGGTAGTTCTCGTGACAGCCGTAGGAGTTGCCCGCCGAGTCGGTGTTGTTCTTGAACAGGTAGATGTCCCCGGCGATGCCCTCCTCGCGCAATCGCCGGTCGGCGTCGACGAGCAGGCCCTCCAGGATCCGCTCGCCCGCCTTGTCGTGGGTGACCAGGTCGATCAGGCTGTCGCACTCGGGGGTTGCGTACTCCGGGTGACTGCCTACGTCGAGATAGAGCCGGGCGCCGTTGCGCAGGAACACGTTGCTGCTGCGGCCCCAGGAGACGACCCGCCGGAACAGGTACCTGGCCACCTCGTCCGGGGACAGCCGGCGCTGGCCGCGGAAGGTGCAGGTGACGCCGTACTCGTTCTCAAGTCCGAAGATCCGTCGGTCCACCCTCGCTCAGCTCACCAGTCCACGGCGATGTACTTGGTCTCGGTGAATTCGAGCAGCCCGTCATGACCGCCCTCGCGGCCCAGGCCGGACTGCTTGACTCCACCGAACGGCGCGGCCGGGTCGGACACCACGCCCCGGTTGATGCCGATCATCCCGGCCTCGAGCGCCTCCGCCACCTGCAGGGCCCGGCGCAGGTCCGTCGTGTAGAGATAGGAGACCAGGCCGTACTCGGTCGCGTTGGCCATGGTGATCGCGTGGTCGATGTCGGTGAACCTGACGATCGGCGCCACCGGGCCGAAGATCTCTTCGCTGAGAATGCCGGCGCCCGGCGGCACGTCGTCAAGCACGGTCGGTGAGTAGAAGTACCCCCGCCGGTCTGGCGCCTGCCCGCCGGTGACGACGCGCCCGCCGTCCTTGGTGGCCTCCTCCACGAGCTGGGCGACCTTGGACCGGGTGTCGGAGTTAACCAGCGGGCCGAGGTCGGTGCCGTCGTCGAGGCCAGGCCCCACGTTCAGCGCGCTCAGCCGCGCGGCGAGCTTCGCGGTGAACTCGTCGGCCACCGAGTCGTGGACATAGAACCGGTTCGCGGCCGTGCACGCCTCGCCGCCATTGCGCATCTTGGCGATCATCGCGCCCTCGATCGCCGCATCGACATCGGCGTCGGCCAGGACCAGGAACGGCGCGTTGCCGCCCAGTTCCATCGAGCAGTTGGTCACGGTGTCCGCTGCCGTGCGCAGCAGCACCCGGCCGACCTCGGTCGAGCCGGTGAAGGAGAGCTTGCGTACCCGCGGGTCGGCCAGCATGGCGGCGACCACTGGCCCCGCTGACTGCGCGGTCACCACATTGACCACCCCGGCGGGCACGCCGGCCTCGGTCAGGATGGCCGCGATGGCCAGGGCGGACAGCGGCGTCTCCTTGGCCGGCTTGAGCACTACCGTGCACCCGGCGGCGAGCGCAGGACCGATCTTCCTGGTTGCCATGGCCGCCGGGAAGTTCCACGGCGTGACGAGCACGGCGACGCCCACCGGCTGGCGCTGCACCAGAATCCGGTTCGCGCCTGACGGCGCCCTGGTAACCATGCCATCGATCCGCACCGCTTCCTCGGCGAACCAGCGGAAGAACTCGGCGGCATAGGTGATCTCGGCCCGTGCGTCGCGCAGCGCCTTGCCGTTCTCCAGCACCATCAGCCTGGCCAGCGGCTCGGAGTCGGCGATCATCAGCTCATAGGCGCGCCGCAGGCACTCGCCCCGGACCCGGGGCGGCGTCGCCGTCCATCCGGGCAGTGCCTGGTGAGCGGCCGCCACCGCGTCAAGTGCGTCCTCCGCCGTGGCGCTGGCCACCTCGGCGATCGGGTCCTCGGTCGCCGGGTCGATGACCGGCAGCACGCCCGCCCGCCCGGTCGTCCACTGCCCGCCGATCAGCAGCCCGGTCGGCGCGCTCATCCCGGTAATGCTCGCCAGGTCGGCCGCCACGTTACCTCCCAGGATCTCCTCGCACCGCGCTCTTCTGCGGCGAAGCGCGCATCCCTGACACTACCAACGGCCGGTGTCATACCCCTCCGGGGCCGACGTCAACTGTCCAGACGGCGCACGAGTGCGGGCGGGGAATCAGAGCTTCCTCGCCGGGGCCGCGCCGTGCCGGGGCCGCGTCGCGCACGGATCCGGTCTCCGGGTCGCTCCGGCCCGCGCGTTCGCCGGACGAGCGCATCAGCCGTATGCCGCGCTCCCTGCCGCGGTGTCCGTCGGCCGGCGGGCGGCCATGATCGCGGTTCCGGCAAGCACCGCGATCCACAGGACCCAGGTCAGGTAGAGGCCCGGCGCTGCCTTGAGGCCATTGTTCGGAGTGTCGCTCACCTGCCAGGCCAGCCCGAAAAGCAGCCAGCCAGACCAGAAGGCGAGCCGGACGCCGGAACTGGGAAGCAGGAAGGCCGCCAGCACGGCCGGGATCGAGACGAGTGCCAGGAAGGCGATGCCCCAGACGATGTACCAGCCAGTGACATTACGCCCGAGCACGTTGCCGATCGGCTGCCCCTGGCTCGTCTCCTGGGCCAGGATGTTCGCCAGCGCGAAGCCTACGGCGGCGGCGGCGGTCAGGGCAGCGGGCAGCGCGCTGGGGCCGCTGCCCCGGGCCAGCTGGCGCCAGCGCGCCAGGCCGGCGATGGCGATCAGGGTGGCGGCCAGCGCCGCGGCCAGCCAGACGGCCGAGAGCAGTTCCAGCATGTCGCGCCGGGTCGTAGACAACCCGAAGAGGCTGGGTGCTGCGGCGGCCGCGTAGATGCCCCAGGCGCCGAAGGGCACGGCCAGCCCGAGCACGGCGGCGAACCCGGCGCCTCCCCGCCAGCCCCTGGCGGCCCAGATGGCGACCCCGCCGAGCCCAGCCAGCAGCACGATCGCCGCCAGCCAGAAGAACCCGCCGTGAGCGTGCGCGGTCCAGCCCCAGAGCAGCTCGATCGGCGCGGCCACACCCACGCTCACCGCGGCGGCGATGGCCAGTGCCGGGCCTCCCCGCGCGATCGGCGGCATCAGCGACTGGTCGCCAGATGGCCGCGCCGCATCCTGTCCGGCACCTCCGGCACCTCCGGCACCCGGCACTGGCCTGCCCCAGGCATCTCGTCCGCCCGGCGCAACGAGCGCTGTCGGGGCCGCGGCGGCGTCGACCTGGGCCGCCGGGGGCGCGCTCGGCGGGACCTGGACCTGGACCGGGCCAGGCGGGGCCTGCGCGGGCGGGGCATAGGCGGGCGGGGGCTGCGCGGGCGGGGCGTAGGTGGGCGGGGGCTGCGCGGGCGGGACGTAGGCCGGCGGGGGCTGCGCGGGCGGGACGTAGGCCGGCGGGGCTTGGGCGGGCGGG
>DATNIU010000120.1:0-5768 GCA_035604275.1 Streptosporangiaceae bacterium | reverse complement strand
GGCCGGGGGCCGGGGCTGAGCCGGGGGCCGGGGCTGAGCCGGGGGCCGGGGCTGAGCCGGGGGCCGGGGCTGAGCCGGGGGCCGGGCCAGAATCTGGCTGAGCCGCTCGGCGACCAGGGCCCAGCGCCATTCCCGGTCCACCCAGGCAAGGCCCTTCTCCCCCATCGCTGCGGCGCCGGCCGGATCACTCAGCAGCTCGATCAGCCGGGCCGTCAGCTCGGTCACGTCGGTCCCCTGGACCACGAAGCCGGTCTCGCCGTCCAGGATGGCATCGGGTGCGCCACCCGAGTCGCCGCCGATCACCGGCAGGCCGGTAGCCGAGGCCTCAAGGTAGACGATGCCGAGACCCTCCACGTCCAGGCCGAGCCGGCGGGTCCGGCAGGGCATCGCGAAGACGGTGCCTGCATCGAAGTAGCCGGGCAGGTCCTCCCACGGAACCGGCCCGGTGAACAGCACCGAGTCGGTCACCTGCTGACGCCGGGCGAGCCGTTGCAGCCTGGACAGGTACGGTCCGCCGCCAACCAGCAGCAGGAGCGGGCTGGCGGACGCAAGGCCGGCGACCACCTGGGGCCAGGCTCGGATCAGCGTGTCCTGTCCCTTGCGCGGCACCATTCTCGATACGCACAGGACGACCGGCCGGTCCGCGGCGATCCCGAGCCGCTCCCTGACCGCCGCGCCGCCAGCCCCCGGGCGGAATGTCTCAGTGTCGACTCCGGGTGCCAGCCGGACCATCCGGGCGGCCGCCGGAGCTGACATCACCCTGGCCAGCCGGATCCGGACGTATTCCCCCAGGTAGGTAACGACGTCGACCTGGTCACCGATCCGCCGCAGCACGGTCCTCGCGCCGGGCAGCGCCGCCCAGCCAGCCTCGTGGCCATGAGTCAGCGCGACGATCCGGCGAGCGCCGGCCCTGCGCAGCGCGGGGGCGAGCAGTCCGAGCGGCGCCGCCGCGCCGAACAGCACGGTGTCACAGCCGTGCTCGGCGAGAATCGCCCTGGCTCGCCGCGCCACCGCGGGCACCGGAAGCATCAGCGAGGTCGGGTGCCTGATCACCGGGAACGGCTGGCGGGCGTCGAACTCGGCAGCGCCCGCCCAGGCCGGCGCGTAGACGACCACGGTCCCGGCCGGCAGCCTGCACGCCAGGGCATGCACGAACGACTGGATGCCGCCGCTGCGCGGCGGGAAGTCGTTGGTGACGATCAGGATCTTCGGCATGGCCATTCCCTGCCGTGCGGCGCTCCAGGACCGGCTAGCCCTCGTTGAGAACGACCGTAACGGCAATGATCCTAGCCGCAGGCGCCGCGCGGGCCAGCGCCCGACCGGCGCGGAGCTGCCAGCTGGATCCGGCGCGCTGTGGCTAACCGTCGACACCGGCTCTGACCGTCCGCTGCCAGCCAGGCACGTACTCGACCGTAATCAGGCCGAGCCGCTCGCAGACGCCGACCCGGTCAGGCGGATCTCGCCACGATTCAACGGCGACCGACTCGGTCCGGACGGCGCGAAGCGCCGCGGTCAGCAGCTCAGGTAGCCCTGCTCGTCCCGGTAACCGGCGATCAGCCCGGGAGCGGCGATCATGCCGGTGGCCGACGAGAACCGGCAGACGCCGACGATCGTGCCGTCCCGGCGCAGACCGAGGGTCCGGGTACCTGGTGGCAGGCCCGGCGGCCAGCCGGCCGGCTGCTTGTGGCCCCACTGCCCGCTGAACGCCGTCGCCCACAGCCCGGCGGACTCGTCGCCGCCGGAGACCAGCGTCACCTCCGCGGCCTGGCCGAGCATGCCGTCTGCCGCGAGCGCGGGGGCGCCTCGCGAGCGCCCGCCACGTTACGGCCGGACCGCTCCGTCAAGCTCCTGGGCGTACCAGCCTGACAGGGCCACCTTCTCCACGTACTGCCCAGGTACCGGGGCGTCGATCAGGTAGCCGCCCCCCACGTACATCCCCACGTGCGAGTTTCCGGCGAAGCCGAGGATGTCGCCTGGCTCGAGGTACTTGTAGCCACTGCCGATGGACACCGCGGGCAGCGCGCTCATCTGGTCGTAGCTGACCCGCGGGATCTGGATGCCGGCGTACCCCCAGGCGGCCATCATCAGGCCGGAGCAATCGAAGCCGGGGGCTCTGCATGGACCGGTGCCGCCGTAGTAGTAAGGGCAGCCGATCTGCGAGTAGGCGAACGCGACTGCCTTCTCTGCCTGGGTCTTGGTCGGTCCGTGGTACTTGTCGCCGCTCCCGCCGCCGCCCGGGCCGACCGCGCCCTGCTGCGCCGGGGTCAGCTGGGCAAGCAGCGCTTCCTGCTGAGACTTCAGCGTGTTCAGTACCGCCAGCCGCTTCCCGAGCGAGTGCTTCAGCTGCAGGATTCCCTGCCGTGCCTGGCTCGCCGCCTGCTGCGCGCTGAGCAGCTGGCGGCTTGCCGCCACATACTGGCTCACCTGGGCGCTGTTAGCCGCGGACAGCTCGGTCAGGATCGACGACTGGTTGAGTACCTGCTGAGGCGATCCTGAGGTCAGCAGCGCTACCGGCGAGTCGGCGCCGCCCTGCTCGTAGGCGACGGCCGCGATCCGCCCGATCTCCGCCCGCATGGCGTCGAACGTGGACCGGTACCGCGCGGTCTCGGAGTTCAGCAGCCTCAGCCGCTGGCTGGCCAGCGCGAGCTGCTGGAGCACCTGGTCGTACTCCTGGCCGAGCTTGGCCGCCTTGCTGTTCAGCCCGGCGAGCTTGTGCTGCACCTGGCCGATGGTGGGCTGCGGGAAGGCGCCGGCCGGACCGCCGATGCTGACCAGCGCCCCGGCGGCCACCACGCTGGCGGCCAGGGCAGCAGCACGCCTGCTCATGATCCTGCGAACTGACCACGGCGTATGCACGCGCCAGGCACGCTCCCTCTTCCACGCTCTCCTGCCGAGTCGTTCACGAGCCCGGGCTGTGGAGGCTGCCCGCCGGCGCTGGCACGGCCAGTCCGATGTACCTGCAGGGGGGTTCGCCATCGGGCCGCACTGCTGCGACCGCGCCAGCGGCCTTCCTGAGGGCTCCCGCTCACCGCCCGGCCTCGCGGCCGGGCTCAAGACCTCGGTAGCAGCCGATCGCCGCCGCCATCTATGCGGCTGCCAAGCGATGTGGCTCGGTCCCTGACACTAGCCAGCCTGGATGGCGCATTCAACCGCTTCGCCCACTCTCGCAGCATCTTCTGACTGGCCAGCACGGTAAGCCAGCGACGGCAGCGCGGCCCGAGCCGATCGCCGGCGCGGCGCGCCGGCGCGCCGGCCAGCGACCGGAATGTCAGTGCCTGGCCCTAGCGTGGGTTCCGTGAGCGCACTCGACCGGCCCGTTCCGCTGCTGCACAATGCCGACTTCGTCGTCGTCGACCTGGAGACCACCGGCTGGCTGGATGACGCCGCCAGCATCACCGAGATCGGCGCCGTCCGGTTCGGTTCGGGACGGCCGATGACCGAGTTCTCGGCGCTGGTCAATCCCGGCGGGCCGATCCCGCCGGACATCACCGCGCTCACCGGCATCACGGACGCCATGGTCCGCGACGCCCCACCGATCGAGGTGGTGCTGCCCGGCTTTCTCGAGTTCGCCGCCGGCAGCGTTCTGGCCGCTCACAACGCGCCATTCGATGTCGGATTCCTGACCGCGGCCTGCCGGGGCTGCGGTATCTCCTGGCCGCCCTGCGCGGTGATCGACACCGCGATGCTCGCCCGCCTCGTGCTCGGCCCTGACGACGTCCCCGATCACAAGCTGGCCACCCTGTCCGGGCATTTCGCCACCCAGACCGGCCCGTGCCACCGCGCGCTCGACGACGCGAAGGCCACGGCGGGAGTGCTGACCGGCCTGCTCAGGCTGCTCGCGAAGGCCGGGGAAGCCGCGTCCTGGCCGGCGCCGACCAGCGGCCGCGCGGGAATAGCCGGTCCAGCGGCAGCCGCGGTCAGCCAGCTCCCCGGCCGCCGCGCGCCGGTTGAGGTGCCGGCGGCCCTGACCGCCGCGATCACCCGGCCGGCCGACGGCCGCGCGCTGCTGAGCGCACCGACGTCATTCGCCGCCCGCCTGATCAGCCCGGCCGGTGCCTGCGCGGCTATCCAGTCGCCGACCGCGCTCGCCGCAGCCGCCGTCGCTCCGGCCTGACCCGGCCGGGGCCGGGTCGGACGCCAGGGCCGGCCCGCGGCCAGGTACCTGGCAGCGGCCAGGCGCCCGGACGGTACGATGGCGCGGCAGCCGGGGCACGAGTCCCGGGATCCAGGAGGCGGCAATGGTCACCGCGATTGTTCTGATCAAGGCCGATGTCGCGCGCATTGCCGAAACGGCCGCTGCCATCGCGCAGATCCAGCAGGTCAGCGAGGTCTACTCGGTCACAGGCGAGTTCGACCTGGTGGCGATGATCCGGGTGCGCGCCCACGACGAGCTGGCCGACGTCATCCCTGGCACGGTGAACAAGGTGCCCGGTGTCACGCACACCGAGACCCACATCGCGTTCCGCTCCTACTCGCGGCACGATCTTGACGCCGCATTCGCCCTGGGCTTCGCCGAGTCGGCCTGAGCCAGTCCGGCCGGCCCGGCAACGCGAGCCTTTACCTGGCGAGCCGCTGGCTGGCCTGCACCCAGCGGTCGAGCAGCGAGGCCGCCGCCCCGGACTCGACCACCTCGGCGGCCCTGCCGTATCCGTCGGCCAGCGCCGCGGGCAGGCCGTGCGGATCCGGCACGCCAGTCTCGGCCGCCAGCGCCGCGGCCGCGTTGAGCAGAACCGTCCTGAGCACCGGCCCTGGCTGACCGGCCAGCACGGCGCGCGCCACGGCCGCGTTGTGCGCCGGGTCACCGCCGCGGAGGTCTTCCAGCTCGCAGCGGGCAATGCCAAGCTCGGCCGGGTCGAACTTGGTCTCGCTGACCGTGCCGCCGTGAACCACCCAGACGGTCGACGGGCCGGTGGTGGTCAGCTCGTCCAGCCCGTCGTCGCCGTGGAAGACCAGCGCCGAGCAGCCGCGCTCGGCAAGCACGCCGGCCAGCACCGGGCCCATTCGCGGGTCGGCGACGCCGACCGCCTGCGCCTGAGGCCTGGCCGGGTTCGCCAGCGGCCCGAGGAAGTTGAAAACGGTCGGCACGCCGAGCTCTCGGCGCGGAACGGCGGTGTGCCGCAGCGCCGGGTGATATAGCGGGGCGAACAGGAACACCACGCCGGTCTCCTGGGCCAGCTTCTCGGTCTGCGACGGCGGCAGGTCGATCACCACGCCGAGAGCCTCGAGAACGTCGGCCGTGCCGCACGCCGACGTCGCGGCGCGGTTGCCGTGCTTGACCATCCGCGCGCCGGCCGCGGCCGCCACGACCGTGCCCATCGTCGAGATGTTTACCGTCCGCGCCCGGTCACCGCCGGTTCCGACCAGGTCGGTCAGGCGGCCCGGGATGGTCAGCGGGGCCGCGTGCGCGAGCATCGCCGCCGCGAGCCCGCCGATCTCGCTGGCCGTCTCGCCCTTCATCCGCAGCGCGACGCCGAATCCCGCGATCTGGGCGGGCGTTGCCGCACCCTCCATGATCTCGTTCATCGCCCATGCCGCCGTCTCGGCCGTGATTGACTCACGCTTGACCAGATGGCCGATCACAACCGGCCAGGAGGCAGGCGATTCCATAGCGGCTTCCTCTGGTTGAGTGCTAGCGACTGGTCTTCCGCCGCCGGTCAGGCCCGCGCACCAGCGGTGTCCGCGGCGCGCTGGCGCATCAGGCCGGCCAGCGCCTCGGCCAGCGCGCCGGGGTCGATCGGATGGCTCACGACGGCGTCGGCCCGCGACCA
>DATNIU010000119.1:0-20257 GCA_035604275.1 Streptosporangiaceae bacterium | reverse complement strand
GGGGCGTGCGGCGGCGGGTCCGGGGCGTACAGCAGCGGCCGATCCGGGTCGTGCAGCGGCCGATCCGGGTCGTGCAGCGGGGGATCCGGGGCGTGCGGCGGCGGGTCCGGGCCGAGACACCGACCGGGCGCGACAGGACCTCCGGATCAGGCGCGCTATGCCAGCGGACATCGACGCGGTGGTCCGCCTCGGGATGGAGGTGATCAGGTTCGATGCTCATTTCGGCGGCGTGACCGAGCGCCCGGATACGGCAGACGCGCTCAACCGCCAGGCAGCCGGGATGCTAGCCGAGCCGGATGCCTGGATCTGGCTGGCCGAACGCGGCGGCACGCCGGTCGGCATGCTGTACGCCGAGCGGCCGGAGTCCGCGAGCTGGATCGCCCCGATGGTGCGGCTGTCGCCGGTCGCCTATCTCGAGCTGATGGTGGTCCTGCCCGGCGAGCGCGGCCGCGGTGTCTCGGCCGCGCTGACCGAGCGATTCCACCGCGAGAGCGACGCGGCCGGCGTGGCCGTGACGCTGCTGCACTACGCGCAGCTCAATCCGCTGTCCGCGCCGTTCTGGAGTCAGCAGGGGTACCGTCCGCTCTGGCTCATCTGGGAAGCCAGGCCGGCCGCCGCCCTCCGCTGATACTGCTCCGCCGACACGGCGCGGCAGTGCGGCTGGCCGGCCTGGCCGTGGCGGCGTGCGGGGCGCGCTGTGCGCTCCGCCGGGACGCCGCCACGGCCGGGCCCGGGCCCTGGGCTAGCTGGCGATCTTGCGCGCGTCGCTTTCCCGGCTGATCTGGAAGAACGGCGACCGCAGGACGAATCGCGCGGTGAGCATCAGGATCAGGCCGACGCCGACGATGCCGACCAGTGACCAGATCTGCGGCTTGGGCGCGATCTGCAGCGACTTCACGACGATCCAGACGAGGAAGCCGGCGGAACCGGCCGGGAGCACGCCGAGGATCAGCGCGTCCCGCCCGCTTGTCACGATGCGGCGCCGGTAATACACCATCGTGGCCAGAGCGGTGAGGATATAGAAGACCGCGAACAACAGGCCAGTAACGGCCACCACGTCGTTGAAGGCATTCTGAACCGAGGTAGTGAGCAGGTACACGGCGCTGAGCGCGACGATCAGCACGCCGACGATGACGCTAGCGGCGACGGGGGTGGCAAAGCGGCGGGACACGTCGCTGAGGAACGCGGGCAGCGCTCGGTAGCTCGCCATGCCGTAGACAATCCGGGCGCTGAGCACGATGCCGGTGCCGGTTGTGGCGATCACCGACAGCGCGAGCGCGAGCGCCATCATCTTCGCCCAGCCACCGCCACCCAGAGCCTGGGCAATGTAGACGAGGACGGAGGTCGAGTTCTTCTGGAGCTTGGCGGGTGACACCACTCCCTGCAGGCCCACGATCGAGAGCGTGTAGATGATCGCGAGGAACGCGACCGCCAGCATGGCGGCCTTGCCCGGATTCGAGCGGCGGTGCTTCACCTCCTCGTTGACATACAACGTGCCGTCCCAGCCGGTGAAGATGAACACCGCGATGAGGAACCCCTTCACGGCGCTGCCATGCCCGCCGATTCCGCTGAGGCTGAACCAGCCCTTCGTTATGTGAAAGGTGCCCGCATGGTGGCTGAGCACCGCTACCAGGCCAGCGATCGCCAGTCCGACGAAGATCAGGTACTCAACAAGGGCCATGGCGACCTGGGCGCGCGCCGTGATCTTGATGCCCACGACGGCGATCACCAGCATGATCAGGCCGACGGCGGTGCCTATGCCGATATTGGCCCAGATGCTGGTGGAATTGGAGCCGAAGACAGCGAGAACCGACGGTCCCAGGACTTCGACTCCGCTGACCGTGGCGATGATATACGCGGCGATCATCAGCCACCCGGTCAGAAAGCCCAGGTACGGGCTGATCGACCGGCCGACCCATTCGAAGGAGGCGCCGCAGTTGGCGTTCCACATGTTGCACCGGCGGTAGGCGTTGGCGATGATCAGCATGGGGATGGCGGTGAGGATGATGATCGGCCCGCTGCCGTAGGCGGTCGCCAGGACGAGAGCGGCCAGAGTGAGCCCTACCGATGCCGCCGGCGCGGACGAAGCCATTCCGATGACAGTGTCCTGGGCCACCCCGATCGCATCGGGCTCAAGCCTGGCCGCAGGTGCCTCTAAGGTTCCTGCGACCGTGGCCGCAGTTCGATCCGGCATCAGTTCTCCTCTCGTGCCGACCTGCGCTCGCGCGCACGGCCGGCGGAAACGGTCCCGGCCACCTGCCGGGAAGGAATGGATCCGGGCCGGGCGCGCCTGGAGTGGCCCGTCCGGCACAGATGTAAGCCAGGCGGCAGACGATTGCCTGGCCCGCGCCGCTCCACTCGCGCGCGGATGACTGCCGGACTCAGGCCAGCGATCGGGCCGGAGACCTTCCGCATGCCCGCCCTCGCGTCCTGGCGGAGCTCCGACGGTCGCACGGCGATCAGCGTGTCCAGACCGGAGTGCGGATCAGTCACGTGCGGGATCGTAGCGACCATTACCGGTATCAGGCGATAAAAGCTCGTAATCCATTTCTGCTCTCCGCTGACCGCCACCGTCGGCGCTGGCTGGCCGGATACGGCCCGCGTGGCTGTTCGTCACGCCCGCGGCTTGGCGCCGCCTTGGCGTCGACTGGACAAGTCACGCGGCGGGCGATCACGCGGGGCTGTCACGCGGCGGGCGATCACGCGGGGCTGTCACGCGGCGTTCGGCCGCCGGGCAGGGTCCGCGGCTCGGCCGCGATGCCGGCGTCGCGAGCGGCCGTCCGGCCACTGGCTAACGTCCCGACGTTCGGCGCCGCGCGCGCCGGGTCGCGAGTCCCGCACTGGCCGGCGCGCATTGTTAAGCCTATAAAGGCAGTTGCCGATCTGGCACGCTGGATGCCCGATCGCTGACCCGGATGCGGCAGGATGGAGTCATGCAGCAGCCGCGTAACTTCTCCCTGCACGGTGCCGTCGACCTGGGCGCCAGGCAGACCGCCGCCCAGCGCAGGCAGCAGGTGGCGCAGTCGCCGGAATCCGGCGGGTCAGGCGTCGCCATCGAGGTCACCGACGAGACGTTCAACACCGAGGTGGTCGCCAGGTCGCGCGCCGTGCCGGTGATCGTCGATCTGTGGGCGCAGTGGTGCGAGCCATGCAAGCAGCTCGGTCCCGTGCTTGAGAAGCTGGCCGTTGAGGCGGCCGGCGCCTGGGTGCTTGCCAAGGTGGACGTGGATGCCAGCCCGCAGCTGAGCGCGGCACTGCAGGTGCAGTCGATCCCGATGGTCGTGGCGGTGATCGGCGGCCAGCTCGTTGACGGCTTCCTCGGCGCGCTGCCCGAGGCACAGGTGCGCGAGTGGCTTGGCCAGATCATGCAGCTGGCTGACCAGCTCGGACTGCCCGCCCGCGGGCCGGCCGCGGATGCCGCGGGCGCGGCACCGAACGGCGCCGCGGGCGCGGCCGTGCCGAGCGCCGCGGAAGGCGCCGGGGCCGGCCAGGCCGGCGCTGGTCGCGGGCCGGCGGGCCGGCCGGATGAGATGCTCGCCGACCCCGGATTCCGCGCCGCGCAGGAAGCGATGGACTCCGGCGACATCGACGGCGCGGTCGCCGCGCTCGAGCGGGTCCTCGCCAGTTCGCCCGGGCATCCGGTAGCGACGGCCTGGCTGGCGCAGATCGAGCTGATCCGGCGGGTGAACTCCTACGACCAGACGAAGGTGCGCCAGGCAGCTCGCGATCACCCCGACGACCCGCAGGCCCAGGCCAGGGCGGCGGACCTGGAGCTGGCAGCGGGTCAGGCCGAGGCGAGCTTCGACCGGATGCTCGGGGTCTTCCAGCGCACGGCTGGCCAGGACCGGGAGAAGGCGCGGCTGCACCTGCTCAGCCTGTTCGAGATCCTGCCGCCCAGGGATCCGAGCGTCGCGAAGGCCAGGGCGAGGCTGTCCAGTCTGCTGTTCTGACCGGAGCCGCGGCCGCGAGGGTGGCCGGCCGGGAGGCCGGCCCGGCTGGCCGTGCGGTCAGGTGACTGGAGCATGATGGTGGTATGCAGGAGTCATCCCGCACCGGGCAGCTTCTCGCCGCCACTCCCATGCTCGGGGATGTGAATTTCCGGCGCACCATCGTGCTTGTTGTCGAGGACGATAAGGATGAAGGCACTCTCGGCGTCGTGCTGAACCGGCCGAGCGAGATCCCGGTCAGGCAGGTGCTCGAGCCATGGACCGACCTGGTGACCGGGCCTTCTGTGCTGTTCCACGGCGGACCGGTCGCGCCGGACAGCGCGCTCGCCCTCGCCATGCCGCTCGGTGATTCCGAGCCGATCGGCTGGCGCTCGCTGGCCGGCTCGAAGCTGATGTCCAGGATCGGGCTGGTCGACCTGGGCGCGCCACCGGAGTTGCTCGCCGACGGGATCGCGTCGCTGCGGGTCTTCGCCGGCTACGCGGGCTGGGGGGCCGGTCAGCTGGACGCCGAGATCGAGGTGGGCGCCTGGCTGGTGCTCGACGGCAAGCCGGAGGACGCGTTCGCACTTGAGCCCGACCGGCTCTATCCGTCGGTGCTCAGGCGGCAGGGCGGGGACATGGCGCTGCTGTCGACCTACCCCGACGACCCGGTGCTGAACTGAGCCACTCGCGGCCAGGTGCGCGCTGATCCCGCGTAAGCTGACCGCTGTGAATACCGAGGTACTGCCGAGCGGCGGCACCCGGGTGGACTCTGATGTCCGGCCGGACCTGTCGACCGGTGACGGCGATCACGAGCGGTTCGCGCACTATGTCGCCAAGGACAAGATCGTGGATAGCCAGGTGAACGGCACGCCCATGGTCGCGCTCTGCGGCAAGGTCTGGGTGCCCAGCCGCGATCCGAAGCGCTATCCGGTCTGCCCGGAGTGCAAGGAGATCTACGAGTCGCTGCCCGCCGAGGGCTGAGCCGTCGTGGGCTGAGCCGTCGTGGGCTGAGCCGGGGAGGGCTGAGCGGGTCCGGCGGGCACCTGGCCCGACAGGCTCACGCCATCGGCACGCAGCTCAGCCAGGGTCGCCTCGTTGGCCGCGGGTGAGACGGCGGCGGTGAGATCGAGCAGCACCCGGGCGGCGAAGCCATGACGGACCGCATCGGCGGCGGTCGCTTTGACGCAGTAGTCCAGGGCTAGCCCGGCCACGTCCACGCTGGTCACGCCGCGCTCGCTGAGCCAGTCGGCGAGCGGCTGCCCGCCCGCGCTGACGCCCTCGAAGCCGCTGTACGCCGCCGCGTGCTCGCCCTTGCTGAACAGCTCCTGCACCCGGCCCGTGTCCAGATCCGGATGCAGCTCGGCGCCGGGCGTGCCGGCCACGCAGTGCGGCGGCCAGCTGTCGATGTAGTCGGGCTGGGCGGCGAAATGCGCGCCCGGGTCGATGTGATGATCCTTGGTTGCCACGATATGGGAGTAACCGGCGCTCGCCGGGCTGGCCAGATAGGCGGTAATCGCCCTGGCTACCGCGTCGCCGCCGCCGACCGCGAGCGAGCCACCAGCACAGAAGTCGTTCTGGACGTCCACGATCAGCAGCGCGCGCATGGGCCGAGCTTAGACCCCGGTTCGTCCTGTTCGTGTCGCGCTGGCGGGGCAGCCACCATGGACGTGTCCACCCGGTGCGCTCCGCTGGTCAGGATCAGCAGTGGCTCGCCATCGGCGCTGAACACCAGGGCTGTTCGCGATCGCGCCCAGATCGCAGCCAAGCTGCGCGGCGGCGGCCGCGGCGGTCGGCGCGGGTTCGGGCAGCTCCCGGACCTGGCCTGCGGCACCGAGGGCCTGTAGCGCTCTCGTGACGTTTAGCGCGCTCGGATGCATGGCCGCATGCTACCGGCCGGCCGGATTGGGCTCGAAGATCGTCGGGATTGCCGGGCTGCCATGGGATAGCCGCTGAGCGTGGGCGGGCAGTTCGGCGATCGCCTGCCGGTGGCGGTCCCTGGCCGCGGTCAGCGACTCGGCGCCGGTGATCTCCCCGTCTCTTACCAGCTGCCGCAGCAGGGGGCGCCGGTCCGGCCGGTCGGGCGGCGGGGCGGTGGTGACCAGCTCGGCGGTCGCCGTTCCGGCGGGATCGGTGATCCGTGCCGCCCACTTGCGCCCGCCGCGGCTGGGTTTGCCCGGTGATCGCTTGGCGACCGGCAGCAGCGGGCCCGCGCCGTCGGTGCCGGTCCTCGCCACCAGCTTGTAGACCAGAGCGGCCGTGGGCGCGCCCGAACCGGTGACCAGCGCGGTGCCCACGCCATAGCTGTCGACCGGCGCGGCGGAGAGGCCGGCGATGGAGTACTCGTCGAGGTCGCTGGTGACGACGATCCTGGTCTTCGTCGCGCCGAGGCTGTCCAGCTGAGCCCGGACCTGGCGGGCTACGACGGGCAGGTCTCCGCTGTCGATCCTGACCGCTCCAAGTGCCAGACCGGCCTCCTCGACCGCTGTCCGAACGGCCTGCGCGACATCGTAGGTATCGATGAGCAGGGTCGTGCCCGTGCCGAGGATGCCGAGCTGCGCCCGGAACGCCTGCCGCTCGTCGTCGTGCGCCAGCGTGAACGCGTGCGCGCTCGTTCCGGTGGTCGGCACTCCGTATTCCAGCCCGGCCCGCAGGTTGGACGTCGCGGCGAATCCGGCGATGTACGCGGCACGGGCGGCGGCGACGGCGGCGAGCTCGTGTGTGCGGCGGGATCCCATCTCGATGATCGGGCGCTGGCCGGCGGCGGTGATCATCCGGGCGGCCGCCGAGCCGATCGCGCAGTCGTGGTTCAGCACCGACAGGGCAAGCGTCTCGAGCACCACCGCCTCGGCGAAGCTGCCCTCGACCACCAGGATCGGCGAGCCGGGAAAGTAGCAGTCGCCTTCCGCGTAGCCCCAGATGCTGCCGCTGAACCGGTAGGACGCCAGGTAGAGAGCGGTGGGCTCGTCCACGATCCGCGAGGCCCGCAGGTAGTCAAGGTCACCGGGGTCGAACCTGAAGTCGGCCAGCGCATCGAGGAAACGCCCGGTCCCGGCGACCACGCCGTACCTTCGTCCCTGCGGCAGGTGGCGGGCGAAGACCTCGAACACGGTCCTGCGGTGCGCGGCGCCGCTGTCCAGGGCAGCGCGCAGCATGGTCAGCTCGTAATGATCGGTCAGCAGCCCGGTGCCTGGCCTGCTGGTCCCCTTCCCGGCATTGCGGCTCGCAGGCGCCGATCGCGATGCCTCGGTGTCACTCGTCACGAGGGAAGCCTACGGACGTTTCCGTGCCGTCCGAGGTGCCTGGTCTCGATACTGGCGAGGCCGGTTCCGGTGCGAGCCCGCCACCGGCTCAGGAAGTCTCGACCGGCCAGGCGCCACGGCAGGGGCTGCTCCCGGCAGGCTGGTCCGCCGCTGGACCAGCCGCACGGGATGCTGTCAGAGCGGCTAGGCGGCTACCGGCCCAGTCCGCCGTCGGTGGAGGTGTGCCGCACGGCATTGTCGGCCGTGCTGACGCAGAATCTGACGGATGCGCATGACACGCTCCCGTCCTCATTCGTCGTCTTGGCGGTGAACGTCGACCAGGTTGCCCAGCCGTCGCTCGTGCCCACGAGCGCGACGGACGTGCCTCCGCCCGCAGCCCAGCAGTGCTGCGCGTCTGCACAGGAGACCGAGTTCATCCAGCCGGTGGTGTCATAAGTCTCCATCCCCGTCCAGGTCGCACCGCCATCCGCGGACCTGACTGTGACCGGGCCGGCGGCGCGAAGCGCGGATCCGGCCGCGCTGCAGGTCGGCAGCCCACCCGTGCCCGGCACGCAGGAGACGCTGAACAGGTCCTGAATGTCGGTGAGGTTCGGATCGGCCGACAGTGACCAGGTGGCCCCGCCATCCGTTGTGGAGATCACCTGGGCGTGTCCGTCCGATAGGTTCAGTCCGCCCACTGCCACGCACTCCAGGGCTGAGGTGCAGGATATCCCGCTCAGGGTATATGTCCCGTTTGGGTCGTAGGGCGGGAAGGTGGGCAGGTTGGAGAACGTGGCCCAGGTCTTGCCGCCATCTGTCGTCTCGGTCACCCAAGGGTTCATCATCTGATCCACGGTGAACCCGGCTACCCAGCATGTTGTCGCCGTCACGCAGTCAATCGCGTTGGAGATGACGCTGGAGTTCCACTGCGGCGGCGTCAGGTCTGTCCAGGTCTGGCCGCCGTCAGTAGTCTCAGCCACCTCGGCCTGGCCGCCCGCTCCCTGGCCAGACACCCAGCAGGTTGAGGTCGACGGACAGGAGATCCCGCTGAATTGCCCGAATGTTGCGGGAAGGTCGGTGTAGCCGGTCCAGCGACGGCCGTTGTCAGTGCTGACGACGTCGCCGAATCCCGCGGTGAGGTTGTTGACGATGGCGACGCAGAACGGCGTGCCGGCAACGCATGCCCTTCGGGCGAACTGGCTGCGGGACCGGATTGGGATGCATTCGGCGGAATCGTATCGGCAAGCCAGTGATCGTTGTGACAGATACTGTTTTCTGAGCCTAAATGGGATCTGTTGGATATCAGCGGGGAGCCGCGCCCCGGGTCCGCGATGTGATCAGGACTGCCCGGCGCTCGCTGGCCGGCTGTGCAGGTGCTCGTTTACCCGTCAGCGGACGACAGTGGAACACTAGGAGGAGGGAGGTGACGTCGAGTGAGCGTGGCACCCGCTGAGCTTCGGCGGCCGGAGACGGATGAGGAGTCGGCCGTCGACCGGCCCTGGGTCACCATCGTGTGGAACGACCCGGTCAACCTCATGGCATACGTGACCTACGTGTTCCAGCGGGTATTCGGGTACCCGAAGCCGAAGGCCGAGAAGCTCATGCTTGACGTGCATCACAAGGGCAGGGCGGTGGTGGCCGCAGGCGCCAGGGAGGCGATGGAGCGGAACGCCGAGACCTTGCACGGTTACGGCCTGTGGGCCACCGTGAGCCACGACACGTAGGCTCGCGGCGGGCGGGCGGCGGCCAAGCTGAGCGAAGAGGGAGGAGCTGATGGCAGGTTTCCGGGCGACCTCGCATGGCGTGACCGCACGGTTCGCGAAGCCGGAGGCAGCCATCATCAGGGACCTGGTCTGGCAGGTGGCCGAGCTGGTCGGCGGACCCGACGCAGGCGAGGGTGCCGGATCGCGTGATCTGCTCCGCGCGGCCGGACAGGCAGGGCAGGAGCGGCCGAACGGCGCAGGCACTCCTGATCGCCCGGACACGCTGGACGACTCGGACGGGGATCGCGTGCCGGGGGCCGACGAGCTCGCCGAGATGGTCGGGCTCAGCGAGAGCACCGAGCTGCCTGATGACCCGATCCTGGCCCGGCTGCTGCCCGATGGTTACCGCGACGACCCGGATGCCGCTCAGGATTTCCGCAGGTTCACCGAGTCCGGCCTGAGGTCCGCCAAGGTGGCGGCGGCGCAGACGGTGCTCGCGACGATGCCGCCTGGCGGCGGCCGGGTCCGGCTCAGCTCCGAGCAGGCCGAGGTGTGGCTGCGGGCGCTGAACGATGTCCGGCTCGCGCTCGGCGTCCGCCTTGGGGTGACCGACGACTTCGACGGGCTGAACGACGACCTTGAGCCGGCCGATCCCCGCTATGCCTATGTCCAGGTCTACCAGTGGCTGGCGTACATTCAGGAGAGCCTGGTCAGAGCGCTCTAGCAAAGTGACGGTTACGATCACGGCCATGCTGACCATCTCCCGCGCGCTGCTCGATGAGGTCATCGCCCACGCCAGAGCCGATCACCCCGACGAGGCGTGCGGCGTGCTAGCCGGGCCGGCCGGGAGCGACCGGCCCGAGCGGTTCATCGCTATGACCAACGCCGAGCGCTCGCCCACCTTCTACCGGTTCGACTCGATCGAGCAGTTGCGCGTGTGGCGGGAGATGGATGACCGGGACGAGGAACCGGTCGTCATCTACCACTCGCACACCGCGACCGAGGCCTACCCGTCGCGTACAGACGTCTCCTACGCCAGCGAGCCGGCGGCGCACTACCTGCTGGTCTCCACCAGGGAGCCGGACCAGCCGGAGGTGCGCTCATTCCGCATTGTCGACGGTCAGGTCAGCGAGGAGGAGATTCTCCTCAGCGACGACTCTGCGGAATGATCGGGACGAGGCGCGAGTTGTCACATCGGCGACCTTCCATTACCCGCTACCCGCTACACCTGGAGAGTTCCTGATGGCCATCGAGGTCCGCATCCCGGCGATCCTGCGCGGTCTCACCGGCGGCGAGAAGTCGGTGGAGGGCTCCGGCGAGACACTTGACGCGCTGATCGCCGACCTCGACTCGCGCCACGTCGGGCTGCGTGACCGGCTGGTCGATGACGCGGGCCTTCGACGGTTCGTCAACGTCTACCTCAACGATGAGGATGTTCGCTTCCTTGGCGGGCTGGCCGCGCCGGTCAGCGATGGTGACACCGTTACCGTGCTCCCCGCGGTGGCGGGCGGGATGAGCTGAGCCGCGCTCGCGGTGGCTGACGGCAGGCGGCCAGATGCGCTATGACTCGCTGCTTGACGCAGTAGGCGGTACTCCGCTGGTCGGCTTGCCCCGATTGTCGCCAGGACCCGACACCCGGCTGTGGGCCAAGCTGGAGGACCGGAACCCGACCGGATCGGTCAAGGACCGGGCCGCGTTCTGGATGATCGCAGCGGCCGAGAAAGACGGGCTGCTCAGTCCTGGTACCACGATTCTGGAGCCGACCTCGGGCAACACCGGCATCTCGCTGGCCATGATCGCGCGGGTTCGCGGTTACCGGCTGGTCTGCGTGATGCCGGAGAACACCTCGGCCGAGCGAACTCAGCTGCTCGAGATGTACGGCGCGTCGATCATCTACTCGCCGGCGGCTGGCGGATCCAACGAGGCGGTCAGGGTCGCCAAGCGGCTCGCCGCCGAGAATCCGGACTGGGTGATGCTCTACCAGTACGGCAACGAGGCCAACGCGCGCGCTCACTACGAGACGACCGGTCCCGAGCTGCTGGCCGACCTGCCGGAGATCACTCATTTCGTCGCAGGCCTCGGTACCACGGGGACACTCATGGGCACCGGCCGTTACCTGCGCGAGCACGTGCCCGGAGTGCAGATCGTCGCGGCCGAGCCGCGTTACGGCGAGCTGGTCTACGGCCTGCGGAACATGGACGAGGGATTCGTTCCCGAGCTGTACGACGCGTCGGTGCTGACGTCCAGGTTCTCGGTGTCGGCGGCTGACGCGCTGCGCCGGACCCGTCAGCTCGTGCAGGAGGAGGGGATCTTCGCCGGGATCTCGGCCGGCTGCGTGCTGCACGCGGGCCTGGCGCTGGCGGCCAAGGCCAAGGCGGCTGGCCGGCCGGCCGACATCGCGCTGCTGATCGCGGACGGCGGCTGGAAGTACCTGTCGACCGGCGCCTACGGCGGCTCCCTGGCCGAGGCGGAGGCCAGGCTCGAGGGCGAGCTGTGGGCCTGACGTCCGCTCTGAGATTCTTGTCACGGCCAGGATGGTGCACATGCAGCAAGCGACGAGCCTGACGGTCTTCGATCAGGCCACGGCGGTCCGCCGTCGCGGCGACGGGCTTTACGACGTGCATCCTGACCAGCGGTTCGCGCTCGTGGCGCCGGGCGGCGCGACGCCGCCGGTGGTCAACGGCGGCGTGATGATCGCCACCGTGCTCCGCGCCGTCCTCGACGGCTCGCCGCTGCCGCATCCGGTCGCGGCCAGCGCGCACTTCCTCCGGGTCGCCCGGCTGGCGCCGGCGCAGGTCCAGGTCACCTGGCTGAAGACCGGGCGGATAGCGGCCACGGCGCGGGCCACCCTGGTTCAGGACGGTCACGCGGTGCTTGAGATGACCGTGACGACCGGCACCGTCCCGGTCAGCCGGCCGGCGAGCGCCGGGACCGGCGTCGGTGCCGGGCCGGGCGTTGGTGCCGGGTCGCGCAGCGGGGCCGGGTCGCGCGGCGGTGGCGGGGAGGGCGTCGGTGGCGGGGAGGCGAGCGGTGACCAGGCGGCGGCTGGCGATGGGACTGGGGCTGGCGATGGGGCTGGCGGGCTGGCTGAGGCTGGCGATGGGGCCGAGCTGAGCTGGACTGGCGCGCCGCCGGTGTTGCCGCCGCCCGAGGACTGCGTGAACCTCGGACCCTGGCCCGGCACGGTGGCACCGGACGGGACTGCCGGGTACGCGGGTCAGATCGTGCTGCTCCTCGATCCGGCAGTCACCGGCTGGCGGTTCGGCAGGCCGGCTGGCGAGCCCGAGATGCGCGGCTACTTCGGGCTGCGCGAGGAACGAGAGCCCGATGCGTACCTGCTCGCCCTGGCCGTGGACGGCCTGCCGCCGGTGGTCTTCGGGCTCGGCGCGACCGGCTGGGCGCCGACCGTCGAGCTGACCTGGCACATGCGGATGGTCCCGGCACCGGGGCTGCTGCGGGTCGCTGCCCGGTGCCGGCACGTCAGCGGTGGCTGGTTCGACGAGGAAGCCGAGGTCTGGGACTCGGCGGGCAATCTGGTGGCACAGAGTAGGCAGATCGCCCGGGTAGGCCGCGGCCCGCTCAAAGGCGCGAGGGCGGACTAGCCATCCCAAGACAAGCCGACCGGATTGCCTGATTTATTCGGTTCCGGAGTGCGACAGCCTGCACTTAGCACGGTTTATAGTTATGTTAACACCCGTTAAATACCTTTTATGACTACGAAATCCGTGCTAAGTGGAGCTGTGGGACTGGTGGGGCTGGTGGGAGTCGGGCGAGCGGGGGTGAGGGGCGCGGATGCAGGGTGCGGGGGGATGGGGCTAGGGGACGCTCTTGATCTTCCAGACCAGGGTGGATCCGGCAGCGGCGACGACGGCGGTGCCGGCGAAGAGCGTTGGGTAGCCGCCCAGCGAGACCAGCACTCCGGCGAAGGCCGCGCCGACGGCCGAAGGGCCGACGATCGCGATGTTGATGATCCCGAGATCCTTGGCCCGGTCCTTGGCGGCTGGCAGGACCTGGGTGATCAGCGCCTGGTCGACGGCGAGGTAGGCGCCGAATCCGGTGCCGAAGAGCACCGCGGCAAGCATCGCCGCCGGCCATGTCTCGACGAAGGTAAGCAGGAGAGCGGCGACGCCCATCAGCGCGCCGGATACCGTGACGATCATCTTGCGCTTGCCCAGCCTGTCGGAGATGATCCCGCCGACGATCGCCGTGACCACGACGAACGCGGTGTAGATGATGATCAGCGTCAGCAGCCCGTTCGCCGGGTGGCGATAGTGGACCGCGTCGCGCAGGAAGTAGAGCAGGTACAGCGTTCCCATCGCGATGGCGAGCGAGGCCAGGAACCGGGTGAGCCAGGCCCAGCCGAAGTCGGGGTAGCGGCGCGGGCTGATCCAGTACGCGGACACCAGCTTGCGCAGCGACAACGGCTCCCTGTGCTCGGCCGCGAGCGGGTGGTCCTTGGTGAACAGCGCGAACGGCACGGCAAGCGCGAACATCGGGATCGCGAGCGCCAGGTACGAGCCGGCCGGATAGCCGATCTTCGGATAGGCGAACACATCTACCACGAGCAGGGTCCCGACCACCAGGCCGAGTGCCTGCGGCATGCCGACCCAGCCGGCCACGGTGGCCCGCTGCCGGACCGGGACGTGGTCGGGAATCGCAGCGCTGAGGCTGGCGTACTCGCCGTTCTGGAAGGCGCTGAACAGGACCCAGAGCACCGCGATCCCGATCACCGTGGCCTGCCAGGCGATCAGCGCGAGGCAGACGGCGGCGAGCAGCGACATGCTGAGCGTCCAGCGGTGCCGCCGTCCGTGCAGCCGGCCCACGCTCCAGGCCTGCGTCGTCCGGTCCGACAGCGCGCCGGCGATCGGCGTGGCCAGCACGGACGCCACCGCGCCGACGGCCGACACGACGGCGAGCGCCAGGATCTTGTGGTGCGGCGTGATGCGCTGCAACTGCTCGGGGATGAGAACCTGCAACGGCGTGAGCGACGCCATCCACATGCCGAGGCTGCCGAGCCCAAGTCCGGCGACCCAGCCGGCCCGCACGTGAACGGTCGGCTCTGCCAGGGCCAGCGGCAGTGCCGTCGGCTGTTCGGTTGTCTGGTCGGTCATGACGCCTCTCCTGGCCGCCGGGTCTTCGCGCCGGTGCGTGTCCGGTCTGTCATCTTGCAGGGATCATGACGCCTTTCCGGCGATCTGGGTAGGTGCGCGAGGAACGAATTTAGCTCCCGCTGGCTGGCCAGGGGGCGAAAGCGCTTGCGGATCCGTGCGTGCCTGCATGAGCGCGCCTCGGCGCGCATACGCGTAGCCTGGTGACTCATGGAGCTGACGATCATTGGATGCTCGGGCAGCTTCCCCGGCCCGGACAGCGCCGCATCCTGCTATCTCGCGGAGGCTGAGGGCTTCCGCATGCTGCTCGATCTCGGCAACGGGGCGCTCGGCGCGCTGCAGCGCTACGCCCGCCTGGACGAGATCGATGCGATCTGCCTCAGTCACCTGCATGGAGACCACTGCCTCGACATGTGCGGCTACCATGTCGCCCGCACGTACTACCCGGAGGGACCGCTGCCGCGGATTCCCGTCTACGGCCCGCCTCGCACCGCCGAGCGTCTCGACCGGGTCGTGAGGCTGGACCACGGCACGCCGATGGCCAGCGCCTTCGACTTCGTCACCCTAGCGCCAGGGAAGATCGAGATCGGCCCGTTCGGGGTGACCGTCGACCATGTGAATCACCCGGTCGAGACGTTCGGCTTCCGGCTTGAGCACGGCGGGCAGGCGCTCGCCTACTCCGCTGACACAGGACCGGCTGAGTCGCTGATCAGCCTGGCCGCAGGCGCTGACGTGCTGCTCTGCGAGGCTTCGTTCACCGAGGGCGGCTCGCGGCCCGCCAACCTGCACATGACCGGGGTCCAGGCGGGCGGGCACGCGGCACGGGCTGGCGTGGGCCAGCTTGTGCTGACCCATCTGATGCCATGGAACAGCCGGGAGACCGCGCTGGCCGAGGCGGCGTCCGCCTATCACGGACCGCTGTCGCTGGCGGTTCCCGGGTCGCGGATTCTAGGCTGAGCGGTCGCCGGCGGTTGGTCGGCGACCGGGCCGGTCACCAGCCGCCGCTCGCGCGAGCCGCCTGTGACGAGCGGAACTGGTGATGCGAGCGACGCTCGGGTGACCAGCGGCCCGGATGCCGGGCCGCATAGACTGCATTGACATGCGGGTTATCGTCACCGGCGGGGCCGGGTTCATCGGATCGCACCTGGCCGACGCCTTCCTGGCCAGGGGTGATGAGGTTACCGTGATCGACGACCTGTCAGCCGGGCGCCCAGGCAGGCTCGACGGCCGCGCGGTGCTGCACAAGGTGAGCGTCACGGACCCGGGACCGATGGCTGAGGTGGTCAACACGGTCCGCCCGGAGCTTATCTGCCACCTGGCAGCGCAGATCGATGTGCGCGCATCGGTGGCCCGGCCCGCCGCCGACGCCCAGACGAACGTGGTGGGCACCATCAATGTCCTTGAGGCGGCCAGGGTGACCGGCGCGCGCGTGCTGTTCTGCTCCACCGGCGGCGCGCTCTACGGCCGCGACGCGCCGATTCCCTCGCTCGAGGACGTGCTGCCGCTGCCTGAGTCGCCGTACGGAATCGCCAAGCACTGCGCGGAGCAGTACCTGGGCCTGTACAACCGCCTGCATCAGGCGTCGCACTCGGTGCTCAGGCTGGCCAATGTGTACGGGCCACGACAGGATCCAACGGGCGAGTCGGGCGTGGTACCCATTTTCTGCTCGCAAGTGCTTGCGGCCAAGCGGCCGACCATCTTCGGTGACGGCACCCAGACGCGGGACTACGTCTATGTCGGCGACGCCGTGGCCGCGTTCCTGTCGGCGGCTGACCGGCGCCGCCCCGGGACCTGGAACATCGGCACCGCGACCGAGGTCAGCGTGCTTGAGCTCGCCCAGGTGATCGGCGCCGTCACCGGCCGTCCGGTGGAACCCGTGCTGGCCCCGCCCAGGCCCGGTGAGCTGCAGCGCAGCGCGCTGGCGGTGGACCGCGCCAGGCAGGACCTGGGCTGGGTCCCGGTAACCGCGCTCGCCGACGGCGTCCGCGCCGTCTGCCAGTGGATCGAGGCCGGTACGCCCGACCGGGCCGCGCTGTAGACCGCGGGCCGGCAGACCCCGCTACGCTTGCCCAATGACCCGACCCGATGGACGCCGTCCCGATCAGCTCCGCGATGTCAGGATCAGCAGGGGCTGGCTCGATCACGCCGAAGGCTCGGTGCTGATCGAGTTCGGCGCGACCCGGGTGCTGTGCGCGGCCAGCGTGACCGAGGACGTGCCCCGCTGGCGGCGGGGAAGCGGGCTCGGCTGGGTCACCGCCGAGTACGCGATGCTGCCGAGGTCGACCAACACCCGCACCGACCGTGAGTCGGTCAAGGGCAGGGTGGGCGGCCGGACCCATGAGATCTCGCGCCTGGTCGGCAGGTCACTTCGGGCCAGCATCGACCTGAAGGCGCTGGGCGAGAACACCATCATCATCGACTGCGACGTGCTGCAGGCCGACGGAGGCACCAGGACGGCCGCGGTCACCGGCGGTTACGTGGCGCTCGCCGACGCGATCGGCTGGCTTCAGGGCAGGAAGCGGTGCAAGGGCAACCCGCTGATCACGTCGGTGGCGGCGGTCAGCGTCGGCATAATCGACGGCGAGCCCCGGCTTGACCTGTGCTACACCGAGGATGTGGCCGCCGAGACCGACATGAACGTGGTCTGCACCGGTGACGGCAGGTTCGTCGAGGTGCAGGGCACCGCCGAGCGCGAGCCGTTTGACCGCAAGCTGCTTGACGAGCTGCTGAACCTGGCCGTCGCCGGATGCGGCGACCTGACCAGAATGCAGCAGGAGTCACTGTCCGAGATTTCATAGCGAAACGGGTTTCTGTGCCGCATGACGTCCCAAGGCTGGTTCTGGCCACGGCGAATCAGGACAAGATCATCGAGCTGATCAGGATTCTCGCGGCCGGCCGTGTGGACGTGCAGCTGACCGGTCTGGGGGAATTCCCCGGAGCTCCGGACGTCGCTGAGACCGGTGCCACGTTCGCCGAGAACGCTCTGCTCAAGGGACGCGCCCTGGCAGAGTTCACCGGCCTGCCCGTGGTCGCTGAGGACTCGGGGCTCTGCGCCGACGCGCTGAACGGGATGCCTGGGGTGCTGTCGGCCCGCTGGTCGGGCCGGCACGGCGACAGCGCGGGCAACCTGCTCCTGCTGCTTGACCAGCTCGCCGACGTGCCCGATGAGCGACGAGGCGCGCACTTCACGTGCGCTGCCGTGCTGGTGCTGCCGGGCGGGCGGGAGCACACCAGCGCGGGAGTGCTGCACGGCCGGCTGACCAGGGAGCCCAGGGGAGCGAACGGATTCGGCTACGATCCGATCTTCGTGCCCGACGGCGAGCAGCGCACGACCGCCGAGATGAGCCCGGCGGAGAAGGACGCGGTCAGCCACCGGGGCCGGGCACTTCGCGGCCTGGCCCCGGTGATCGCCGCGCTGCTTGGCTAGGCAGCGCCAGCAGCCGTCCGGCTAGATCTTCGGCAGCGGGGCGATCTCGCTGGCCGGCGGCAGCGTGACGGAGACGGGCTGGTTGATCGACGTGACGACGTAGGTGGAGATCACAGCCTGGCCGCCGATCGTCTCGTGCGAGACGGCCTTCCTGATCAGGTGCTGCCCGTCGATCCAGACGTCGAACTGGACCGCCTGCGCTCCCATGCCGCGCAGCATCGGCCCGAGCAGCTTGCGCAGCTGTGGCGAGAGCGCCGAGAGGGCGGCGCCGGGCTGATAGGACCCCGCGTACTCGGTGCACGGCACGCCGTCGACCACGCCCGACCCGACCGAGTGGACGTTCTTCGAGACGGCGAACAGCCGGGTCTGCGCCAGGGGGTTGCTGCCCTCCAGGTTCTGGAACAGCGAGGAGAAGCTGACTCCCAGCCTGGACGTCAGCTGAGAGAAATCGATCTTGATCCACGGCTTGCCGGATACCCGGGTGAGGGCGGTGTCCTTGATGTAGATGGCCTTGCTGGTCAGGATCTCGCCGATCTCGCTGCGCGGCGACCCGGCCGCGGCGACGCTGAAGTCCGCCTCGAGCAGCAGCGTCGGCTTAACCCGTATCTTCATGCTGCCGGTCAGGCCGCCCACCGGCCCGCCGCTAGCCTGCACGCTCAGGGTCGCTGCCAGCGAGTTCACCCGCTGGGAAGCATCGGCCGCTAGCCTGATCGCCTGATGTGCGGTCAGCGGCTTGCTGCCCCCGCCGCTGCCGCCCGGGCCGGCCGGCGCCTTGGCGGCTGAGCACCCGGCCACCGCGATCACGGCGGCGGCCACCGCGGCGGTCGCAGTGAGCCAGCGCACGGAACCCGGTCGGCCGGCCGCGCGGCCAGATGCCCGGCTGGTGCCGACGGTCAACTGGTCAGATGAGATGATCATGGTTGAATGGTACCAGTCTGGGGTCGCCATTCTGGTGCTGACGGACATGGCGGCCCGGCTCCCGATACGGTAGGGGACTATGGGAAGCGGAGGTTGCGCTGGTGGCTGAGATACGGCTGGAGCCCGGCGACATCGCGCCAGACTTCACCCTGCCCGACGCGGACGGCGACCAGGTCAGCCTAGCGTCGCTGCGCGGGCGCAGGGTGATCATCTACTTCTACCCGGCTGCCATGACACCTGGCTGCACGAAACAGGCGTGCGACTTCCGCGACAGCAACGCCGACTTGTCCGGGGCCGGGTTCACCGTGCTCGGAATATCGCCGGACAGCCCGGCCAAGCTGGCCAGGTTCCGCGACGCCGAGAAGCTGACCTTCCCGCTGCTGTCCGATCCCGGCCGAGCCGTCCTGACCGCCTACGGCGCGTACGGCGAGAAGGTGCTGTACGGGAAGAAGACCGTCGGAGTGATCAGGTCGACCTTCGTGGTCGATGCCGACGGCAGGATCGAGCGGGCGTACTACGCCGTCAAGGCCACGGGGCACGTCGCGAGGCTGCGCAAGGACCTCGGCACCTGAACGGCTCGCCCCGCCCGCCGCGGCTGGCGCGCCGCTTGGCCAATCCGCTCCGGCCTGCAAGACTGATTCGGCCGGGGTCGTAGCCCAACGGCAGGAGGCACAAGTTTTAGGAACTTGACAGTGTGGGTTCGAATCCCACCGGCCCCACCATGGCTGTGATCTGCGTTGATGTGACGGCGAAAGTATCGCTATGCGAACCGGCTTGGAGCCCGCGCGGACCGGATTTATGAGCGGGCGCGGGCGGTATCTGGCCGGTGATCTGCTGATGGCAGCGCCCTCGGCTTGACGGCGATCCCTGCCCCGCTATCGGCTGTAAGATCTGCGGTCGGACGCGGCTTCATGCGGAGGGTCGTGCGGATGACGGTCAGGTTTCCGGCAATTGAGCCGTACGACAGCGGAATGCTGGATGTAGGTGACGGGCACCGGGTGTACTGGGAGACCTGCGGGAATCCGGACGGCCAGCCAGCGATCTACCTGCATGGCGGACCTGGCTCAGGCTCTGCGCCGGGCGCCCGGCGGTACTTCGATCCGGACGCCTGCCGGGTCGTGCTCTTCGACCAGCGCGGGTCGGGACGCAGCCGGCCGCTGGCCAGCGAGCCCGGTATCGATCTGGGCACCAGCACCACCGCCTGCCTGATCGCCGACATCGAGCGGCTGCGTCGGCTGCACGGGGTCGACCGGTGGACGGTCCTGGGGATCTCCTGGGGAAGCACTCTCGGACTGGCCTGCGCCCAGAGGCACCCGCAGCAGGTCGAGGCGCTGGTACTGGCTGCCGTAGGCACCGACTCCCGACGCGAGATCGAATGGCTGACCCGCGACGTCGGCCGCATCTTCCCCCGTGAGCGGGACAGATTCGCCGCAGCCATCCCGGACACGCTGCGGCACCTGCCGCTGGTCGACGCCTACGCCACGCTGCTCTTCGACCAGGACGCTGACGTCCGCGAGCACGCGGCGCGGGAGTGGTGCGCCTGGGAAGACGCACACATCTCGCTCGCGCCCGGCCACACGCCCAGCGAGCGCTACGAGGACCCGGAATTCCGCCTGCGGTTCGCGCGCCTGGTCACGCACTACTGGCGACACGCCGCCTTCCTCCCGGACGGCCAGCTCCTCCGCCACGCGGCAACGCTGAACGGCATCCCCGGCATACTCATCCACGGCCGCTACGACGTCAGCAGCCCTCTTGAAACCGCCTGGCACCTGTCCCGAAATTGGTCCACTAGCCAGCTCCAGATCATCGATGACGAGGGCCACGGAGGCGGCGGCAAGTTCACCGCCGCAATCACCGGCGCCCTCACCCATTTCGCGGCGACGTAATCCAGAGCCCAGGTGTGAACGGCCGACGGGCCCAAGATCTCCATGCC